>NZ_JBHTNH010000016.1:0-71905 GCF_042679865.1 Lentibacillus salinarum | reverse complement strand
CTCAAAACCCCCCCCCTAAAATATGCGGTATAATAACATTCCCATTTGTTATATTATACCATAATTTCCATATTTTAGGTTTCATATTTTTAGGATTATCTCGAAAAATTTTTACTCCTCAGTGCTGGGGATGCTTGACTTTGGTTGGGGGATGCCTCTAGGAGTCTTGGACAACAGTATTTGTAATAAATAAAATCCGAATTAACACAATGTTATGGTAAGTGTATATAACCCGCTTCGGAAATATGCTTGGTGCTCGTCACGTTAGTAGCATTTCGGTGAGGCATACGCTCCTCGCAGGTTGAAGCGGATTCGGTGAAGCTTTGCTTGGTGCTCGTCACGTTAGTAGCAATTTCGGTGAGGCATACGCTCCTCGCAGAAAAGATTGCTCGTCGTGTTGCAAGTTTCTCGGTGAAGCGGCACTCCTCGCAACTCGCAGCTTACTCGGTGGACGCTTCGCAAGATTTTTCGGCCACACTGCTGTTTCCAGCATAAAAAAAGAGCGCCGAAGCACTCTCTGACAGGCCTACTATTCCGAAATGGCCCGGATGTCGTTTTCACGGTTATTGGGCTTGTCCGGCACGACATGATGGTGGCGGCAGCGCGGTTCATATGATTCCGAGGCGCCCACCATGATAACTGGGTCGTTATAGGAAGCCGGTTTGCCGTCAATCAAACGCTGGGTGCGGCTGGCCGGCGATCCGCATACCGGGCAAATCGCATTCAGCTTGGACACCGATTCAGCTTGGGCCATCAGCTCAGGCATCGGGCCGAATGGTTCCCCGCGAAAGTCTGTGTCAAGCCCCGCTGCAATCACGCGGATGCCTTTATTAGCCAGCTCATTGGCAGCCGGCACAATGTGGTCATCAAAAAATTGCGCCTCATCAATGCCGACAACATCCACTTGATGCTGGCGCAAATAGGCCATGATATCAGCTGCAGTTTTCATAGGACGCGCCATAACAGTTGTACCATTATGAGACACAACCGACTCATCTGTATACCGGTCGTCGATGGCCGGCTTAAAAACACGGACGGACAGATTGCCATAAGTTGCCCGGCGAACACGGCGGATCAGCTCCTCGGACTTTCCGGAAAACATGCTGCCGCAAATCACTTCTATCCAGCCACTTTGTGTCATAACATGCATGATAGGGAACTCCCTTCAAGATCGTATTTCAATGATTCAGGCCCGTTTCATGATTTTAAATACATGTTGCGGGGATATGTAACCGATGCGGCCTTACCGCCGGTTAAAGTGAAAAAACAGGCAATGTGTAGACAGATTGCCTGTTTTTCATAGAAACGAGGTTTGATTGCCTCATCTGTTATTTAATCCAGTTCCGTGTGCTAGCGGCTTGTGACGTAAGCCATCAACACGACGCGCGCCAAAAGCATGCGCACTAAGGGTTCTTACCTACGCATGTCGCCACATGCCACTTTTTACTTCATATTATATTTACGCTTGAATCGGTCTACACGTCCGCCGGCTTTGTCGGCTTTTTGTTTTCCTGTGTAGAATGGGTGTGAAGCTGAGCTGATTTCAACACGGATAAGCGGATATGTGTTGCCATCTTCCCATTCGATTGTTTCTTCGGATGTCTGTGTTGAACCACTCAGGAATTTATAGTCCGAGCTTGTATCCAGGAAAACAACTTTACGGTATTCCGGATGGATCTCTTGTTTCATATCTTTCCACTCCTTTTGCCCTGAATCCTTATGCATTCAGAGTTATTGTAAGAGACGTAACAGGTTATAAACCTTGAACTCACATAAAAAGATTATAACAGCGACACATTGTGATTGCAATAGCTAAGAAAAACTGGGCTCCCGCCTCGTTTTTCTAGAGGTCAGAGGCCGGAAGTCAGACTTGAAGAAATCGGCGGACCAACCGATTTCGGTATTGAAAGCCTCAACCAAAATCAGGGAAGGGCTAGCCCGCCGAATGCCCTGTAAACGGCTTACACTTTCGTCCCTTTCCGCTTCATTTCGTCCTCCATCTGCTGGAAAAACTCGTCGTTGTTCTTCGTTGCACGTAACCGTCTCAAGAAGCGGTCAAGGAAGTTATGGTTATCTTGCATCGTTTTGCGGATGGCCCAGATTTTATCAAGATGGTCTTTTGAAACGAGCAGTTCTTCCTTACGCGTACCTGACTTCAGGATATCGATTGCTGGGAAAATCCGGCGCTCGGCGAGACTGCGGTCAAGGTGCAGTTCCATGTTGCCTGTTCCTTTAAATTCCTCATAAATCACATCATCCATCCGTGATCCGGTATCAATCAAGGCCGTCGCGAGTACTGTGAAACTGCCACCTTCTTCAATATTCCGTGCTGCCCCAAAAAAGCGCTTCGGTCGGTGGAAGGCTGCCGGATCAATACCGCCGGAAAGCGTACGGCCACTTGGGGGAATAACAAGGTTGTAGGCGCGTGCCAGTCGTGTGATACTGTCCATCAATACAATCACATCGCGCTTATGTTCCACCAGGCGCATCGCCCGTTCCAGAACCAGCTCGGATACTTTGATATGACTTTCCGGCACTTCATCAAAGGTTGAACTGACCACATCGACATCCTCATGCACTGATCGTTCAATATCCGTGACTTCTTCCGGACGCTCGTCCACCAGCAGAATAATCAATTTGGCCTCCGGATGATTGGCCGAGATGCTGTTGGCAATTCCTTTCAGCAACACGGTTTTACCGGCTTTTGGCGGTGCCACAATCAAGCCGCGTTGCCCAAAGCCGACCGGTGTCATCAAATCAATGATACGGGTGGACAGATTTTTCGTCTCCCGCTCAAGCTGCATGAGTCGGTCTGGATACAATGGGGTCAGGGCTGGAAAATGGACGCGTTCTTTTGACGTTTCCGGATCCTCGCCGTTTACCGCGTCAACATGCAACAAACCATAGTAGCGTTCGTTTTCTTTAGGTGGACGCACTTTGCCGGATACTTTATCCCCATTTCGTAAATCAAAACGGCGGATTTGTGATGCGGAAATGTAAATATCTTCAGCACTTGGAGAATAATTGATGGGACGGAGAAAACCGAATCCTTCCGAGGGGATAATTTCCAAAATACCATCCATAAATAAATAACCGTCTTGTTCAGCCTGTGCTTTTAAAATCGCAAAAATCAGCTCTTTTTTTGTCAGTTTTGCATAATATGAGACTTTATATTCCCGAGCGAGCGCATAAATCTCTTTTAACGTTAATGTCTCCAGCTGGGAAATCGTTAATGATGCCATTAGATCACCACACCTATTCTTTTTTAAAGGTTGTCCAAAAAATCGTATATCCTCATTTTTGAACCGCACTTTTTGCATCGTAAGAATTGTGAATGTATCGCTTTCTATCTGAAAGGTTTGTCACTATAGGAAGAAATTGTAGGAAGCTAGAATGGAAGTTTTCCTATTTTCTAATATCATTGCCTATTAGGCCTCTTTATAAACATATCCATCATACCCTTTTATGGGCTAAGATTCAATACTATTTCCAACATTTTTGGCTATGCATAACCATCCTACCAAAAACAGCCCAATAGATTAAGGAAGCCGGTGTGGGAAACCGGCTTCCTGTTCTCCCGCATGTAACGGTCATTAACCCGCCTGAAAACGGCGGCTAACTGACCGAAATGTCCGATTCGGTTCGGGCCTGCACGATGCAGGTCACAAAGGCGTTGCCGCACGGGGTGGCGTTCTTAGCCTTTGTTCCTTAATATCAGCGGGAAGAAGCATCCCGCTGAATGACGTTTCACTTTATATTATCAAACGTCCGGCCATTAAGGCTGAATGACGAGGTTCGGTTTCTTCTTAAGGCTGTGTTTGCCGTCAATGAATCGGACCGTTCCGCTTCTGGCACGCATCACAACGGATTGGGTGGTGGCTTTTGTCCCTTTGAACTGGACGCCCTGCAGCAATTCGCCATCAGTAATACCAGTAGCGGCAAAAATGGCATCATCACCGCCACAGAAATCATCCATATAGTACACTTTATCCAAATCGGGTATCCCCATCCGGTGACAGCGTTCAATTTCCTGATCATTGGACGGCATCAGCTTGCCCTGAATTTCACCGCCCAGGCATTTCAACGCTGCGGCACTGAGAACGCCTTCGGGAGCGCCGCCAATGCCCATTAAAATATCCACACCCGTATCGTCGAAGGCCGTATTCATGGCGGCCGCCACATCCCCGTCCGAAATCAGCTTGATGCGTGCCCCGGCAGCGCGGATTTCCTCAATTAATTCGGCATGACGCGGCCGGTCGAGCACAATGGCCAGCACATCTTCAACGGCTTTATTTTTCGCCGCGGCAACCGCTTTTAAATTGTCCAACGTGGAGGCGTTGACATCGATTTTGCCGACTGCATCGGGACCGACAGCAATTTTTTTCATGTACATGTCAGGGGCATGCAGCATTTTACCTGCATCGGCAATGGCAATGACAGCCAACGCATTCCACGTGCCTTGTGCCACAATATTGGTTCCTTCCACCGGATCCACAGCGACATCCACTTTCGGACCGGAGCCGGTGCCCAGTTTTTCACCTATATACAACATGGGCGCTTCGTCCATCTCGCCTTCACCGATGACAACCGTTCCCTGCATCGGAATCGTATCAAACACATCACGCATAGCTGATGTGGCCGCATCATCCGCCTCATTCTTTTTCCCGCGTCCCATCCAGCGTGCTGATGACTGTGCTGCCGCCTCGGTAACGCGAACGAGTTCCATTGATAAACTTCTTTCCATATTTCCCTCTCCTTTGTTTAAAGTATCCTCATCCCAAAAGGATTTACATATGAGGGATTTTCCTACTCTTTTGTCTCTATTTCAGTTAAGCCGGTATGATACCGGCGATGGGCGGTGAAACGGCTTTTGGCCCATTTCACGATAACGTCCGGATCTAGTCAGGAATCTTGAAATTGGGCAATTTCCTGCTCGGTCATTTCTTCCCGCCATACGTTGGCGCCAAGACTGCTTAATTTCTCGGTTATTTGTTCATAGCCACGGTCAATATGTTCCACACCGGTAATCTCTGTCACGCCATTGGCCATCAGCCCGGCAATGATAAGCGATGCACCGGCCCTTAAATCACTTGCTTTAACCTTTGCGCCTTTCAGCTGGATTGGCCCGGTCACAATGGCCGAACCGCCTTCCACTTTGATGGCAGCATTCATACGGCGCAATTCGTCGATATGTTTCAACCGGGCGGAATAGATCGTATCCGTCACGACCCCTGTATTGACGGCTTTCGTCAATAAGGATGTGAACGGCTGCTGCAGGTCTGTCGGGAAGCCGGGATAGACCAGGGTTTTCACATCCACGCTTTTGAGTGGCTCCTTTGGTGCGATGTACAGCTGCTCATCTTGTTGCTCCACGGTAACACCCATCTCTTCCAGCTTGGCCAGCAAGGGTTCCAGATGCTGCGGGATCACATTGTCAATCATTACTTCATTGCCTTGTGCCGCCGCAGCAATGGCATATGTACCAGCCTCAATCCGGTCCGGAATAATCGTGTGCTGACAGCCATGCAATGATGGAACGCCTTCAATCCGGATCACATCTGTGCCAACACCCTTGATATTGGCGCCCATGTTCGTCAACAGTGTCGCCACATCGATGATTTCCGGCTCTTTCGCGGCATTTTCAATGATCGTTTTGCCTTTAGCTTTCACAGCAGCAAGCATAATATTGATGGTCGCCCCGACACTGACCACGTCAAGATAAATCCGGGCTCCATGCAGCTCATCGGCTTGGAGATAAATCGCCCCTTGTTCATTGGTCACTTTGGCTCCCAGTGCCTCAAACCCTTTAATATGCTGATCAATCGGGCGTGGACCCAGATGACAGCCGCCTGGAAGGCCAATGACCGCCTGCTTGAATTTTCCGAGCATAGCACCCATAAAATAGTAGGAGGCACGAAGCTTCTTCACTTTGCCGTTCGGCAGCGGCATCGACACCATATTTTCCGGATCGACATGAACGGTCTGCCCATCCCAGCTGACATTGCCGCCAATTTCCTCCAGCAAATCGCCGAGTGTATAGACATCCGATATGTTCGGCAATCCCTCGATCATCACGTGGGAATCAGCCAAAAGGGCAGCAGGCAGCAGGGCAACAGCACTGTTTTTCGCCCCATTGATGTGTACCTTGCCATTTAATAAATGGCCGCCCTCAATTAAAATTTTTTGCATTTGCAGCACCCCGCTTCTTGACGTACACTTCCACCCTGATCAGTTTTTCCTCCACTTTACCACCCGGTCGCGAAGCACAGGACATGCCAGTGCAGACGTTGGCGATTGACATGCCACGTTTAGCCAGCAGCAGCGAACGCCTTCGCTTTTCTGTCTACTTTATGCGCTTTTACCAGTTTTATGCATTTATTGCTGCTTATTCCAGTCAGCCAGGAATTTCTCAATCCCCTGATCCGTTAAAGGATGTTTTACGAGCTGAGCAACTACCTTGTATGGAATGGTTGCAATGTGAGCACCATTGGCGGCTGCATCAGTCACATGCAATGGATGCCTGATCGATGCGGCAATGATTTCCGTGCTAATACCGTGCCGGTCAAAAATGGAAGAAATCGTGGCAATCAAATCCATACCATCATGTCCGATATCGTCCAGCCGTCCAAGGAATGGTGATACATAGGACGCGCCCGCACGAGCTGCCAAGAGCGCCTGATTAGCGTTAAAAACCAGGGTGACGTTTGTTTTGATATTCAGATCACTGAATGCTTTAACGGCTTTCAGTCCTTCCAATGTCATGGGTACTTTAACCGTAACATTCGGCGCGATGGCCGCCAGTTCCTTCCCTTCTTTAATCATGCCCTCAGCATCTTCGGAAATGACTTCCGCACTGACAGAACCGGAGACCTCACTGGTAATTTCCTTCAGCCGATCATGAAAGGAAACCCCTTCCTTGGAAACAAGACTTGGATTGGTTGTCACACCCGCTAGAATGCCGAGTTCATTTACTGACCGAATCTCATCAATACTTGCAGAATCGAGAAAAAATTTCATCTGCTTTCCCCTCCCTTTTCTAAATGTTGATTGAATTGCCAAAAATGCCTGCCTTCACAGTTGTCCCAATATGCCTTCATAAGTGCATGACCATGGCCACTCGATGTAAAATCGCCCATATAGTTCCGGCGCTTTCTGATATACCCAAGGCGGGGGATGTCTCTTATTCAGCCTTGTTAGGAATGGTCCGGGCATCTTCCGGATTGTTTAATCAAGCTGGCCGGTTGCACAGCCAGGTGCTTGACCCTTTTCGCGCATTTCATCGATACAAGTGGCATGTTGTTCCTCTGAAAAAACTAAAAATCCTACAGTATTAGAATACCAACAAGAACGTAAAGGCGCAAGCAGCAGTACGGATTAGCCCGTCATATCTGCCAATCAAAAATGCAGCAAGACCTGTTATTTCTGCTGCATTGTTTAACCTATTTTATGATGAGTCCAGGTGGCAGCGTCCGCCCAATAAATGATTGACACTGCGGCTAACTTCTTGAATATTGAATGGTTTGGCAAATATTTCATCGACGATTCGTGATTGCTTTAACGCGCTCTTCATATCGTCAGCAAGCCCGCTCATGACGATTGCTGGGATGACGACACGGTCATTTTCCAATTGCTTTAGCACGTCGACACCATCGACAACCGGCAATTTATAATCCAGTACCAGCAAATCAAATGACCCGGCATAGATTCGGTCGAGTGCTTCCTTGCCTGTTTCGACCGTTGTCACATCATACCCTTCATCTATGAAAACTTCTTTTAATAACATGCGGATTCCGGGCTGGTCATCAGCCACTAATATCTTTTTAGTCATTTTTGGCCTCTCCCCCTATCAACATAAATTCCAAAGTGCATCCATTACTAGTATTCGATAAAATCTTGGAAAATCCTTCTTTTTAAAGAACAGAATTCGTGTTGAAAAATGGTCAAAGCCGGGGGAACCATGCGATTTATTATAAAATTTGTGTCCCAATAGGTGAACAAATGTTCTCTTTATCGCATAGATAGCAAAACGCGGCTGCCACCTCGTCTTTTCAGATGCCAGAGGTCAGAGGTCGGATTGGAAAAAAACGGCGCATTAGCCAAGTTCGGTATTAAAACGTCGTCCAACATTTTATACTATCTTAGCTTTGGGCGAAAAACGCCGCTGCCATAAATGGCGGCGGCGTTCAACCGTCGATTTAATAAGGGTTATTTTCCAGCTTGATGTGCCGCACCGACAAATCCATGAAACAACGCTTGCGGACGGTTCGGGCGTGATTTGAATTCCGGATGGAACTGGCAGGCGACAAACCATGGGTGATCAGTGATTTCGATCGTTTCAACCAACCGGCCATCAGGGCTTGTACCGGAAAGAAGCATACCGTTTTCACGCAGCTGTTCCCGGTAATCATTATTGAATTCATAGCGGTGCCGATGACGCTCATACACCAATTCCTCTTGCCCATATGCCTGTTTCGTTTTCGTGCCGTCCGTCAATTTGCACGGGTAGCTCCCCAGCCGCAGTGTACCACCCAAATCGGCAATGTTTTTCTGCTCCGGTAATAAATCAATAATCGGATGAGGGGTGGATGGGTCAATTTCAGCTGAATGGGCCTTTTCCAATCCGAGCACATTCCGCGCGAACTCGACTGTCGCCAGCTGCATTCCAAGACATATACCCAAAAATGGCATGTTATTTTCCCGAGCATAGCGGATCGCCGCAATTTTACCCTCGATGCCTCGGTCGCCGAAACCACCGGGAACGAGCACACCATCTACGTCTTCTAATTCACTGGCAATGGATCGATTATCCAGTTTTTCTGAGTTAATCCATTTAATTTGAACATCGGTATCATAAGCAAACCCGGCATGCTTCAAGGCTTCTGCGACGGACAAATAAGCATCAGGCAGTTCCACATATTTGCCGACGAGCCCGATGACCGTTGTGTCGGGCAAATGCCGCACACTGGCCAGCAGCTTCTCCCATTCACGCATGTCCGCTTCATCACAATGCAGTCCGAGATGATCACAAGTCAGCTGATCAAGCTGCTGTTCCTTCAAAGCCATCGGCACTTGGTACAGTGTATCTGCATCAAGCATTTCGATGACCGCTTGTTTATCCGTATCACAGAACAGCGCTATTTTTTCTTTCATGCCTTCACTGATCGGCAGCTCCGAACGCAATACAATGGCGTCAGGCTGGATCCCCAACGAGCGCAATTCCTTCACACTGTGCTGGGTCGGTTTTGTTTTCACTTCACCGGCCGCTTTGATATAAGGTACAAGCGTGCAATGAATATACATGACATGTTCCCGGCCGATGTCACTTTTAATTTGCCGGATAGCCTCAAGAAACGGCAACGACTCGATATCCCCGACCGTTCCGCCAATTTCCGTGATGACGACATCCGCCTTCGTTTCCTGACCGGCCCGGAATACCTGCTCCTTAATTTCGTTAGTAATATGCGGAATCACCTGAACCGTCCCACCAAGGTAATCACCGCGGCGCTCTTTCTTGATGACGCTGGAATACACTTTACCAGTTGTAATATTGCTGTATTTATTTAAATTTATATCGATAAAACGCTCATAATGCCCCAGGTCCAGATCAGTTTCCGCACCATCCTCGGTTACAAAAACCTCCCCATGCTGATACGGGCTCATCGTACCGGGGTCAACGTTAATATACGGGTCAAATTTTTGAATGGTCACCTTCAATCCCCGATTTTTCAAAAGTCTTCCGAGTGATGCAGCCGTGATGCCTTTCCCGAGTGATGACACCACACCACCCGTCACAAAAATGTACTTCGTCAAGATTCATCCCTCTTCTTTCTATGTTGGTTTTTGTTGGATCGGCTTGTAAAGTGAAACTTCATTCACCCGCTGGTTTTAAGGAACAAAGGCTAAGTTCGCAACGTCCTGTTGCAACGCCTTTGTGACCTACATCCTGCAGGCCCGAACAAAGGCTAAGTTCGCAACGTCCTCGAAAAAGGAAAGCACTTTTTCTTCGTGCGATGTATTGCTGTCGTAGCTTTCCTTGTCCTGTTGCAACGTCTTTGTGACCTGCATCGTGCAGGCCCGAACCGAATCGGACATTTACGGACAGTTATCCCCCCCGTTTTGTGGGGGGATTATTGTCCGTTACATGCGGGGTAAATCTGTAATTAGGTTATATCGTACGCTGAAAGTTAAACATCAAAAAACACAGAGCCCTGCTGATGCCGGAATCCGTTCATTACCGTTTCAGCCGTAAGCCCTGTCCAAAAAACAAAAAGCGCTCCCCCTTTATGCAGGGGGAGCGCCGGATGTTTACGAATTTAGCGAGCCCAATAAAAATTGTACGCATCCGCTTCTAAAAAGTCAAGCGAATATTTAAGAGGTTGATCAAAAAGACTTTTCAACGTAAGGAACCGAACTGCGCCCCTTCGATTCACGTCCTGTAAAAACCCTGCCTTCCAAAACAGCAGGGGATTCATGTCAGTTATCGTCTTCTTTACCCTCTTCTGCTTTAGCATCATCGGCTTCTTCCTCGTCATCGTCAAATTCGTCCACGTCATCCGCTTCATCATCAAAACCGGGATTCGCCTCAAGTTCATCTTCACTCAGGACTTCGTCTTCAAACGTACCGGTTAGGACTTCGACATTGTCGTCCGGAACGTCCGGTTCGCCTTCTTCAGGCTCCTCACGGGGAACCGTTTCATTCTTTTTCTTTTTCGCTTTTGTTTTCTTTTTCTTTGGTGTGGCGGCGGCCACTTCATCCATCTGTTCCACCGGATACCAGCGTTTCAGTCCCCATATGCCCGGGCTGGTCGTCAGAAATCTGCCGTCAATTGTCAGATCGGTATAAAACTGGGCAATGTACGTTTGTTTCAGTTCGTCTGTAAATCCTTTCAGCTCGGTGACTTTGTCATAAAGTTGATTGAAATTAAATGCCTTCTTTTCATCCGACAAAAGCGCATGTGCCAGTTCAAGCAGTGATGTGACTTCAAGTTCTTCGCGGCTGTAATTTTGCAAGCTCACGATACCGCACTCCCTTTTCCATATATTTCATTGGAAAAACACTGGGCTCGCGTCTGTCAGCGAGTCCGGACGTTTTTCCTGCAAGGTCTTCAAAATCAGACTACGCCGCCTGATCCATTAATGTTTCCTAGCGTTATACAGTGCCTGAATCGTACCATTCATTATAAACAAAAATGAGGAGATTATGCCAGCATAAACCATAAGGAAAAAAAGAATGATGTCTGCGGAAACGAGGATTTATTAACGATGGATGTTTCGTTAACTTTTAGTAAAGGGGCTTTTCGTGTTTTTTATTTTTTTCACATCACCGTTGCACTTGCCAAAAAGGGGCGCCCACAAGCTTCATAAAGAGAAAAAGCAGGGAACCGGGTTATGTCCCCAGTTCCCCCCTAATCCGACTTCTTGCCATCTTAAAGGAATCCACAATGTCGCCCTAATCCCTACAATCCGACCGGCGCATCTGAACGCTTGTTGTTACATGTTCCGTCTGTACTGACCGCCGACTTCGTAAAGTGCATTCGTAATCTGACCGAGACTGGCCACTTTTACCGTTTCCATCAATTCGGCAAAAATGTTGCCTCCGGATGCCGCCACCTCTTTCAGGCGATTGAGTGCGTCGTTCGTATGCGCTTGATGGGCCTGCTGGAATTTGTGCAGTTCACTGATCTGATGCTCTTTTTCCTCGTTGGACGCACGGGCGAGCTCCATCGAATCAATCTGATCTTCTGACGGCGGGTTCGGGTTGACGTACGTGTTCACCCCGACGATCGGCAGCTCACCGGAATGCTTTTTCCCTTCATAATACAGGGATTCTTCCTGAATTTTGCCGCGTTGGTATTGCCGTTCCATCGCCCCGAGCACACCGCCACGGTCATTCATTTTTTCAAATTCCTGTAAAACCGCTTCCTCCACAAGATTGGTCAGTTCTTCCACGATAAACGATCCTTGCAGCGCGTTTTCGGTTTTTGTCCAGCCAAACTCTTTATTGATGATCATCTGGATAGCCATGGCACGGCGAACCGATTCCTCGGTAGGTGTGGTGATGGCCTCATCATAAGCATTGGTATGCAAGGAATTCGTATTATCCTGAATGGCGAGCAATGCCTGCAGTGTCGTCCGGATATCATTGAAATCAATTTCCTGGGCGTGCAGTGAACGGCCGGATGTCTGGATGTGGTACTTCAGCTTCTGACTCCGCTCATCCGCACCGTATTTATCACGCATCGTAATCGCCCAAATCCGGCGGGCAACCCGGCCAATTACGGTGTATTCCGGATCAAGGCCATTGGAAAAGAAGAACGACAGATTTTGCGCAAACTTATTCACATCCATACCGCGGCTCAAATAATATTCGACATACGTGAAGCCATTCGCTAGCGTAAACGCGAGCTGCGTGATCGGGTTGGCACCGGCCTCGGCAATGTGATAGCCGGAGATCGATACCGAGTAATAGTTGCGCACATGTTTATCGATAAAGTATTGCTGGATATCGCCCATCATGCGCAGTGCAAATTCCGTGGAAAAAATGCACGTATTCTGACCCTGATCTTCTTTCAAAATATCAGCTTGAACGGTTCCGCGCACTACGGAAATCGTCTCATCCCTTAGCTGTTCATACGCCTCCCGACTCGGCTCACGGCCGTTTTCTTCCTTGAATGTCGACAGCTGCTGATCGATCGCTGTATTGAAAAACATCGCCAAAATAATCGGGGCCGGCCCGTTAATCGTCATGGAAACCGACGTTTTCGGATCAGTCAGGTCAAAGCCGTCATACAGTTTTTTCATATCATCCAATGTACAAATACTAACGCCGCTTTCCCCGACTTTGCCGTAAATATCCGGCCGTGGTGCCGGGTCTTCCCCGTAAAGCGTGACAGAATCAAACGCGGTGGACAGTCGTTTTGCCTCACTGTCCTTGGATAAATAATGGAAACGTCGATTCGTTCGTTCGGGTGTACCTTCACCGGCGAATTGGCGGGTCGGGTCTTCGCCTTCGCGTTTAAACGGAAACACACCTGCTGTGAACGGGAAGGAACCTGGTACATTTTCCTTCATCAGCCAGGTGAGGCGGTCGCCCCAGTCCATGTATGCCGGCAAAAGGACTTTCGGGATTTTTAGCCCAGAGATCGATTCAGTCGTCAGATCCATTTCAATCGTTTTATGGCGGATTGGAAAGGTCATTTTGTCCTGACTGTATTTGTCTTTCAAGTCAGCCCAGTTATCAAGCTGTTTCTTCGCCTCGGGATCCAGTTGTTCCGCATTTGTTTGAATCGCCTGATCAATAACATTGATAGCCGCCTCATCTTCAAGTGCTGCTTTGGCACCGTTGAGCTGGTAAAGTTTTCGCGCGATATCGCTTTGTTTTTCGGTTTTGTCGTGGTAGCTACGCACGTGCTGGGCAATTTCCCGCAAGTAATGGCGCCGCTCGTTCGTAATGATCATGTTTTGTTTTTCGGCAATTTTGTGCCGTTCAAAGTCGATTGTCTCATCCCAGCCATGTTTTTCGTTTAGTATATCAACCATGGAAGCAAATAGGGCATTAGTGCCGGCATCGTTAAACTGGCTGGCAATCGTGCCGAACACCGGGTACTTTTCCTTATCCTGGCCGAACAGCAAGTGGCTGCGCTCGTATTGTTTCCGGACCTGATTCAGGGCATCCTCGGAGCCTTTTTGCTCAAATTTGTTAATGACAATGAAATCGGCAAAATCAATCATGTCGATTTTCTCCAGTTGCGACGGGGCCCCGAATTCGGAGGTCATCACATACATGGACAGATCGGTCACATCGGTGATCGCGGCATCCCCCTGGCCAATACCGCTCGTTTCAACAATAATGAAGTCATATTGTGACGCACGGAGAACCGCAATCACATCCTGGAGTGACTGGGACAATTCATCTCGGGACCCCCGTGTTGCTAGTGACCGCATGTAAACCCGATCAGTGAAAATCGCATTCATCCGAATCCGGTCACCGAGCAGCGCGCCGCCGGTTTTCTTTTTCGTCGGATCGATGGAAATGATGGCGATTTTTTTATTCGGGATTTCGTTGATAAACCGGCGGATCAATTCATCGGTCAGCGAGCTTTTACCAGCACCGCCTGTTCCGGTAATACCGAGTACCGGCGCATGATTCGATTGGGTATGCAATTGATCCAGCACGGTGTTTTTCGCCGCATCAGCGGTGTTGTTTTCAATATAGGTAATCAGCCGGGCCACGGCCTGACGCTCACCGGACACCAGTTTTTCCCGTTCTTTATCCAGGGCGACCGGCGGCAGAAAGTCGCATTCTTCAAGCATGTTGTTGATCATGCCCTGCAGCCCCATTTCCCGGCCATTGTCCGGCGAAAAAATCTGTGATACGCCATAATCCTCGAGTTCCTTGATTTCCCTCGGGATGATGACGCCACCACCACCGCCGTAAACCTTGATATGCTCAGCTCCCAATTCATTAAGCAGATCGATCATATATTTAAAATACTCGACATGCCCTCCTTGATAAGATGAGATAGCAATGCCCTGGGCGTCTTCCTGAATCGCCGCATAGACGACTTCTTCTACTGAACGATTATGTCCGAGATGAACGACTTCAGCACCGCTCGACTGCAGAATCCGCCGCATAATGTTAATCGATGCATCATGCCCGTCATATAGACTCGAGGCCGTTACAAACCGGACGGGGTTGACCGGTTTATAAACCTGAACGTGTTCCATGAGAACCCTCCTCTTTAAAATAGCTGCCTAATTCAGCTTTTCATCGGCCGCCGTGTCGATCGGTAGAGATTCGAGCAGAAAATGGATCTGCCTGTCAATATACGTTTTCAGGGTGAATTGTTTCTGCAGCATCCACCTTCTAAAGCCCCACATCTGGCCCTGAACGAAAATATTGTTGGCGATAAGGGCAGCATCCCGCTCGGCAATCGGCTCCGGCAGACAGGTGACGATGACTTTTTGTAGCATGGCGACCATGTCCCGTTCCTTCTGCATGACGTATGCTTTCGTCTCTTTTTTCAGCGACTTGACTTCCTGATACATGATGAGCACTTCTTCCTGCATGTCGTCCATCAGATGAAAGTAGGACGCCACGACTTTTTCCAGGGTGGCAACGGAAGGATTCTGCCAGTCGATGGCTGCTTCCAGACGCGCTCCCACCTGCTCATAGATCGCATCGCACACGAGAAACAGGACATCCTCTTTCGTTCGAATATATTCGTAGAGCGTTCCGATGCTGAATCCCGATTCCTTCGCGATCTCGCGTGTCGTCGTCCGGTGGAAACCTTTTTCCTTGAACAGGGTGATCGCTCCCTGGATCATCTGATTGCGCCGTTTCTCCACAAGGTCGGTGTCCTTGATAGAGGAAACGACCTGGTTATGCGTCATTTAATTGCCCCCTTTCCTTTTCCAATCGTCAAATATGTCCTGTGCACGCCGGTACGGATCATCGTCCGCTTCGATTATCACGTCTGTTTGCTCGGCGTATGCTTTGACATCACGCCAGATTTCTTCCCGGATTAATTCATAGACTTCCAGCTCCTGCTGCTGTTTCCGGCGTTTATGCCCTTCGTCTGTCGTGTATAAATAATGCTGATGGTTCCGGATTTGTTCCCAGAACTTGTCGATGCCTTTGTTTTCCGTTGTGATGGTTTTAACGATCGGGTTTCCATACGTTTCCTTGGCTGTCATCATGACCAACTCTTTCAGCAATGCCCGCAGCTTTCCCACGCCCTCGAGATCTGCTTTGTTAATGACAAACAAGTCGGCAATTTCCATGATTCCCGCCTTGAAAATCTGCAGCACATCACCACTGTTCGGTGTCAGCACAAGAGCTGTTGTGTCGACAATTTTCATAATGTCGAGCTCCGACTGGCCGACTCCGACCGTTTCCACGATCACCACATCAAATCCGTACGCATCACAAATTCGGACCGCATCTTTGGTTGCCCGAGCCAGACCTCCCAGACTACCGCGCGTGGCCATACTACGGATATAGACACCAGCATCGGTGAAATGCTCATTCATACGCACACGGTCGCCAAGCAATGCACCACCGCTGAACGGGCTCGTCGGATCGACCGCAATCACCGCAACCGTCATGCCTTCGTTGCGGATATGGGTGATCAGCCGGTTCACCAGCGAACTTTTCCCCGCCCCGGGTGACCCGGTAATGCCGACATAGCGAGCTTGGGTTTTACTGGCAAATACATCACTCAGCATGTCGAGCTTATCCGGATGATCATTTTCCACCATAGTGATCGCCCGGGCCAGCGCGCGTATGTCGTTTTGCTTCATCTGTTCAACAAGTTGGTGCATAGCTGGAACATCCTTTCTAAATTCACGCGCGAATCGTTGCGTGTGTCGCTCGAGTGGCGGCTGCGCTCGCTCGAGTTGGGCGCAATCCCGCTCGAGTGGCGGCTGTGCTCGCTCGAGTTGAGCGCGATCCCGCTCGAGTGGCGGCTGCGCTCGCTCGAGTTGAGTGCGATCCTGCTCGAGTTGATGCGCACGCCGCACGTTACTGGCTGCTGACGAGGCCGTTTACTTCGTCAGCATTCGACCAATCACCAGTCGCTGGATTTCGTTGGTGCCTTCATAAATTTGCGTGATTTTGGCATCGCGCATGTAGCGCTCAACCGGATAGTCTTTCGTGTAGCCATAGCCGCCAAATACCTGCACGGCTTCAGTCGTAATCCGCATAGCGGCATCCCCGGCAAACAGCTTCGACATAGCAGAGGCTTTTCCGTACGATTGCCCTTCTGATTCCAGCCAGGCTGCCTGATAGGTTAATAGACGGGATGCCTCTACTTCAGTTGCCATATCGGCCAACTTGAACGAAATGCCTTGGTTGGCGGCGATCGGTTTGCCGAATTGTTCGCGTTCTTTCGCGTAATCAGCAGCCGCGTCCAATGCCCCCTGTGCGATTCCGAGCGCCTGGGCGGCAATCCCGTTACGACCGCCATCCAGTGTGGACATGGCAATTTTGAAGCCTTGCCCCTCTTCACCAAGCAAATTTTCCTGCGGGATGCGACAATTTTCAAAAATAAGTTCTGTTGTCGGAGAGGACCGGATACCAAGTTTCTTTTCCTTCTTGCCGAATGTGAAGCCGTCCGTTCCTTTTTCAACAATAAATGCGCTGATGCCTTTATGACCTGCTTCGGGATCGGTCATGGCGAACACGATGTAAATATCTGCCACACCGCCGTTCGTGATCCAGACTTTATTGCCGTTTAATATGTAATCATTACCCTCTTTTTTCGCGATAGTTTTCATGCTGGCCGCATCACTACCGGACCCCGGCTCGGAAAGCGCATAGGCCCCGAGTGCTTCTCCGGTCGCGAGGCGGTGCAGAAACGTTTTCTTCTGCGTTTCGTTGCCGTATTGATAAATCGGCCAGCTGGCAAGTGATAGATGGGCTGACAATGTCACACCGGTTGATGCGCACACCCTGGATAATTCTTCGACCGCAATACAATAGCTGACGAAATCCGCCCCGATTCCACCGTATTCTTCCGGCCATGGGATCCCGGTCAGTCCGAGTTCGGCCATTTTGTCAAAAATAGCCCGGTCAAACCGTTCTTCCTCATCACGTTCTGCTGCCGTCGGTTCGACATCGTTTTCGGCAAAATCGCGAATCATTTTCCGCAGCATTTCCTGTTCTTCAGTCAGTTGAAAATTCATTGTCTGTTTCCCCCTTTGAATGTGAAAACGGCATTGATGTTGTCATGTCATTTTTTCGGATCAAGTAAATTTTTCGCAATCACTTTGTGCTGGATTTCATTGGTGCCTTCATAAATTTCGGTTACTTTGGCATCACGGAAAAAGCGTTCAAGCGGATAATCTTCCGTGTAACCGTAGCCGCCGTAAATCTGTACAGCTTCGATAGCGGTTTTCCGTGCCGTTTTCGACGCATACATTTTGGCCATCGATGCTTCCTTGCTACTCGGGGACCCTTGCTCAACCAACGCAGCAGCCTGATAGACCAATAGTTTGGCGGCTTCCACCTCTGTGGCCATATCCGCCAGCTTGAACGCGATCCCCTGATTGGCAGCGATCGGCTTGCCAAATTGTTCACGCTCTTTAGCATAAGCTGTGGCATGCTCCAGGGCCGCTTCAGCGATGCCGAGTGCCTGAGCGGCAATTCCGATGCGTCCGACGTTCAAATTAGCCATCGCAATCTTGAAACCATTGCCCTCCTCACCGAGAAGCTGACTTTTCGGGACGGTACAATTGTCAAAGTTGAGCTGAACGGTGCTTGAGCCGTGCAGCCCCATCTTCCTTTCCGACTTGCCGATGACCAGTCCGGGTGTGTCTTTTTCCACAATAAACGCGCTGACGCCCTTCGCTCCCTGTTCATCACCTGTCCGGGCAAACGTGATATAGGTATCCGCCTGCCCGCCGTTGGTAATGAAAACCTTGGAGCCATTCAATATGTAGTGGTCCTCGTCCTTCACGGCTTTTGTCCGGATGTTGGCAGCATCCGATCCAGCGCCCGGTTCCGTTAAAGCAAATGCCCCAAGATATTCGCCTGTTGCCAGCTTGGGAAGGTAGTTGGTTTTCTGGTCGTCATTGCCGAAATATAAAATCGGGTTGGTGCCGACCGATGTGTGGACCGACAGAATAACGCCCAGTGTTGCACTTACTTTGGAAAGCTCATTGATGGCAATGATATAGGCGGTATAATCCATCCCACTGCCGTTATACGTTTCCGGTATCGGAATTCCCATCAGACCGAGATCACCCATTTTTCGAATGATCTCAGTCGGGAAACGGTCTTCCTGTTCCATTCGCGCGACTTCCGGCTGCACGCCATTCGCGGCAAAATCGCGGACCATCTTGCGCATCATATTTTGTTCGTCGGTCAATTGAAGGTTCATGTTGTGCCCTCCCATCGCTAAATCGTGGTTGTCAGGTCAAACGTTTTTCGATTCGCTATGTTAATGATGAAGTTGACGGAATTGGGATAGTTTGATATTAATCAAATCGCTTAACATCGTTTTTAGATCAGCTGTACTGATAAAAGCCTCTGCCTGATTTTTTACCGAGCCATCCGGCGTTAACATACTTTTTCAGCAGCGGGCACGGGCGATATTTGCTGTCGCCAAAACCGTCATGCAGCACTTCCATAATGTAAAGGCACGTATCCAAACCGATAAAATCAGCCAGTGTCAGCGGTCCCATCGGATGGTTCATGCCCAATTTCATAACGGTGTCAATATCCTCCACTGATGCCACACCTTCGTTAAGGGCGAAAATCGCTTCATTGATCATCGGCATTAAAATCCGGTTGGCGGCAAAACCTGGATAGTCGTTCACTTCCACCGCTGTTTTGGACAGGTTTTTCGCCATATCGGCCACCGCCTGATAGGTTGCATCATTTGTCTGCAGCCCACGGATGACTTCAACGAGCTTCATAACTGGTACCGGATTCATGAAATGCATCCCGATTACCTGCTGGGGCCTGTTAGTCGCTGCAGCGATCTCCGTGATTGGAAGTGATGAAGTATTGGTCGCCAATATCGCATGTTCCGGCGCACTGGCGTCCAGGTCACGAAACACCTTTGTTTTCACGTCCATATTTTCCACAATCGCTTCGATCACTATATCGCGCTGCTTGACGTCCTGAAAATCCGTTGTTGAGCGCAGCCGTGAAAGTGTATCGTTTTTGTCCTGTTCGCTAATGCGCTCTTTTTCAACCGATTTTGCCAAATGGTTTTCGATAGTGATGATTCCCTTTTTTAAAGCTTCCTCACTGACATCGGTCAATAAAACATCGTAACCGGACTGGGCGCAGACTTGGGCGATACCTGAACCCATCTGGCCGGCACCTATGACCATGACCTTTTTGATTGCCATTGTGTACCTCCTTTTGATTGACTTGTGTAAGCTTTAGCGTTTTTGCTGTGACGCTTAGCGAATACGTTGTGATCTTTTGCGTTGGCTGTTTCTAAAAGGGTGTTGTTTTTGACATAAAACCCATAATACGACGTAACTATTACTGGGTTGTTTTCTATAAGTACGTGTCATTCCCGCCGTCCGGGATCGCTTCGGGCGGATGCTTTCCGCGGGCACGGCCTCAGCCTCCTCAGAAGCAAAGAACGCTTCTTCCGGGGTCTTCGGACACGTGCTATTCCCGCAGGAGTCACCGCCCTCCACTCACCCGGACTAGTAAGTTGCGTGATGCGATTTACGATTACAACCATAATTAACAGTTAGTAAATCCAAACACACTGAGACTCCTGTGGAGCAGAGGCCTAGATGAGACCCCGCAGTGTGACGTGCAATCTTTTCTGCGAGGAGCGTATGCCTCGCCGAAATAGCTTGCAACGCGACGAGCAATACTTCCACCGAGTAAACTTCGAATTGCGAGGAGTGCAGCTTCACCGTGTATTTCCTACGCTAGTTTTGTGGTATTCGAATCCTTGCCATTGTCACCACTAATACGCTGGTTGATTGGAGCGGAGGGCAGTCGACTCCTGCGGTCGTCGGCTAAGAGCGGTCACGTCCTGTGACCAACGCCGACACTAGAACGTCCTGTTCGTCGAAGCAACAGCTGAAGATCCCGCAGGAAGCGGTTTTCTTCCGAGGAAGCTGAAGCGTTGCCCGCGGAAAGCGACGAGCGAAACATCCGCCGAGTAGGCTGCGAGTTGCGAGGAGTGCCGCTTCACCGAAAAACTTGCAACACGACGAGCACAAAGCAAAGCTTCACCGAGTACGCTTCAACCTGCGAGGAGTGCCGCTTCACCGAAAAACTTGCAACACGACGAGCAATCTTTTCTGCGAGGAGCGTATGCCTCACCGAAATTGCTACTAACGTAACGAGCACCGAGTATTTTTCCGCAGCGACGGACTAGCAGTCAGCCCCGATAGATTTGGAAGAAAACATCCCAAAAGTTACATCGCAATTTATGTCAACTAGAAGCGTCTAAGACCAACAAAATTTACGAAAAGACCTTCGCGTTTTTTCCCACCTATAGCGGCATCGAAACAACATTACGGCTTCGGCACTTCCACCAGTATTGCGTCGCCCTGGCCACCGCCGCTACAGATTGCGGCAATGCCCAGTCCGCCACCAAGACGTTTCAGTTCATGAACCAGTGTTAAAATGATGCGCGCACCGCTTGCGCCAATTGGATGGCCTAACGCCACTGCACCGCCGTTGACATTGATTTTTTCCGGATCGATATCGGCGATTTTGCCACTGGCGAGCGATACGGCTGCAAAGGCCTCGTTGATTTCAAACAAGTCAATATCGTCTTTTGCGTAACCGGTTTTTTCCAGCAGTTTGTTGATGACCAGTCCCGGTGTTTTCGGAAAATCTTTGGACTCAACGCCTACTTCCGCATGACCATGAATCGTGGCTATTGGTTTTTTACTAAGCTGTTCAGCTGTTTCGTCTGCCATAACGACAAAAGCACCGGCCCCGTCATTAACCCCAGGGGCATTGCCAGCTGTAATCGAACCGTCACGGTCAAAGGCCGGCCGCAATTTTGCCAGGACATCCATGCTGGTATCTTTGCGGGGTGCTTCATCGGTATCGACAACGACCGGGTTGCCTTTCCGCTGCGGCACCTCAAGCGAAACGATTTCTTCGGCAAATTTTCCGTCCTCAATGGCTTTGACGGCCCGCTGATGACTCCGGTATGACCATTCATCCTGCGCTTCTCTGGTCAGCCCGTATTCTTCGGCGGTGCTGTTCCCGTAGGTCCCCATATGGACGCCAGCGAATGAGCACGTCAAGCCGTCGTGCACCATCATATCAACGACCTTTTTGTCACCCATGCGATTTCCCCAGCGAGCATCCGGCAAAATATACGGGGCGTTACTCATGCTCTCCATACCGCCGGCGACAATGATGTCCTCATCGCCAAGCCGGATGAGCTGATCGGCAAGGGTAACGCTGCGCAGTCCGGATGCACAGACTTTGTTGATCGTTTCCGTTTTAACGTCCCATGGGATACCGGCTTCACGTGCTGCTTGTCGGGAAGGAATCTGGCCCTGTCCGCCCTGCAGGACATTTCCAATAATAACCTCATCGACTTTTTCACCGTCCAGCCCTGCACGTTCCAATGCTGCCTTGATTGCTTTACCGCCCAACTGTGACGCTGAAAAAGGCTTCAAGGCACCCCCGAATTTGCCGAATGGTGTTCTGGCTCCCGAAACAATGACCGTTTTGCGCATACGTTTAACATCCTCTCTTTAAATAGGTTGGTAGATTCATATGACACTGCTTATGCATTTTTGATCGAACGCTCGCTCAATTCCATTTTTAAAAGGGAGAGGGGCATTTGTGACACCCCTCTTAGAAATGCTTATTCATCTTGCCGCGCGATGCAGTACTCTCTCGTGCGTTTACATTTGGCTCGCGCGATTAATGCAGTTGTTTGCGCGATTTTGCCGCTGTCTCGCGCGATTCCAGATCTCGCAACAACGGTGTCGCCGTTCGCGCGATTTTCGCTTTGCCACAAGTCAGAACGCCTTCGCTTTAAGCTGTTTTTTGTTCATCTTCCACGAATACGGACAGGGCCAGGATTTCCGCCACATCCATCGTGCTGACATCTTCTTCAACTTCTTTTGCTTTCGTACCGTCACTCAGCATCGTCAGGCAGAACGGGCAGGCACTGGAAATCATCGTTGATTCCGTCGCCATGGCCTGCTCGGTGCGGGCAACATTAATCCGGTTCCCGGTTGTATCTTCTGACCACATCAAACCGCCGCCGGCACCACAGCACATGCCATTCTCCCTGCTCCGGTCCATTTCAACTAAGTCAAGTCCCGGGATGGCTTTCAGAATTTCCCTCGGTGGATCATAAACGCCATTATACCTACCCAAATAACAGGAATCATGATATGTCAGCCGCTGATTGATTTCCCGCTTGGGCTGCAGCTTGCCGTTCATCACCAGATCATACAGCATTTGTGTATGGTGATAGACTTCCGCTTCAAAGCCGAAATCAGGGTATTCATTTTTGAAAATATTGTATGCGTGCGGATCGATGGTTACGATCTTCGTCACACCATTCTTTTCAAATTCTTTGATATTTTTCTCGGCGATTTCCTGGAATAAAAACTCATTCCCGATACGGCGCGCCGTGTCACCGGAGTTTTGTTCCTTATTGCCGAGGATGGCAAAGCTGATACCTGCCTGGTTCATTAATTTAGCAAACGCAAGGGCGATTTTTTGACTGCGGTTGTCAAATGAGCCCATTGAGCTTACCCAAAACAGGTATTCAAAATCTTTATCTTCTTTTTTCAGTTCTTTCACTGTGGGAATGTATGCATCGTCATCTTGATCGCGCCATTTGATGCGGTCTTTTTTGGAAAGACCCCACGGATTGCCTTGGCGTTCGATGTTCATAACCGCGCGCTGGGCATCCGGGTCCATTTTTCCTTCTGTCATAACGAGGTAACGGCGCATATCAATAATTGTGCCGACATGTTCGTTCATGACCGGGCAGGCATCTTCACAAGCACGGCATGTCGTACATCCGGACAATTCCTCTTCCGTGATGACGTCACCGATCATGCTGATGTTTTCCATCGTGGCGGCCGCTTCATTTGAGCCTGCATTCGCGAGCTGATTGCCTGTCGTGTTGGAAAACGCATAGGATGGTACCCATGCTGATTTTCCTGTCACGGCCGCACCTTTTTCTGTCAAATGATCGCGCAATTTGATCATAATATCCATCGGCGACAACATTTTGCCTGTACCTGATGCCGGACAGACATCGGTACAGCGTCCACATTCCACGCAGGCATAGAAATCGATCATCTGATGTTGTTCGAAGTCTTCCACTTTCCCGGCGCCAAAGGAAATCTCATCTTCATTTTCTTCTTCGTCAATATCAAAATCGATCGGTTTCAGTTTGCCAGGCACGCGCTTACTCAGGAACACATTGATGGGCGCGGCAATCAGGTGTGCGTGCTTGGATTGCGGTACGTAGACAAGGAATGCCAGAATCGTAACCGTATGAATCCACCAGAAAACATAGAACATGACAGCCGCTGCTGTTGGTGACAGCCAGCTGAATAAAAAGGCGATGGAACTGGCAACGGGTTCCGTCCATACCAGGGATTCACCGTGCCAGATAATGGCCATGCCATTTCCAAGCAGCACAGATAGCATCAATGTGCCGATGAATAACAAGACCAGACCTGCTTTAAAGCCACGTTTCAAGCGAACAAGTTTTTCAATATAGCGGCGGTAAAACGCCCACACAACCGCCACCAGAATCATAAGTGTCACGAGTTCCTGGAAAAATGTGAACCCGGGATAGAAAATGCCAAATGGTAAATGGCTTTCCGGCGCCAACCCTTTCACAAACATATCAATGGCCCCGAATTGGACCAGTATAAAACCATAGAACATCATCACATGGATGGTGCCTGATTTTTTATCCTTTAGTAGCTTGGACTGACCAAACACAATCTTGCCAATCCGGCGGAATCGTTCTTTAAATTCACGGTCAAACTCGGATTTCTTCCCCAGTTTAATATAGGAAACACGCGTTGCTATTACTCTGGTGAACAAGTATATTCCATAGGCAACAATAGCTATGAACGCCAGCCAGTTGATTAATAAAAGTGTGTCCATCCCTCGCTCCTCCTTATGTCCAGTATAACGAAAAATGTTAGCGATTGCATTCGTTTGAAAATAAAATGTATTCACTTCATGTTTATGCTATACCTATTACTTTATACGATGAATGATCATTCAGTCAACAGATTTATAGACAATTAAGAACGGTTTTACATATATAATCGAACTGACCAAAGAAATGGGGGCATTATTTTTTTCAAAAAAAGTCGCCCCCATTTCAGGAACTTGGTCGATTGTAGTAGCAAAGAAGCAATAAGCAGCCTGCTGTTATCAGCGGCTTCCGGCTATTTATTAGCGCTTTTTATTGCCCGTGATGCCTGAACTTCGGCCCGAGCGTGTGAACTTCAGCTCGAGAAGCACTACTTCAGCCCGAGCGGTGCGACTTCAGCCCGAGGTGCGCAATTTCAGCCCGAGGAGCAAAACCATTAAAAACTTGCAGAAGCACAATACTCCTGCAAGTCCTAAAACATTTACATTTTTACCGGGGCGCTGATGCCGATCAGGCCCAGTCCGTTGGCGAGCGTCACCCGGACGGCTTTCATTAAGGCGATACGTGCTTTAGTCAATGCCGGATTGTCCGCGTCAAGCACTTTTTCCGCATTGTAAAAGCTGTGTAGCAGGGATGCCAGGTCAAAGACGTATTGTGTCACTTTGTGCGGAGCGTGTTTCGCTGCTGCATCAGCAATTGTCTGCGGGAACTCACCCAGTTTTTTCAGCAAGTCGGTTTCTTTTTCCGATGTCAGCAGGTCAGCATCAAATTCGCCGTCACCTATCAAGCCTTTTGCCTCGGCCTGCTCCAGCATCGTACAGATCCGGGCGTGGGCATACTGAACATAATAGATCGGGTTATCATTCGATTGGGAACGGGCCAGGTCGAGATTGAAATCAAACTGGGTATCATTTGAGCGCATGACGAAGAAATAACGGGTCGCATCCACCCCGACTTCTTCCATCAGATCCCTTAATGCCACGGCATTGCCGGTCCGTTTACTCATGCGCACCTTTTCCCCGTTTTCAAACAAGTTAACAGTCTGGATAATTTCCACAGCAAATTTTTCCTTCGCATAGCCGAGTGCCTGGATGGCTGATCGCATCCGGGAAATATAGCCGTGGTGGTCGGACCCCCACACATTGATGATTTGATCGTACCCGCGTTCCAATTTATCTTTGTGGTAGGCGATATCCGGTGTCAAGTACGTATAGCTGCCGTCTTGTTTAATCAGCACCCGGTCCTTGTCATCGCCGAAATCGGTCGAGCGGAACCATGTCGCGCCGTCCTGTTCATAGACAAAGCCGCCGTCCCGCAATGTCTGGACAGCCGCTGCCACTCGATTGTCATCGTACAGCGACTGCTCGGAAAACCAGTTGTCAAAATGCACGTGGAAGTCGGCCAGATCCTGTTTCAGATTACCGAGTTCATATGTCAGCCCGTAGTCTTTGAAAAAGGCCAAACGCTCCGCTTTATCGGTGTTCACCCATTTGTCGCCATAGTCATCAGCCAATGTCTGCCCGATGCGGACAATGTCATCACCCCGGTAACCGTCTTCAGGCATTTCAGCTTCATAGCCTAGGGCCTCGAGATAGCGCGTTTCCACCGATAAGGCCAAGTTATCAATCTGGCTGCCGGCATCGTTAATGTAATACTCACGATCGACGTCATAACCGGCTGCCTCCAGTACGTTGCAAAAGACATCACCGTACGCGGCACCGCGGGCATGTCCCAGGTGCAGGTCGCCGGTCGGGTTCACGGAAACAAATTCCACCTGGACGCTTTGGCCTTTTCCGGTATCGGTCCGGCCGTATGTGTCACCAGCTTTCAGAATCGCCGGGATCAGGTCACCAAGGAAATCATTTGTCATGAAAAAATTGATGAAGCCGGGACCGGCAATTTCTACCTTGTCAACACTTGCCGCTGCTTCATCCAGTTCAGCGACAATCGCCTCAGCAATCTGTCGCGGTGCCTTTTTGGCAATCCGGGCTAGCTGCATGGCAATATTCGTCGCGAAATCACCGTGTGCTTTTTCCTTAGGCTTTTCCAGCGTGACATCCGGCAGCTCGTCCGCTCCGGCCAGGCCTGCCTTCAGGACGGCGGTTGTGATCTGTTGTTTCAGTGTCTCTTCTGTTTGTGACAATGCATTGTTCATTGGGAGCCCTCCTCCTTGTGTCGAATCGTTAAGGTCAGCTGGTGTGCGCGTTCGTCCTGCCCGTTCAATCTGACCGTATAGTCGATCGTCAGCTTGCCGTTTTGCCCGTCGGATAAACGTTGATAGCTGATCGACCGGGTAAACGTCTCCATATGTATATTGCCGTGCGGATGCTGGTAAACATTTTCGGTTGTCCCGTGTTCGCGGAATTGCTGATGCATGACTACCGGACCGTTCCGCTTCACACTCACTTTGTCCTTGTTCAATGTCAGCATATTGTTAACTATCGAGCCATCTTCCACCGTTTCGTCATAGGTCAGCACGTCCATATTGTTGGTCGGATAAAATGAGCCCGTTGCCTTCACTGTATTATATTCCTTCTCACCGTTATCATCAATGACTGTCAGCAGCGCAACAGCCACTGGTCTTTGCTTCTGTGCCATTCAATCGCTCCTGCCTTATATAATTACCTATTATAGCGATAAACCCGCTTCCATTGCAATGGAACAACCCGAAATACATTCGTTATGATACCGTTTCTTTGTCCACTCAAATTGACTATGATTGCCATAAGGATGGTGTTTATATGGGTTTGTTAAATGAAAGGCACAGCACCTATGAAGCGTTCGAAAAGTCAAGGCAAGAAACAGATAAACTATTGGCGTATAGTGATGGCGTCATTGATATGTCACCATCTCCAAGCATAACACATCAAGACATTTTCCTCTTATTTACACGGCGAGCTCTACAACGCACTCGAGGGTAGCACTATCTACGGCTTCTTTAACCATACAACACCCCCACCTTGTCACCAGTTAGTACACCTCCCGGGTTTATATTCGCCTGTTTTTTCCCATAATGAAACTAACGATTTTAATAAAAATGGAGTCAATACTATGAAAACGTTTTTTCGGTTGAACGGGAAAAAATACCGGCTGATTTATCTGCTTCCTATCGGCCTGTTCGCGCTTGGGTTGTTGCTCTTTGTCGGGGTCTATTTTGTCAGTTTCCTGTTGGGTCCGCCGCAGCTGACAAATGACCAGAACACGATTTATTACAGCATGGACGGCGACGTGATCGGTGAAGAGAGCGGTTCGGAAAATCGGTATTGGACGGAATTGGACGATATGTCCCCGCGTCTCGTTAACGCAACATTGGCGATTGAGGATCGGCATTTTTACAATCATAATGGGTTTGATCTGCAGCGGATTGCTGGGGCAGTTGTTTCCGATCTGAAAAATTTTTCACTGGATGAAGGGGCCAGCACACTAACCCAACAATATGCCCGTAATCTGTATTTATCCCATGAAAAAACGTGGATGCGGAAATTGAAGGAAGCCTTTTACACGATTCGTCTGGAAATGTACTACACAAAAGACGAGCTGCTCGAAGGTTATTTGAATACCATTTACTACGGACATGGTGCATATGGGATTGAAGCAGCCAGCAGACATTTTTTTGATAAATCAGCGGGTGAGCTGACGCTGGCAGAATCCTCGATGCTTGCTGCCATTCCAAAAGGCCCTGCTTACTATTCACCCTTTAATCACATGAAACACGCCGAAAACCGGCAGGAGCGCATTCTCGACTTAATGTTGGCAAATGATCACATCACCGAACAGGAGCACTTTCTGGCTGTCAGGGAAAAGCTGGCCTTTACGGAACCGGAAGAACGGGAAAGCGTATCAGTTGCCCCGCATTTTCAAGATGCGGCTTTAAACGAAGCGGCCGCTATACTCGAGCTTGATGCTGAACAAGTGCGCTCCGGCGGTTATCAGATTCATACGACACTGGATACCACGTTGCAACAACAACTCGAAGCCAACACAGAACGTGCCATCCGGACGGAAAGCGCTATTGAGGTTGGGGCCATGACAATGAATCCGGACACCGGAGGCATCCGTGCTTTAATGGGTGGCCGGGACTATACAAGCAGTTCATTTAACCGGGCTGTCAACGCCAAGCGGATGCCGGGCTCTGCCTTTAAACCGTTTCTCTATTATGCGGCCCTGAATAACGGCTATACACCCACAACCATGCTGATGAGCAAGCCGACTGCATTCAAGTTGGAAGATGGTGAGGTTTATCAGCCAAGCAACTATAACGGCTATTACGCCGATAGACCAATCCCACTTGCCCAGGCCCTGGCACTATCCGATAATGTGTATGCAGTTAAAACCAGTTTATATATCGGACCGGAAAAACTGGTGGATACGGCCCGTACGGTCGGCTTTGACAGCGATCTACCGGCGGTCCCTTCACTTGCCCTGGGAACCGCCGCGGTCACCGTGGACGAGATGGTGACCGGGTATGGGATATTGGCGAACGGCGGGAACGCGATTGAAAGTCATACCATAAGCAAAATTGTTGATCGGGACGGCCACACCGTTTTTGAACGGAAAAAAAATGAAGGCGATCCAGTGCTTGATCCGCAGTCAGCTTTTGTGCTGACCCAGCTGATGACCGGCATGTTCGACCGGTCGTTGGATGGCTATATGGCTGTGACCGGTTCATCGATCGCTGATGAGCTCAGCCGGACATATGCCGGGAAATCGGGCACAACCGATAGCGATAGCTGGATGGTTGGTTATAGTCCGTCGTTAGTGACCGGGATTTGGACGGGGTATGATGACAACAAACAAATCACGAAAACGGCAGAGGAAGCTTATGCCAAAGATATATGGGCAGCGTTTATGGAGGCGGCCCACGAAGACCGCGACGAACAATCATTCGATGTGCCGGATGGGGTTGTCGCTGTTGGGATTGACCCGGCAACCGGGAAGCGGGCGACACCTTATTGTGACACAAGCCGGATCATGTATTTTGAAAAAGGTACTGAGCCTGAAGAGCACTGCACCGTGCATATGCCTGATGACCGGGAAAAGGCGAAAGACAACGAAGAACAGCTGGATGAAGAAGAGGAACAGGGATTGTTCAATCGCGTGTTCAACTGGCTGTTTTGATCTGGTCAGCGGGCTGGGCGCACGGTGAGGCGACAATTTGGCGTTTTTTGTACGAAGTCTGGCGTTTCCATCCCAACATTTGGCGTTTTCCAACTATAATCCGGCGTTTTAAAAGAACAGACAAAAAGGGCTGACTCCCATATGTGAAGTCAGCCCTTTTTGTGTCCTAGTAATACATGTGTTAGCCCATGTACACATATTTTACAAATTCACCGGTAAAAGTACAAGCTGTGACGCAATTGTTCATAAATAAGTCACAAAGTGTTCACGTTTACACCTATGTCGATGGGAACTCGGGTTATTCCGGCAACGCCTCTTTCAGTTCGTCAGGTGAATTCTCCCACATTTCGCCGCCTTCAAAATCAGCGAGGAAATCCTTCAATAATTGCTTGGCGTGATCATCCATATGGTCCACGATAATCTGCCCTTTTAGTGATTTTTCCATATGTGTCACATGTTCCGGCATGGACTTGTAAGCACGTTTAATCGACCGGTCGACAATGATTTCACTGCCGGCTACACCGGTGAAATACGGGCCATTTTCGCCTTTTTCTGTTGTGACCCAGACGATCCAGTATTGTTTGCCGTTTTTGACAACGTCCCGGTCATTCTGAAATTTCACGCGACGCTCGACTGCACTGCGCGCATGCATGGCTTCCATATCAACGTAGGCACGGTCCTCATTCGGATCGATAATGACGGATGACATATTTTCAAGACTGATCGATCCGATACCGTAACCACCATGGCCGTCATTCGGATCGTCTTTAATAATGGTAAATTGGTTCTGCTTCTTCTGGTTGGAAGATTGATCTGACATTGCAAGACCCCTCCTGAATAAATGTTGGTTCATATTGTAGCATATCACTCAACCGCATTTCACCCAAAGTTTATTGCACAGGCCTGATCTGGTTGATGAATTGGAATGCCTCATCTAATTCCTCATCGGTGTATTTTTGCTTCGGTTTGACGGTATGGACTTTTTCCACCACCTCGTCTGCCGGCAGTCCCTCAAAATAAAGGATCGTGGAAACGAGTTCGAGAAAGCGCGAACTTTTGCATTTCAATAAGGCAATCTGTTCCGTCATATCCGGCATGTCCATCTGAAACTGCTGTAAAAAGGCGTTCCCGTCCGGGGTAATCGCATAATGATATTGCTCATAATGACGCTTCGTTTCCTTTTCCTCGGCAATGAATCCGAGATTGCATAATTCCTCAATCCGGAGGGAAAGCTCCTCTGAATAAGGCCCGTAAAAATGGAATTGGTATTTTTCCTCAAATGGGACATCACATTTTTGCAAAATATAGATCATCTTTTGCAGCTTTTTCCGGCCAGAAACATCGTTTGCCGCCGCAAAAAACTGCATTAATTTGGCGTGATTAGTCAGCATGGTTTTCCGCTCCTTTCCAATGCTGCTCAAGGTGCAAAAGCTGCATGATGCGCTGTTTGGCTGCGCTGTCGTCAAGTTTCCGCAGCACGTCTTTCGGAAAATACAACTTGTGATCGGTCCGTTTTTTCCCGGATATCGATTCAACGATGTCCGACTGCCGGGACAGTTCCTTCAGATTCCCGTCCGGCATCAGCAGATGGATCGGCAACCGTTCTTCCTCTTCACCCGGACGGTAAAAGTCATACGGCAGATCTGATGAAGAGTCAACGACAAGATAATAGTCCGGATCGATGCCTGTCTCCCGAAACAGTCTGTATAATTCCACCCATTCATTCATCTGCTTGTTTGGGTTAAATTCGATGTATTTAAACAGCCGACGGTTCATGAAACGCTCGCACAAATCGCTCAGGATCACGTCGTCCTCTTCCTGCCACAGCTGGAAATAATAGAAGACAATCGATTCATCGAGCTTCAAATAGTCTGAGAGACCGACATTTTCGTTAAAAAACGAGATGAAGTGAAACGGCTCCAATTTAAAGGTGTAATCATGCTCGTACAGATACTTCGCCCGGTGTAGGATTTTCGACAAAATCACTTCGGCGCTGCGGGTTACCGGGTGAAAATAAACTTGCCAGTACATCTGGTAGCGGCTCATAATGTAATCTTCAACCGCATGCATGCCGCTTGATTTAACGACAACCTGATCCTCAATCGGGCGCATCACTCTGAGAATCCGCTCCATATCGAAGTGGCCGTAGCTCACACCGGTAAAGTAGGCATCCCGCTGCAGATAATCCATCCGGTCCGCATCGATCTGGCTGGAGATGAGACTAACAACAAGCTTATCTTCATACGTCTTGTCAATCACATCAGCGACTTTTTGCGAAAAGCCCGGTCCCACCTGTTCGAGGATGGTATGGATATGCGTATCACCAAGAATAATCTGCTGTGTGAAATGTTCATGATCCAACTTGAAAACTTTTTCAAATGAATGTGAAAACGGCCCATGCCCCAAATCATGCAATAGGGCCGCACACAGACAAAGCAGGCGCTCGTCGTTATTCCAGCGGTCACGGTTTTCAAAATTCCCGATAATGCGTCGGACAATTTCATAAACACCAAGTGAATGATTAAACCGGCTGTGCTCGGCACCGTGAAACGTCAAGTAGGATGTACCAAGCTGCTTGATACGTCGCAGTCGTTGGAATTCCGGGGTGGCGATCAGATCCCAGATGACCCGGTCCTGCACATGGACATAGCGGTGCACCGGGTCTTTAAACACTTTTTCTTCATGTAATTGGTCGTCTTTATATGGCATTTTTTCAACCCGTTCCTATTCGACAATGTTATGATTTATTATATAATAGTTACCCTGAGGATGAAAGGTTTAAGCAAAGGTGACAACAGATGAAAAATTGGAGAGATGTGGTCGCACATAGGCAATTTCGCTATCTTGACCATTCCGAAAAAAATTATTTTCATGGTAAACCCTATACGGCTTTGACATCGTTTGCTGTCGATGATGTCTTGGCCCTGTTTGCCAGGAGCGGAGAAGCTATCCCAGCGCTCCGTCTCTGGGTGCACCCGGACACGGTTGTGCTCGGCATTCCTGATACAAGGCTGCCCTATTTAGCGGAAGGTGTCGAGCTGCTCGCTGATCGCGACTATCAGGCGGTCGTCCGAAATTCTGGCGGGCTAGCCGTTGCGCTTGATGCCGGCGTTTTGAATATTTCGCTTGTCCTGCCTGATGTCAGAGGGGTCTCCATCCATGACTGTTATGAAGCGATGGTCAGCTTTGTTCAGTATATTTTGTGGGATTTAACCGATGCGATTGAGGCGTATGAAATTGTCGGCTCGTATTGTCCCGGCGACTACGACCTGAGCATTGGCGGTCGGAAATTTGCCGGCATCTCACAAAGGCGGGTGCGGGACGGTGCCGCGATTCAAATTTATTTGGATGTGAAAGGAAAAGGCCGTGAGCGTGCGCGGTTAATTCAGGATTTTTATGACGTCGCCCGGAAAGGTGAGGAAACCAAATTTGCTTATCCGGATGTCGACCCTGACGTGATGGCTTCGTTATCGGAGTTACTCGGCATAGAATTGACCGTTGACGGCATGAAGGCACGGGTGCTGCAAGGAATTCAGGATGTGAGCGAGCGGATCGTAACGGACGATTTCTCCGACGATGAGCTGGTGCAGTTTGCGAAACGTTATGAGCAGATGGTGAAGCGGAATAAGGAGGTCGACAGGATGCAGTGAAATAGCCTCACCTGTATGTCGCACGCCTCCGGTTGATGTGCGCCGCTCTCCGGTCGATGTGCGCCGCTCTCCGGTCGATGCTGCGCTCGCTCCGGTTGATGCGCCGCGCGCTCCGGTTGATGTGCGCGCGCCTCCGATTGATGTTGCGCTCGCTCCGGTCGATGTTGCGCTCGCTCCGGTCGATGTTGCGCCCGCTCCGGTTGATGTGCGCGCGCCTCCGATTGATGTTGCGCTCGCTCCGGTTGATGTTGCGCTCGCTCCGGTTGATGTGCGCCGCTCTCCGGTCGATGCTGCGCTCGCTCCGGTTGATGTTGCGCCCGCTCCAGTTGATGTTGCGCTCGCTCCGGTCGATGTTGCGCTCGCTCCGGTTGATGTGCGCCGCTCCGGTCGATGTTGCGCTCGCTCCGGTCGATGTTGCGCTCGCTCCGGTTGATGTTGCGCTCGCTCCGGTCGATGTTGCGCTCGCTCCGGTTGATGTTGCGCTCGTTCCGGTCGATGTGCGCCGCTCTCCGGTCGATGCTGCGCTCGCTCCGGTCGATGTTGCGCTCGCTCCGGTTGATGTTTTCATTTTCACGTCATGTTTCCGCTGCCCGTCCCCACGTTTTGATTTTCCCGCATGTCCAGCCACTCACACCCATGTTCCCGCCGCTTGTGAGCATGTTTTCGCAGTTGGTTTATTATCAGAAGAAAAAAGCAACCCTTTCATAAACGTCAGCTTGAAAGGGTTGCTGCTATCTCTTATGTCAGCGCAAAACGCTGCCGCCTGATATCTTCACTGACTCGCCGATTATGTTTTCGGCCGCATCCGTTAATAAAAAAGCGATCGTATTGGCGACTTCCCGCGGTTTGGTCATACGTCCCGATGGAATCGATTCCTTAACCACTTCTGAATGGGAACGGCCTTGGCGATCTGCTTTTTTCTGTGCAGAGGCTCTTCCCATTTCTGTATCAACAAATCCCGGACTGACAGCATTAACTCGGACACCATGCTCAATCGCTTCTAAAGCAAGCGAGTGGGTAAAACCGGTCATAGCAAACTTGGATCCGGCATAAGCCGTCCCGCCGTATGTACCACGCAAACCGGACAGTGACGTGACATTAACAATGGCGCCCTTTTTCCGTTGTTTCATCGATTGGTAAACCAATTGGGTTAACAAGACGGTTGCTGTGTAATTCAGATGCATCACCCGCTCCATGTCTTCCTGTTCAAGCTGTTCAACAGGGCCACCGCCGGATATCCCCGCATTATTGACAAGCAAGGAAATCGGGCCGCATTCTTTTTCGGCACTGGTCACAAGTTCGTTACGTTCTGTTTCATTCCCGAGATCAGCCTTGTATGTGAATACTTGAGGATCCGGCGTCACTTCATGGATTTCAGCAGCCAGCTGCTCCAGTCTATTCGTGCGTCTCCCTGTTAGTGTAATCGATGCCCCCATTCCAGCGAGTACTTTTGCCGTTTCAGAGCCAATGCCGCCTGTTGCTCCGGTGATCAGGACGTGCTCTTTTTGCAAAGCATCATATGCAAATATAGCCATATACCTCATCTCCCCATTTTTATAACATCATAACATATGGTTCCTGAAAATCACTCAGCCTAAAAACGGTCCATCCACCAGCGCAGTTCGCCGCTCTATCATCGAATTGCGCGTTCTGTCAGCGTGTCTTATCGGTTTATCAGTGAATTCGCAGCAACTATCAGGGCACCACTCTATCTCCCAGAAAGAAAAAAGCGCACAGCACGTGCTGTACGCTCTCATCATCATGCCTGTGCCGCCGTAATCAGGGCAAGGTTGTAGACATCCTCGGTGCTGCAGCCGCGCGACAAGTCATTAACCGGTTTGTTCAGTCCTTGCAAAATCGGGCCGACAGCTTCAAATTCGCCTAAACGCTGGGCGATTTTATAACCAATATTGCCTGCTTCCAGATTCGGGAAAATAAAGACGTTTGCATCGCCTTTGATTTCGGAGTCTGGCGCTTTTTTGGTGGCGACACTCGGGACGAACGCCGCGTCAAACTGGAATTCACCATCGATTACGAGTGATGGATTCTTTTCTTTTGCCAGTTTCAGCGCTTCGACCACTTTCTCTGTCTCCTCTGATTGGGCGGATCCTTTCGTGGAAAAACTGAGCATGGCAATCCGCGGATCAACGCCGAACAATTGGCCGGTATTGGCACTTTCCACAGCTATCTCGGCTAAATCCTGGCTGTCAGGGTTCATATTGATTGCGCAGTCGGCAAATACATATTTTTCCTCGTCACGGACCATGATAAAGGCACCGGATGTTTTCTTGATGCCGTCTTTCGTTTTAATGATCTGGAGTGCCGGCCGTACTGTATCGGCTGTTGAATGAGCTGCCCCGCTGACAAGGCCGTCCGCTTGACCCAAATAGACGAGCATCGTGCCGAAATAGTTTTCATCCTGCAAAATCTGCCGGGCATCATCGGGCGATACCTTCCCTTTCCGGCGCTCGACAAACGCATCGACCATCTGATCAAACGCCGGATAGTGATACGGATCGATCAAGTGACTTACAGACACATCCACCCGTAAGGCTTCCGCTTTTTGTCTGATTTCCTGTTCATCACCGAGCAGGATCGGCGTCACGATGCCGGCCGCACCAAGCTGGCTGGCAGCAGTCAAAATCCGTTCATCCCGTCCTTCGGGAAATACAATTGTTTTATCTGTATGGCTTAACTGGTCTTTGATTTGATCAAAAAGATGACTCATACAAACGCACCTCCTACACTATAATCATAGCCGAATTGGTGACATCTGAAAACTAATGTCACTTGAATGTCAAGCGCCATTTGACAGAACAATGACAAGCGATTGAATGGCATGCTTATCGTACCCCAAATGTGATATAGTTAACATATATGAAGATATTCTCGGTTACGCTAGCCTTTTCGGAATCACGTGCCGAGTGACAAGCATGAGAGAAATCGGTGAATCCCCGATTTCCAGAATATAGACGATGATAGGAATAAAGGAGCGATATTCTTATGGCAGCTGAAGCAGTTAAAACGGTGGATGGGTGGTACTGTCTGCATGACATGCGTACGATCGACTGGACGTCATGGAAAATGGCATCAGCAGACGAACGGAACGAAGCGATTCAAGAATTCAAAAACCTACTGACCAAATGGGAAGACGTCGAAGCAGCGGAAAACGGCAGTCACGTTCTCTACCAAGTTGTCGGCCAGAAAGCGGATTTGATGTTCATGTTTTTGCGTCCGACGATGAACGAATTAACCGGTATTGAAACAGAATTCAATAAATCGAGGTTTGCCGAATTTCTGCGCCCTGCCCACTCCTATGTCTCCGTTGTGGAAATTTCGCAATACGGTGGTAATGTTTCAGCGGATGATCCAAAAATCCGAGAGCGCCTTTACCCAATTTTGCCGAAGTGGGAGCATATGTGCTTTTACCCGATGGATAAGCGGCGTACGGGAGATGAAAACTGGTACGCGCTTGGTTTCAAAGAACGGGCGCGACTGCTGTATGAACACTCGAAAACCGGCCGCCAATATGCCGGTGAGGTAAAGCAAATCATCACCGGCTCATTCGGCTTTGATGACTGGGAATGGGGCGTCACCCTGTTTGCCCACGACGTTCTCCAGCTGAAAAAGATTGTCTATGAAATGCGTTTTGATGAAGTAAGTGCCCTCTACGGCGAGTTCGGTGAGTTTTTCGTCGGCAACCACCTGGCGAAAGACGACATTGATGCTTACTTGCAGGTTTAAAGTGAAACTTCATTCAGCAGAGTGCTTTTTCTCGCTGATATTAAGGAACAAAGGCTAAGTTCGCAACGTCCTCGAAAAAGAAAAGCACTTTTTCTTCGTGCGATGTATCACTGTCGATGTTTTCCTTGTCCTGTTGCAACGCCTTTGTGACCTGCATCCTGCAGGCCCGAGCCGAATCAGACATTTAGGGACAGTAAGCCGCCGTTTTTCGGCGGGTTACTGTCCCTTACATACGGGATGAAAGGATTAGGAAGGGACCGATGACATAGTCGGTTCCTTTTTTTAAAAGATAAGAAAATATAAAATATTGGACGACGTTTTCAATACTGAAATCGGCTAACTCGCCGCTTTTTTTCCAATCCGACTTCTGACCTCTGGCATCAGAAAAGACGCGTCAGCGTTTTTTCATCTTCTATTCGACGGCTCAGCGGACTCCCAAGGCCATTCGGGCGTTTAGAAGCGCTCTATTCGACGGTTTGGCGGTCTCACGAAGCCATTCGGGCGTTTTGAAGTGCTCTATTCGACGGCTCAGCGGACTCCCAAGGCCATTCGGGCATTTAGAAGTGCTCTATTCGACGGTTTGGCGGACTCACGAAGCCATTCGGGCGTTTAGAAGTGCTCTCTATTCGACGGTTCGGCGGACTCCCAAGGCCATTCGGGCGTTTTGAAGTGCTCTATTCGACGGTTTGGCGGACTCACGAGGCCATTCGGGCGTTTAGAAGTGCTCTATTCAACGGTTTGGCGGACTCACGAGGCCATTCGGGCGTTTAGAAGCGCTCTATTCGACGGCTCAGCGGACTCCCAAGACCATTCGGGCGTTTAGAAGTGCTCTATTCGACGGTTTGGCGGTCTCACGAAGCCATTCGGGCGTTTTGAAGTGCTCTATTCGACGGCTCAGCGGACTCCCAAGGCCATTCGGGCATTTAGAAGCGCTCTATTCGACGGTTTGGCGGACTCACGAGGCCATTCGGTCGTTTAGAAGCGCTCTATTCGACGGCTCAGCGGACTCCCAAGGCCATTCGGGCATTTAGAAGCTTTGACGCGACACCTGCCCGGCAGGACGTTGCACGCCGGATCCTCACCCTTTAAAAATCTTTACACTTTTTTCTCCGCACCTGTCATCATTTCCGCGAGCCGTACATACATATATCCAGTAGAACAACGTACCAAGCATTCACACACGTCGTACATGTGTATGACTTCGTCCGAATGTCAAAAACCATAAGGAGGTTTTTTCATGAGTGAACAGGACAACAACGTCTACTATCCGTACGCCAGCCCTTACCAGGCATACCCATACTACTATTATCCACAGTCATCACCGGCCTATTACCCTGTTTATGACCCGCGGCAAACGCCACAAAACCAGCAGCAACAGCAGCAAGCCCAAAACGGTCAGGGAATGCTGCCAATGGAACAGTCGTACATTGAAAATATTTTACGGTTAAATGAAGGGAAGCAGGCAACGGTTTACATGACATTTGAAAACAATGAGGAGTGGAATGCCAAAGTTTTCCGAGGCGTGATTGAGGCAGCCGGTAGAGATCATATTATTTTACGTGACCCGCAAACCGGTAGACGCTATCTGCTCTTAATGATTTACTTGGATTATGTCACATTTGATGAAGAACTGAATTACGAATATCCATACGGTACAGACGCGCAAATGGCACAATATCCGCCAAGGTAAGAAGTAGGTGGTTAGCGGCCGGGTGTGCGACTGTCCGCATGTCGCCTTAAAACGCAAAAGGGATCCGCTTCTTTTCCGGGCCAACAGGCAAGGAGATAGACCTTTCTGAATGGAGCCAGCGCCCGCTGTTTAACGGGCGCTTATGTTTTACCCGTAAAGGGGCTAGAGCGATGCGAAATCCGTATGAACGTTACAAACGCATGGAGCTTATAAGTCTTGCACTCGCTGTCGTCATTGGTCTGATTGCTATTGTACAGGGTTATACCATCTTCATGCTGTTCTCTTTTTATTTGCTTGCATTCAGCATACTGAGTGAAGGTATCTTTTATCTCAATACCAACAAGGCCCCGGATGGCATCAAGCAATGTGTAAAAGCGGGCGTGCTGGTGCTACTGGCGACGATGCTTTTTTTCCGGTTATAAGGAGTTTCAAAACGTCCAGTTTGGCGTCTATTTGAAGCGATAGGAACGTATAACATTTTAGACGGCGTTTCAAACCGAAATCGGCTAACTCGCCGATTTTTTCCAATCCGACTTCCGGCCTCTGACCTCTGAAAAGACGAGGCGGCAGCCGAGTTTTTCTTAACATGGCTTACAAATATTTAACCACAGCATACCCGAGTAGTACCCAGCCGATCAAAAAAGCGACACCACCAAACGGGGTAATCATTGCAAACGTTTTAACGCCGCTGGTTGAATAGATATAAAGACTACCGGAAAACAGGATGATCCCGATCAGAAACATCCAGCCGGCCCACATCATACCGGCGCTTTGTACCTTGGCGAGCAACAGCCCGGTCACGAGCAAAGCCATCGTGTGAAACATTTGATAGTTGACCGCTTTTTCATATGTCGCCAATGCTTTTTCCGACAGGCGCCCTTCCAGCCCGTGGGCACCGAATGCGCCCAAAGCCACGGCCAGAAAGCCGTTAATCGCGCCAATTACGAGGAATAATTTCATTCCGATTCTCCTTTCAGATGTTGTTCAAAAAGTCCGGTAAAAATGACACGTCGAATAGAGGACCTTCGACCAAATCCTACCAGTCCTTTTCGAACACGCACTTTCACGTTCTCCCTATCATTAAAAATCAAAAATGGAGCTGCCATTTGCTCCGTCATGATCATCTGTAAGGCTTGTGGGTTTTGCCGTCCGCTCAGGCGACTTTTCCCCCATCATCGCTTTCACCTCGGCTGCTGTTACATCGCGGCCCGAATCCGATGGCGATGGTGAAGTAGACGGCTCTTCCAGCAATAATTCACAGAGGAGCCGGATATTGGCAACATGGTGCTTCATCGCGGGTTCATCGGCGTCAGTTTGCTGTGCATGCGCCAATTCCCGCTTCATTTTATGCAAAATCGTTCCTGTCTCCACTGCCATCATGACCTCTCCTTTTCATTGATTATGGTTCATTATCAGGCATCTGCATCCCTTTTCCCAAACCAGTATAACACGGGCAGATTTGTGACCATACAAAAAGCCTTGGTTTACGCCAAGACTTTTCCGATTCCCCTATTTATCAATCACTACACTTTTACCCGGGTATGTTTTTCCTCGGTATGACGCTTGTAAACCCATCGCAGAAAAGCTGCTTCCTTTCCATCAAGCTTTCTGCCCAGCTGTTCTTCTGTACTTCTCGTCAACTGCAAAAAGCTCTCCATAACCCTGCAATCCCCCTATAGTGATCTCATCATGACACAATCCCTTTTTTTCATTATACGGTTAATTCTAAATAGAATCAATAAAAATATTAGAATTTACAAAATTTACTGATTTTCGACACCGCTGGTAAACAGTCATGATTAAAGCTGTTCCTGCTCGTTTAGCCGGCTTTCCACATCTGATAAACGGGCACGCAATTCGTTGATATCTTCTTTGGTCGCCAGCCCGAGATCTTTAGCCACTTGTTGTGTCTGTTCATATTGCTTCGTGTTCCATTCATCCGTTTTCATTTCGCCTTTATCAATGAAATTGCGCATGACAGTTCTCGCCTGTTCCTGGGTTAGCTCGTTCTTTTCCACCATCTCCTGCAGTTTCGTATCCAATTTTTCTTTACCGGAGATAGCAGCTCCAAGCCCCAGCAGAAATCCTTTTTTCAAAATATCACTCATCATCAACACTCCTTTTTTCGTATTTTCCAGGCACAAATGATCAAATAGCCATGCAAACGCCGGAAAAAGCCGGCGATCGATCTGTTCAATACGGACCACTGCGCCCAGCATCGTGACGGTCGGTGATAGGATTATTTCTATTATAAAGGGTTTACCCGGTCCCAATCGCTTTTAAACATAAAAACCAGTAACTTTTGTATAGAATCCATTTATATGCATCAGTGTGGGTGACTATGACTGTTCTCACTGACGAACCACCTCATTTTTTATCTGGTCATCGCATATATCTTCCTATATAATGAGGAAAAGACCATTTTAGAGGGGGGATACGATGGAAGAGAAACCATTTGCTGTTAGTGATCACCTAAGGTTTATTATCCCGTCATTGCTTGGTGTATTCCTGTTTATGACACCGGTCAGTACCGGGGACGGCATGACCATCCCAATTGCGGTTCTGGCGGATTGGGTACAGGAGAAAATGGCCGGACAGCTTTCGTTGATTATGATGATCATCATTGTTTTGACTGCTGTTCTGACGGTTACTGCTAGGTTGATCGGACCCAATGCGTTTGCGAAGACACCCTTTTTTCAAAAACTGTTTTACGAAAGCCCATTTTGGACGATCACTCGCGTCTTGGCAGCGATTTTTGCAGTGATGGTGTTTTTCCGGCTGGGGCCTGAGGCCGTACACAGTCCCGACACCGGGCAAATGCTTCTGGGTGACTTGCTGCATGTGCTGTTTGCTGTCTTTTTATTTGCTGGATTGTTTTTGCCTTTATTGATGAATTACGGTTTACTGGACTTGTTCGGTACCTTAATGACAAAAATTATGCGTCCTCTGTTTAGACTGCCCGGTCGTTCGTCGATTGATTCACTCGCTTCATGGATTGGAGACGGAACGATCGGGGTTCTGATGACAAGTAAACAATATGAGGAGAGCTATTATACCAAACGTGAGGCAGCTGTCATCGGGACGACGTTTTCGGTTGTGTCGATTACGTTTACGCTTGTCATCATCAAAGAAGTTGACCTCGGCCATCTATTTGTGCCGTTTTATTTGACGGTGCTTACTGCGGGCGTTGTCGCTGCCCTGATCATGCCGCGGATTCCGCCATTGTCACGAAAAGCAGACACATATGTTACCGAATCGACCGGGGGTATTGACGAGGCAATTCCAAAGGGTTACAACACGTTTACCTTTGGCTATAAAAAGGCGCTGGACAGAGCTCGCCAGGAAACGAGCATCTATCACTTTTTTAAACAGGGCGGGCAAAATATTCTTGATATGTGGATGGGTGTTGCGCCGATTGTCATGGCTTTCGGGTTGATTGCCCTGATCATTGCTGAATATACGCCGGTGTTCAGCTGGCTGGGCCTCCCGTTCATCCCGCTTTTGGAACTCATGCAGGTACCATTTGCTCAGGAAGCATCTGAAACAATGTTGATCGGGTTTGCGGATATGTTCCTGCCAGCTATTATCGGGGCTTCCATCGAAGCGGAAATGACCCGGTTTATTATTGGTGCGTTGTCCGTCACCCAGTTGATTTACATGTCCGAAGTCGGCGGGCTGTTGCTCGGTTCCAAAGTCCCGGTTTCGTTAAAAGATCTATTTGTCATATTTCTGTTGCGGACGATCATTACATTACCGGTTATTACACTGATAGCGCATATCATTTTTTAGCAAATGGCTCTAGAATCGTAAAACACCCCGCTGCGATGGTCGCGCGGGGTGTTTTATTATCAGATGAGTGATTAAATGGGTCAGCCCTTCATGGATGCGTTCATCTTCACGCGGTCCGCTCATGACCGACCAGACGACCACACCGGGATTTGTCTGCATATAGAACTCGGAAAATGATTCGGGTTTATTGACATCCAGTTTATATAAATCGCTTAACATGGCCGGGTTTGACGACGTCCGTATCTGTTTTCTCTTTTAGTATTTGATAAATGGATGCACCAACATAGCCGCTTGCACCGAATACACATACCTTTATGCTTTCACCCTTCCTTGCTGGATTTCGTTCGTCAAGCGCTGGCGTCTCCACTGTGTGGCGGTTTTCTGTGACGGTTGAATCGATCCTTCAAAATGGACATCTTTCCTTCAATTAGCGGCTGCCAGATACCCTGGACCGGTCTGCTCGACAGGACAAGCACGATCAAGGCTGACATGGCGGCAAGCCCAAGCAAATCGATGACACTGTTAACGGCAAATAAGTTTGTTTCCCGGAAGAATTGCACGAAAAAGCCGTGTAATAAATAGACGTAAAGGGTTCGTGTTCCCAGAGCGGTTAATCTGTTGCGCTTTTGCGGCATCCAGGCCAGGAAACTGGCGGCCATCAAAAACGACGTGACATATACAAGTAATCTGGCTATCATCCCGTATTCCGGGAGGCCCAGACTGCTATAGGATTTCGATGCCAAAAGCCAGCCCGTGTTAAATTCTGGCGCATAATAAATCCCGACCGCTACGGCCAACATAACCAGAACGGCAGCGATCCGCAGCTGAATCCGCTTCAGCCACATCACCTGATTTTGCGTTATCTGGTAACCCACCAGGAAGAACGGGAAAAAGACAAAGGTGCGCGACAAGCTGAATGTATGGCCGACTTCACCAAAGTAGCCAACAATCAGCCCAATGCCGATCGAAATGGCCACCCCCATGGCAGCGGGCATTTTTTTGAACCAAATCAAAAGCATGTGCCAACTGAATAAACTGAATAAAAACCAAAGCGACCAGTGTGGGTAAAACATCTCCAGCTGCCAGCCATCTTTACCGATCAGAAAATAATAACCGGTATAAATGATCTGGAAAACCATATAGGGAACTAATAATTTTTTGGCTAATGACGTGATATAAGTGACATTCCCGGCACCTTTCGCAAAAAAACCTGCCAGAAAGATAAAAGCCGGCATATGAAATGTATAAATCCAGAGATAAAGGGTGTTGACGCCTGATGATCCGTCTATGTATGGCTGAATCACGTGGCCAAACACGACAAGGAAAATCAGCATCAGTCTGGCGTTGTCAAAATAAGCATTTCTCTTCATCTTTTCATCCCTTTACATGTAAGGTTCCATTCATTTTAATTCCACTATACCTCTTTTGAAAGCGTCATACGACACCCTTACCGTCATTTTCATCAAGATGTTAGAATTTCGTAAATGAAATGAAAAGATTGCTTTAATTTTGCCACCAGTTACTCCGAACGTGCGAAAGAGAGCTGCCTGACAGACCGGTGAGGCACGGCAGCCGGCTGTGACGGTTATTTCGCCACTTTTTTCTTCTCCTTTGGTGCTGTTTTGGCTGGTTTTTGTTTCGTTTTCGGTTTTTTGTCTTTTTGGGCGCGGTCAAGCGACTTTTCCAGTGCATCCATTAGATTGGTGACGTTGTCCGGCTTCGGCTTTTCCGCTGCTGTGGTGACCTCGTCGCCTTCTTTCTTCTGTTCAATCAGGTCCATTAAAGCTGTCCGATATTCATCATGATATTTTTCTGGATCGAATTCGGCCGATAATTGGTCGATTAACATTTTGGCTGTCTCCAGTTCTTTCTCTTCAGCATTGTTTTCCGCCGGGACGTTCGGAACGTCTTTGACATCGCGTACCTCGTCCGGATAGTGGATCGTTTCCACAACAAGCGTATTCTCATAAATCCGGATGACTGCCAGCTGTTCTTTGGAGCGGATCATCATTTTGGCAATCCCAATCTTTCCGCTCTCTTCCAAGGCCGAACGCAGCAGCCCGTATGATTTAGCGCCGCCTTCGTTTGGTGACAGGTAATAGCTTTTCTCGAAATAAATCGGATCAATCTCCTCTAAATCAACAAAATCCATGATTTCGACAGCTTTATCGCCTTGTTCTTTCTTTAAATTTTCCAGTTCTTCGTCGTCGAGCACGACAAATTTATTTTTAGCATATTCATATGCTTTGACGATTTCGTCATTTTCCACTTCACGGTCACAGTTCGGGCATACTTTCTGATATTTAACCGGTGTCTGACATTCCTTATGGAGATTCCTGAGTTTCACATCTTTGTTTTCCGTTGCCGCATGCATTTTCACCGGAATATTGACAAGCCCGAAACTGATCGTTCCCTTCCACATCGTATGCATGAAAAAAAGCCTCCTTTTTGCGTATAGTTTGGCTTTTGGCAGATGAATTTATCCGGTGATGATGCGGCATTTTATATAGAAAGAGGTGGTTTGATGTGAGATTAATGAAGCCGATTGCCAGTGAGCACGTTCCTACGGGTGATGATTGGGTTTACGAGGTGAAGTATGATGGTTTCCGCTGTGTGCTGGATTGGGAGAAGGATTCGGTCCGGTTATTCAGCCGCAACGGGACTGACTTAAGCGCTAATTTTCCGGAGATTGTGGAGATGTGTAAGGCGAATGTGCAGCGAGTAGAGGCTTATTTACCGCTTAAAATGGACGGTGAACTGGCCGTCTTGAATAACGCTTATCAAGCGAATTTTGGGCTGATTCAGAAACGTGGCCGCTCGAAAAAGCGCGACGTGATTCAGGAGCAGGCGGCGGCTCGTCCCGCCAGCTTTATGGCGTTTGATCTGCTTTCGTGTGAGGGGGCTTCGCTCATTGAACAAACTTTTGACCAGCGGAAAACGAAACTGGCGGCTATCTTCGGTGACAGGCATAACCTGGGTGAACGCATGCATTATGTGGACTTTTCGGAAGATGCGGATGCATTGTGGGCGACCATTTTTGACCATAAGGGAGAAGGGATGGTTGCCAAACGCAAAGACAGCCGGTATCAGTCGGAAAAACAACATCATGACTGGTTTAAAATCAAAAACTGGCGGACGATTCAGGGATTCCTGACATGTTACGATCCGAAAAATGATTATTTTACGGTGTCGATTTACCGGGACAGCGAGGTTTGGGAGCTTGGCAGATGTAAGAACAGGCTTGACGAGGCGTCGTTTACTGCGTTACGAGATTTGTTTTTAGCTAAGGGAACGAAGGAAAAGGATGTGTATCACCTCCCACCGGCCATTTGCGCTGAGATACATACGTTGGATTTGTTGAGCGGTGAGCTGCGTGAACCGGAATTCAGCCAGCTCGTCCCGGAAAAGGCGGCTGATGCGTGTACATGGCGCCAATTGCAGCTGGACTTGGCCATGCTGCCGGAATCCATTGGCGTTACGAATACTGATAAAATGTTCTGGCCGTCGAGGGAACTGACAAAAGGCAATCTGCTCGCTTATATGCGGGAAATGGCGCCCTATATGCTCCCGTTTTTAAACGAGCGGCTGCTTACCATTATCCGCTGTCCGGACGGAGCCCGTGGGGAATCCTTTTTTCAGAAGCATCTGCCGGATTATGCGCCGGATTTCATAAAAGGTGTTGAGCGCGACGGGGAGATGCATTTTGTCTGTCATGATTTGGATTCGCTCATCTGGTTCGCCAATCATGGGACGCTAGAATACCATATTCCGTTCCAGACGATTGACAGCTCAAAACCGTGCGAAATCGTTTTCGATCTGGATCCGCCTGACCGCGAGCGTTTTTCGCTTGCAGTAGAGGCAGCGGGATTGCTGAAACAAATACTGGATGATCTCCAGCTTACATCTTTTGTTAAAACGTCCGGGGGAAAAGGGCTGCAAGTGCATATTCCCCTGCCGGCTAACAGCATGACCTATGAGGAGACAGGTGTGTTCACACAAGCCATTGCCTGGACACTGGAAAAAAGCAATCCGGACTTGTTTACGACAGAGCGGTTTAAAAATAAACGCGGCGATCGGCTTTATGTCGATTATTTGCAGCACGGAGAAGGTAAAACGCTTGTCGCACCCTATTCTCCACGGAAGCGGAAGGACGCCACCGTTGCTGCACCGTTGTTCTGGGATGAAGTTAGGAACGATTTGCGGCCCGATCTGTTCCGGATTGAAAATGTGGTTGAACGAGTGCAAACGGTTGGGTGTCCATTTGCCGGATATTTTGTAGCGGGTGAACAACAGGTGCTGGATAATGTATTGAAGATGATTCGGGGTTGAGATTTTTCGGCTTCGGTGTCCGTTTGAGTTGGGGCGCGCTCGCTCCGGTCGATGTGCGCGCTTCTCCGGTCGATGCGCGCTCGCTCCGGTCGATGCGCGCGCTTCTCCGGTCGATGTTGCGCCCGCTCCGGTCGATGCACCGCCCGCTCCGGTCGATGTTGCGCTCGCTCCGGTCGATGTGCGCGCTTCTCCGGTCGATGTTGCGCTCACTCCGGTCGATCCGCCGCTCGCTCCGGTCGATCCGCCGCCCGCTCCGGTCGATGTTGCGCTCGATCTGGTGCACGCGCCAGTCGATCATCGGCGCAAAACATCCATATAAGTACAGCCGCCCCATACCGGAGCGGCTGCCAACCTTCCATTAAACAGCTGTTTCCTGTTCAATGGCTGTTTTATCATTATAATTTGTCAGGTTCAGCTTCTTCATAATGCGGGCTGTCAAGGTTCCTGTCAGCATCGCATCGTTAACGTTCAATGCGGTGCGCCCCATGTCAATCAGGGCTTCAATTGATATCAACAGACCCGCCAGAGCAACCGGCAGCCCCATCGAAGACAGCACGATCAATGCGGCAAAGGTTGCGCCACCGCCGACACCTGCGACACCGAATGAGCTGATGCCGATGATAAGAACCAGTTGAATAATGAATTCAGGTGTGAGCGGGTTGATGCCAACGGACGGTGCGATCATTACAGCGAGCATTGCCGGATAAATGCCGGCACAGCCATTTTGCCCGATCGTTGCCCCGAATGAGGCGGACATATTGGCAATCCCCTGATCAACACCAAGCGAATTTTTCTGCGCTTGAATATTTAACGGAATTGTTCCGGCACTGGAGCGTGACGTGAACGCGAAAGTCAAGACCGGAAGCACTTTTTTCAAATAGGTCATCGGATTCAGGCCAAACACGCCAACCAGGACAAGATGAATAATAAACATGACGAACAGCGCTGCATAGGAGGCAATCACAAATTTGCCAAGTTCAAGAATACCCACCACATTCGTATTGGCGACGGTGGTTGCCATCAGGGCCAGTATGCCAAATGGTGTCAGACGCAGAATCAACGTCACAATCCGCATCACCACGGCGAACACGGCGTTGACACCTTTTGTAAACAGCGCGGCTTCATCCGGCTTTTTCCGGCGCAGTCCCAAAACAGCAATTCCGACGATCATCGAGAAAATGACGATCGCAATGACCGATGTCGGCCGGTCCTGAGTCATATCCTGAAAAATATTCGATGGAATGAAACTCAGAACCTGCTCAGGCACTGTCATCCCCTCGACATCGCCAAGCTGTGATTCCATCGCTGTTCCCCGTTCCTGTTCTTCCTGCCCGGCTTCAATGTCACTGGCATCCAAATTAAACACCGCCGCACTACCGATGCCGACAAGTGCTGCTATCATCGCAGTCGATACCAAGAGGCCAATAATCCAGCCGGCCATTTTCCCCAGATCGGATGATTTCTCCAAATTAATGATCGACTGGATGATGGACACCATAACGAGTGGTATGACAATCATCATCAATAACTGGATATAACCGCTTCCTATAATGTCATACCATGCAGTTGTCTGAGTCATCACGTCCGACTCCGTCCCATATATTGCCTGCAGAATCGCACCGAGTACGATGCCAAGGCCAAGTCCGGTAAACACCCGCTTGGTAAATGAATAGTGCTTTTGCTGCATGCGGATTAATAGACCGATCAGTACAACAAGAACGGCCACATTCAAAACGATGTAGAATGTATCCAAAATGCTCTCCCCCTCTATTGATTGTTCAGGTTATGCAGCAGGTATTCGTCTGCCACACACCGCATTTTATCTCCGGAAAAACTAAAATGTATAATTCCGATGAAATTAGTTTGCTTTAATACTATACAAGGACAACCGTAAATGTGTCAACGATGTTTTTCCATAATTCTTTGTGACCTTAACCCCAAATGGTACAATAGAGGAAAGCATACGATGAAAGGAAATGGACTGAGATGAAAGACGTCTATTATGTGCAGGACCTGGAGCAATTAAAAGTGCTAAGCGATCCACTGAGAGTCAACATCTTATGGGAACTTGATCACGGGGCCCAAACCGGGAAAATGCTGTCCGTCAAGCTTAACCTGCCCGCATCCAAAATGCGTTACCACTTGACGGCTCTGGAAAAGGCTGGTCTGGTTGAAATCGAGCGGACAGACGTGATCAATGGAATTGTGCAGAAGTTTTACAGGCCAATTGCCAAAGAAATTTCACTTGAGAAAGTGTCACCACTGATTAATAAACATGACCATCCCTTCAATGGCAATACACTGACGGAGAATGCCCTTGAAAGTTTAAAGCGAACGCAAAATATATTGCAAAATCAGGACGCGGACAGCCTCAACACAGAAGAGCTGATTCAGCAATTTATATCGGTCTCGTTAAGTGAAGCTGATTTTAAAGTTGCCAGAGAAAAATTGCTTGATGCCGTCCGGTTCATGAAAGCACACGACCAACAAACGGCTGTGGCTAAAACCTATCACGTGAATATAACCGGGTTCCCGGCTGAAGAATGGTAAAGGGGAAATTTCAGTCAGCGGGCGGGGGTCCCTCCTCCCAGAAGCGGGAACCCCCCGCTGAATGTCTCTAACCATTTGCATGCTGAGGCGTTTCCAGATAATACGTTTTTCTTGAAGGGGCCATGACCATCACCAATAGAACCAGACTCAAGATAAACGTGACGGCTGAAGCACTGACGATTGTGTACCTGAGCGGGATGATTTCACCTGTAAATCCGATCAACAGGACAAAAACAATCTGAAACGCACTTTGTAATGTACCAAAAACACTATATATCCGACCGATCATCTCTCCCGGCACATTATTTTGGAAGAACGTCATAAACCCTGAATTGGAAAATGAATTAAAAAATCCAATGATCATGAGACCGACAGCGACCGACCAGAAGGAGAAGGAAAAAGCATAGATAAGATATCCGACAGTGGTTAACAAAAACCCTATGCCAATCAGAAATCGCAGGGAAAGCTTTTTGGCCAGCATCGATAAAATAAAGGCGCCTGCAATCGAACCGATCCCCGTGATACTTACTAATAGTCCATAATCACTTTCCGACAGCCCCAGTGTCTGCTGAATGAACACAACCTCCTGGGAATCCATCCCAATGGAAATGACCATAAGTAAATAAGTCAATCCAACGATCATAATGATGTAAGGAACGTTTTTGCTGAAGTGAAAAACAGCCTTCCAATCATGTTTAAAGACATCCCAATTAAATGCCGTTGTCCCTTCTGACGTATAATGCGGCAGAAACAGCATGATCCCCGCCGATACAAGAAATGATACGGCCGTCAGCCAGATCGTAGCACCCGCGGAAATAACTACAAGCAGTGCACCGGCTATCGCAGGCCCGACAATAAAGGCACTCGCCATGACGAGACTGGCATATGAATTATAGGCCTTCCGATCCGCCTTAGGAATCAGTTTGGTAATATACGTGACCGAGGCTGGATCAAAAAAAGCTTTTGCCACTGACAAGAGGAATAAACAGCCGTAAATTATCGGAACAGATGAAACAAGCGGGATGATGGCCATGATACAGGCCCTAATCAAAACGGTAGCCATCATGATTTTCTTCTGATCCAGACGGTCAATCAATGTCCCAGCCCAAAACTTGGTCATAAGTGAAGCCAGCGGCCCCATGATCCACAGCCCGGCAACCGCTGCCGGTGACTGTGTCAGCTGCAGTATCAGGACATTAATCGCCACCAGGTAGATAAAGTCCCCCAGATGTGAAATCCCAACCCCTGATAAAAGAAGCATCCCCATTTTCCATTTTGCGATAAATGCTTTCAAAAACGTTGGCAAACCAAGCACCTCTCCCTCACGAAAATATCATACTCATCATTTTTTTATATCGTATTAAAATATTAATATGATTATACCACCTGATGACGGGAGAGGTAACAGTCAGAATACCAGCCATTCATAACAGGGTTCTTCTTCCATCGAAATAACGTAAAAAAAAGCCCAGGGGGACCACTACGCCCCGGACTCACTGAATAACTGCCTGCAATTCGATCGCCACATTGCCTTTCAGCCCGGGAGATCATGCAGCTTGACTCGGCTTTTTCGACAAGTTTGTGCAACATTCGATAGTCCTTGTCGTCCGCCCCATCCTTTAACGCCACGTATGGTTTGTGAATGATTTTTTCATACGTGATGACGCCATTGGTAACATCGACCACACCTTCTGAATCAAGTGCCATTTCCTTCAGTGGAAGTTCGGCGCGTTCAATCATGGCTGCCAGCGTGATCAGATAGCACGTTGCGGCCGCTCCCAATAACATTTCGTCCGGATTTGTCCCCACGCCAGGCCCATCCATTTCCGGCGGGATCGAAACCTTCGTCTTTAGATTGCCGGCGTCGATAGAGCCCGTGCTGTTCCTGCCGCCCGGCCAATCGGCCTGCAAATGAAAATGATGCTGTGCCATTCAATCACTCCTGTCAAAAAATAATACGCATGCCTGTACCAAGGATAACACCAGTGATCACAACGAGCCATGCCGGCATTTTCCAGAAATGCAGCAGCCCGAACAAAACAGCTGCCAACGCAAAGTCAGCACCGTCCGCAACAGAACTTGTAAAGACCGGATCATACAACGCAGCCAATAAAATACCAACCACACTTGCATTTACCCCCGTCAGGATTCCCTGAAAACTGGAACGCTGCCGCAATTCGCTCAGGAAAGGCAATGCCCCGACGATCAGAAGAAACGACGGGAGGAAGATGGCGATGGTTGCGACGATCGCGCCGGTCACACCGCTGATCATCGTCCCAAGATAACTGGAAAACGTGAACAATGGCCCTGGAACCGCCTGTGCCATCCCGTATCCGGCCAGAAATTCGCTGCTGTCTACCATCCCGTTTGGCACGACTTCCTGTTCCAGCAGAGGCAAGACAACATGCCCGCCACCGAAAACAATCGAGCCGACACGGAAAAAGGTATCAAATATAGTGACGTATGTGTTGGAAACCGCCTGTGAAACAATCGGCAGACCAATCAGCAGAACAGCTAAAATCACCAGCGAGATCATCCCCTGCTTTTTGGTGATGGATACCGAAAATGGCTGGACATTTGAGTTCGTCTGATCGGAAAAAGCGAAGTACCCCAGAATCGCAGCACCGACAATCACACCGATTTGCACCATAGCTGACGGAAACAGAAGTATAATCGCAGCCGCCAACAGCGCCACCGCAATCCGCGGCTTATCCGATGTCAGTTTTTTGCCGAGCCCGATGACCGCATGGGCCACAACAGCAACGGCCACAATTTTCAGGCTGGCAATCCAGGCCGCATCACCCAGGGCAAATGACTGATACAACAGGGCAAATAACACAAGAACAACAACAGACGGCACTGTAAAACCGAACCAGGAAATAAGTCCGCCCAATAATCCGCCCCGGAGCATGCCGATGGAAATGCCAACCTGGCTACTCGCTGGCCCTGGCAGGAATTGACAGAGTGCGATAATATCCGCGTAAGTCTTGTCGTCAAGCCATTTCCGCTTATCGATGTATTCATCCTTAAAATAGCCGAGATGGGCTACCGGCCCGCCAAATGAGGTCAGCCCCAGCTTAAGCGATGTTCCGAATATTTCGGTCAGTGAATGTTTTTTGTGCATACTACCTCTCCTATTGCTTTTTTCTGAACATACCATATTTTGAGGCAGGAAACGATAGCATTTACAAAAATTTAACATGCGACATGCTGACGTTCACATTGTTTCGCTGACGTTCACAAGTAGGATGACTACGTTCACCGTACATCCGCTAACGTTCACAATTCATACCTCCACATAGACACAAAAAATCCCCGCCAAATGCGACGGAGATCCTCGCTACTGCCTGTCCACGATTTCTTTCAGCACGCTGGCCTGATTATGTTCCTCATCTTTGGCCGCGAACAACAATGTCAACTGCTTATCATGTTCTTTGGTCAGATCTTTCAGTTTTTGTAGTTCTTCTTGCTGGCGACCATTCTGCAGCTCTTCTTTATACTTCCTCTTGAACGCATCATATTTCTCCGGGTCATGGCCGAACCATTGCCGCAATTCTTTGGACGGACCAATTTCTTTGAGCCAATGATCCAATTGCGCGTTGGCTTTGGATATGCCTCTTGGCCATACCCGGTCAACTAAAACTCGTAAGCCATCTTCCTGTTCGATCTGCTCATAAATCCGTTTCAGCTTGACAGGCATATACCTCACCACCTTGTTTTACGAATTGTGATGCTGCGGCGTTTTTTCCGCCATCTTACCGGATGCAGACCAGCCAATGACGGCAATCGCCACCAACACGGTGTAAAAGATGATTTTCCAGGTTGTGGAATGTGGGAACGCGTGCGGAATCAACCCAATATCATCATGGGCCAGCACAATCATGGACAGTTTGACGCCGACCCAGCCGACGATGGCAAATGCTGCGACTTCAAGGCCAGGCCGCTTATTTAACAGTTCCACAAATATATTCGCCGCAAACCGCATAATAATCAGACCAATCATCCCGCCGGCAAAGACAACGGCAAATTGTGCGCCATCAAGGCTGCCAATGTGCAGCAGACCGGTTTCCGGCAATGCTACGGCAAGGGCCACGGCGGCCAGAATGGAATCAACCGCAAACGCCAGATCCGCAAATTCCACTTTGACCACCGTCATCCAGAAACCGCTGCCGTTTCGGGCTTTTTCCTGCTCCGCCTGGGCTGCTTCGTCTGCTTTGTTGCTTGAAAACCTATCATATAAATTTTTACCTGAGATACCTAACAGATAGATGGCACCCAAGGCTTGTACCTGCCAAACATCCACCAGGAACGAAATGATGAACAAGGAACCGAACCTTAGGATAAACGCCCCTGCCAGCCCATAAAACAGAGCCCTCTTTCGTTGCTTTGGCGGAAGGTGCTTGACCATAATCGCCAGAACCAGTGCGTTATCGGCGGCCAGCAATCCTTCCAGACCGATCAAGACAATCAGTACCCATAAATATTCAACGATTAATTGAGCTTCCACGATGATCTCTCCCTCTTGACGTAACGATATGGGGTGGGGCCCAAACATTGTTGCCAATCAACGAAAAAATGGCCCCCGCCAGCAGGCAAGGACCAATAAAAAAGACCCTTACCACTGTGGTAAAGGTCTCGCTAACAACATGTGTTGCCAATTAAGCCGGGGATAGGCCATCCCGAAATGACGACTTGAATTGTCCAGCTACTCCCCTTCAGGAATGAAACGCTTATTGCTGATTTCTATTAAACCGTTTATGTCGCAAAAAGTCAACAATTATGTCCGGACACGTTTGAAAGGCCATCGCCACATATGCCTAAAACCGGCTGATAAGGGTTTCCATAGCGGTTTTTAAATCCGTCAGCCGGTTTTGGCCAGCTTTCTCACTTGCTTCACAGACACCGACATAACATTTGATTTTTGGCTCGGTACCGGACGGACGCAGGCAAACCCAGCTGCCGTTATCTAATAGATATTTCACGACATTTTCCTGTGGCAGGTCAATCGGTTCTGTTTCATTCGTGCTGATGGCTGTCCGTTCACCGGCGAGATAATCTTCGGCATACGTAACCTCCAGTCCCCCGATTGATGTCAATGGTTCTTTCCGAATACCAGCCATAATGGCAGCAATTTTTTCCGAGCCTTCTTTCCCTTTTAGCGTGATGGACAGCATATCTTCCATAAAATAGCCGTGTTGCTCGTAAAGCAGGTGGAGGGCATCGAACAGCGTTTTACCCTGCTTTTTCCAGTAATGGGCCATTTCAGTGGCGATGACAGCTGCCTGAACAGCATCCTTATCCCGGGCGAAGTCACTGACCAGGTACCCGTAGCTTTCCTCATAGCCGAAGATGAATGTTTCACCTGTCGCGTCAAATTGGCGGATTTTTTCACCGATAAATTTAAATCCGGTTAACGTATCAATCGTCCGGACACCGTAAGCATCCGCAATTTTCCGTCCCAATTCGGAGGTAACGATGGTCTTCAGCATACGCGCGTTCCCCAGTAAAGCCGGGTCACTGTGTCTGAGAATGTAATCCAGCATGAGTGCGCCCAGCTGGTTACCGGTAAGCACCGTGTATGCACCGGCATCATCCCGAGCAGCGATGCCGAGACGGTCCGCATCAGGGTCGGTTCCGATTAAAATATCGGCACCTGTCTGCGTCCCGAGTTCGATGGCCATCGTGAAGGCCTGGTGCTCTTCCGGATTCGGGGATGTCACCGTGGAAAATTCTGGGTCCGCGACAGCCTGTTCTTCCACCACGTCAACGTGTTGAAAATTCAGCTGATCCAAGCCTTTCAGCACCAGGTCATGGGCTGTTCCATGTAATGGTGTAAAGACAATCTGCAACTCTTTCGCCAGCTGCTGTTCATCTGCGCTCAACTTGGAAATCCCGGCCAATTGCTCCAAATAGGCATGATCAATTTCCTGGCCGACCCAGGTCAGCAAACCCTGCGCTTCCAGCTCTTCTTGTTCGAGGTACGGAACGGTTAACTCATCTTCCGTTTTCTTAATCGCTTGTGTGATATCATCGGCTTCATTCGGTGTGATTTGCCCGCCGTCTTCATTATATACTTTGAACCCGTTGTATTCCGGCGGGTTGTGACTGGCGGTGATCATGACACCAGCTACTGTCCCCAAATATCTTACGGCGTATGACAGCAATGGCGTCGGGTGCATCCTGTCAAATATGTAGCTTTTAATCCCGTGTGCGCCAAGCACTTTCGCTGTTTCAACTGCAAACTGCTGCGATTGATACCGGGAATCATATGCGATGACGACACCTCGGTCATTCACATTCACACACTGCACCTTTAAATAGTCGGCAAGGCCATTCACCGCTTTTCGCACCGTATAGATGTTCATCCGATTAATCCCCGGGCCGAGCACCCCGCGCATCCCCCCGGTCCCGAAGGCTAACTCGGTATAAAAGGCATCTTCCAGCACATCTTGCTGACCGTCCATCCTATTTAATTCCTGCTTTAAGGCAGGATCAAGCGCCGTATATGAACGCCATTTTTCATAAACTGTTTCCCACTGACTCATGACGACCTCACCCTTCTGCATAACCATTTTAGTTGGCATTCTACCATACTTTTGACCCATATTCTATATTTCTATGTTTAGACAGCCGGCCTACAGGTAAACATAGCAAAAAATACTTTCTATTAAGCGCTGCAGCCGTTAAAATAGATTCAAAGCGAATTAAACTGGAAAGTTGTGATCACAGTGATGCAAAAACGCTGGTTTCAAACATTAATTGTCCTGATTCTTGTTTTCCTGTTGATATTACTGATGTCAGCAGCTGATTTTATTTTCGATCCGCTCTTCAAATATGTCGGGGCCGTCGCCTTTCCGTTTATCGGCGCCGGCGTCTTGTTTTATTTGACACGGCCATTGATGCACCTGTTGGAAAAACTGAAGCTGAACCGTATCATGGCCATCCTTGTCGTTTTTATCGTGTTAATTTTTGCGCTGTATATCGTCGGCCGGTATATTGTGCCGATTCTGGAAAATCAATTCGCCAACCTGATTAACAATATACCAACCATGGTGTCGACAGCGCAGGACATTATCGCATACTGGCAGGCCAATCAAAATGTAATCCCGGCTGAAGTAAATGAAACCATTGATCGGCTAACGTCCAATCTGCAAACTTATATCGAGTCCGTCATGTCGTTCATTTTCGGCTTTATCGGCGAATTCATCAGTCTCCTGTTCATGCTAGTGCTAATTCCCTTTTTCCTGTTTTTCATGTTAAAGGACGGGGAAAAACTTGTACCGTTTATGACGCAGTTTTTCGAAAATAAGAAAGCGGCCAATATCCGTTCCCTGATGTCCAAAATCGATGATACCTTAACGTCCTATATTCAGGGACAGCTGATTGTCAGCTTTTGTATCGGCATTCTGCTGTACATCGGCTATTTGTTGATCGGCCTCAACTATGCGCTGACGCTTGCCATATTCGGGATGATCATTTGTGTCATTCCGTTCATCGGGCCTTATCTCGCGGTCACGCCGGCCATGGTCGTTGGCTTGTTCCAGGATCCGCTCATGCCAGTTTGGGTGGCTATTGTCATGATTGTCGCCCAGCAGATTGAAGGGAATCTCGTTTCACCGAATGTGATGGGGAAAGCCCTGCACCTCCATCCATTGACAGTGATCACGCTCGTTCTTGCGGCGGGAAGTATTGCAGGGCTTCTTGGCATGCTGTTTGCTATTCCAATTTATGCCGTTATCAAAACGATCATCAGCCATTTGTACGAAACCTATCAGGATGCACAAAAAGATGAGAACGATGCCTTGATCTGATGTCATGGCAGGCCGGTGTCAAAACAACATTGATCGTTGTCCAGCGTTTCGTTTTCCTTGATTGACCATCGAAACAGGTTGGTTAGCCATTTTCCAAAGAAATAATGCTGACGCGTCTTTTCAGATGCCAGAGGTCAGAAGTTGGATTGGAGGAATTCGGTGTGTGTAAGCCGATCTCGGTATTGAAAACGTCATCCAAAGTTTTACTGTTTCTTATTGTCCAAAGAAAAACTGACCGGTTATTTATCTTATCATAACGCATATCCTTGTTTTGTAAAGGTGACTTCAGCTAAACTGGTAGCAGGGAGCGTGATTTTTATGACAAAAGAACAAATCGAAGCGGAACTCGCCGAATTGAAATCAGATTATGTGCGGATACAGGGTGACGTGGAAAAGGCCACCTCATTCGGGGTCAACACGTCAACCGGGGAAAGAAAGATGATTGAGATTGAAGAGCGTGTCGCCGAGCTGAATAAACAACTGGATGCATTGGACTGACTAAACCGGGGAGCCTCGTAACAGGCGCCCTGGTTTTTTGGCGGGGTGGCTTGACGTTCTCAGGGGGATGTTTCCGTTCTCCGGTTGATATTCTTGCTATTCTGTCGATTCTTCCAGCTCTTCTGTTGATTCTTCCAGCTCTTCTGTTGATTCTTCCGGCTCTTCTGTTGATATTCTCGCTCTTCTGTCGATTCTTCCAGCTCTTCTGTTGATTCTTCCAGCTCTTCTGTTGATATTCTCGCTCTTCTGTTGATTCTTCCGGCTCTTCTGTCGATTCTCCCGCTCTTCTGTTGATATTCCCGCTCTTCTGTTGATTCTCCTGCTCTTCTGTTGATATTCTCGCTCTTCTGTTGATTCTCCTGCTCTTCTGTTGATATTCCCGCTCTTCTGTTGATTCTTCCGCTCTTCCGTTGATTCTTCCCACTCTTCTGTCGATATTTCCGCTCTTCTGTTGATATTCTCGCTCTTCTGTTGATTCTTCCGGCTCTTCTGTTGATTCTTCCAGCTCTTCTGTTGATATTCTCGCTCTTCTGTCGATTCTTCCGGCTCTTCTGTTGATTCTTCCGGCTCTTCTGTTGATAGTCCTGAACCGCCCTGACAGGAAAATTCGACATCCAGCCAATTCTATAGTCTCCTAAACCATAAATAAAGACTGCCCGTCGAGGACAGCCCTTCTACCTGGTATTACTAGCTGTTATGGCTGCTGCCATTGGTATTGCCGTTTCCGTTGTTGCTGCGCTGGTTTTCCAGGCGTTTCTTTATTTTCTTAATTTCTTTTACCGGCGGGGTCAGGCTGACAACAATATCACCGGTTTCCGGGGTGATCCGTAATTCCTCTGAGAAATATTTCAGCCTGCCTGACGGTTTCATGACATACAGTAGTACCGTGTCATCATCTTTATCCTGCAGATACTGTTTATAACTGTACTGATTCGTAAGGGTCGTTTGCCGGAAAATATAGTTTTCTTTTGTTTTCTGGTTTAAGTCGTCAAGCGACAATTCCTGTTTGAACAAAATCCGGCCGCCGACTTTGTTGACGATGTCCCCCATGCCATTCAAATCATGACGGTACGGGCTCACCTTGAAAACATTGGTCCGGCCATACTCCGGCATAAACGTGGTACAGATAAGCGCATTGTATGAATTATACTCAGTAGCAGCAATCAAATACTCATAAGGAATCGTATCCAGATTGTATTCGGTCTGCTCCGATAACATTTGGCCATGATAGAACGGAACCCCCGCCTCACGGGCTCTGCGCAGTCTTTCCCACGATGAATCGACAACAATGACCGGGGCTCTTGCCTTTTGTAGCGATTTAGCCAGATTCACCGTAAAATTGTTGCTGCCGACAATCAGTGTGCCGGGTCTGCCTTCCTTGGACAAATGAAGCTTTTTGGCAAGCCAGCCGATCGAAAAACCGTGGGCCACAACGGTTGAAAATACCAGCGCAAATGTGATCGTCGTAATTAGCGTGGCATCCGCATAGCCCGCTTGGCTCAGGATCGACGCAAAATAGCTGGAAACCGTTAATGCGACAATCCCCCGGGGCGCAATCCACCCGAGTAATAATTTTTCATTCAGCGATAAGTCTGTTCCGATCGTTGACAGAAAAATAGACAAAGGCCGCACGATAAACATCATCAACAGGACATAGCCCATAATGGTCGGATCGAATACTTTCAGCAATGTCTCCAGCTGTAGTGAGGCTGTCAGCATGATAAAAATGGCCGAAATAAGCAGTATCGAGATGTTCTCTTTAAAGTGGCGCATGTCTTGAATGGAACTGATCCCCATATTGGCAAGCGTCATGCCCATGGCGGTGACAGCAAGCAGCCCCGTTTCATGGACAATCTCATCGGCAAAGGTGAAACAGGCAATCACCACGATGAACACGGCGGGCGATTTCAAAAACTCTGGCATATAGCCGGTTTCAAACATCCAGCCGATACCACGGCCACATGCCCAACCTAAGATACCGGCAAAAACAGAAGCCGCAAAGAATATAAGGAGTGCCGAGCCATCCGGGTTATTAGCTGTGAAAAACGTAATAATTTCAAACGCGAAAACAGCCAACAGCGCACCGAGCGGGTCAACAATGATCCCTTCCCACTTCAGAACCTTGGCGGGGCGAGGCTTTAATTTGGACTGGCGCAACAGCGGCATGATGACGGTCGGTCCTGTCACAATAAACAAGCCGCCGATGACGAATGCAGCAGCCCAATTCAGCCCTGCCACATAGTGTGCCGCCAGTGATCCGAGAATCCATGCCAGAAAGGCGCCGATCGTGGAAATCCGGAAAACCGGACGGCCGAGGCCGCGAATTTCCTTAAAACTTAAATTCAAACTGCCTTCAAACAGAATGATCGCAACGGCTACAGATATAATCGGATTATATAGATCACCAAAGTCTTCTTCAGGGTTCATAAGTCCCAGGATCGGACCTGCAAGCAATCCTGTTATGGACATAATAACAATGGCCGGCATCCTGTAGCGCCAGGACACCCACTGGGAACCTATCCCCAAGAGACCGATTAACATCACTTCAAATAAAAGAGATGGCACCATACGCGTCCCCCTTTACATCTTATATTTTCCATGAACAGTGATAATATTAATTGTCACTATAGCGAATTCGATTTTTCGTGTTTAATGAGATAAGGTTATTTTAAATGGGTCAAAAAGGAATGTAAACATATTCGTTTGAAAAAAAATCACCAATCAACAAAATATCATCACAAAAACGTCACATACAACCCTCCAAAACAGATTGACAAATTTCGACGTAACTTGTTAAACTATTTCTGCTTTGCGGCATTTCAAAATATTTTTAAACCATTTTTTCAGACTATTTAATTTTTTATTGGGAAATATATTGAAAGGAACACGTCTATGAAAAAAGATACCGTTATCATCGGGTTTATGTTATTTGCATTATTTTTCGGAGCTGGTAACCTGATTTATCCACCGACGTTGGGAATTGAATCCGGGTCATCCTATTGGGCGGCCATTGCCGGCTTTATTCTAACGGGTGTCGGATTACCAATCCTCGCTGTTGCCGCTGTATCCTTTGTTAAAAACGACGCCAGAGAACTGGCAGATCAGGTACATCCGCTATTCGGCCTGATTTTCACCTCATTGGTCTACCTGGCGATCGGCCCGTTTTTCGGGATTCCACGCACGGCCACTGTAGCGTTTGAAATGACAATTGAACCATTCACCAGTGCGACGGCTGTTTTGCTGTTCCTGTTTACGACGATTTTTTTCGTGTTGGTCTATCTCGTCAGCCTGAACCCGTCCAAACTTGTCGATCGGATCGGCCAATTTTTAACACCCGTTTTACTGATGGCCATTGTTGTGCTTTGTATCGGCGGTTTCCTGCTGCTGGGTCATGCCTCAGGAAAACCCGGGGAAAAGTATATGGCGGCTCCCTTTTTCACCGGTTTTGTGGAAGGTTATTTGACGATGGATGCGATTGCCGCACTCGCTTTTGGGATTATTGTCGTCGGCGCGTTTAAAGACCGTGGCATTGCGACCCGGAAAGGGCTTGTGACGGCGACATTGAAAGCCGGCTTGGTCGCAGGTATCGGGCTAACCGCCGTGTACACGTCCATCGGCTGGATCGGTACGAAAATGGCCGGTGAAGGCAATTTTTCCAATGGCGGGGCGATTTTGTCGAGTGCTGCCGATACCATATTCGGCAGTTTCGGTGCGCTTATACTCGGTGTTATTGTGGCACTCGCTTGTTTCAGCACGTCAGTTGGACTGGTCGTGGCATGCGGACAGTTTTTCCATAAAATAACCGGGATGCCGTACCATTTGATCATTGCGCTGGTCACCGCTGCCAGTTATCTGATCGCCAACCAGGGATTGAATACGATTATCGGTGTATCCGTCCCGGTACTAACGTTCATTTATCCGATTGCCATCGTGCTGATTATGCTGACCTTTCTGCACAAATTGTTTGGCGGGTCGCCGGCTGTCTACCAAGGCGCTATTCTGATGACGGCGATTGTGTCCCTGTATGACGGGCTGGCGGAATTCGGGGTCGATATGCCGGCTGTTACCTCCGTTATGGCCCATTTACCGTTTTTCTCCATCGGGCTCGGCTGGCTTGTACCGGCCATCATTGGCGGGCTGGCTGGCTATTTGTTCAAAGGTCGGGGGGCAGCGTCTTATTCGCATTAAAGGGCTGAGATACTCAGCTCTTTTTTACAAGATGAGAAACTATAAAATTTTGGGCGACGTTTTCAATACCGAAATCGGCTACTTCGCCGATTTCTTCCAATCCGACTTCTGACCTCTTGCATCTGAAAAGACGCGTCAGCGTTTTTTCTTAGTGGTTGGAACCGAAATTCATATGTTAAGATAAGGAAGACTTACGCAGTACGCGTTTGAAAATGGGGGTAAACAGGGATTTGGAACAAGGGGAATCGGAATTATGATAAAACAACCTGAACAGATTCTGCAGACCTATTTCGGCTATGACACCTTCCGCGCCGGCCAGAAGCAGACGATCAACAACATTATGAGCCTGAATAACACGCTGGCAGTGATGCCGACGGGTGGGGGAAAATCCCTGTGCTATCAGATTCCCGGCATGGCATTGGACGGCACCGCAATTATCATTTCACCGCTCATTTCCCTGATGAAGGATCAGGTCGATGCATTACAGACACTGGGCATCCCGGCAACTTACATCAATAGCTCACTGACAACTAGCGAACAGCAGACACGCCTTTCGGATATTGAAGCCGGCAAATACAAATTCGTTTATGCCGCACCGGAACGATTTGAGTCCGGTCGATTTATGGACGCCATGAATCGCATCCGGATTGCCCTGGTTGCGTTTGATGAAGCACACTGCATTTCCCAATGGGGGCATGACTTCAGGCCGAGTTACCGGTCCATCATTCCGAATTTACAGCGACTGCCGAACATCCCTGTCACCGTCGCATTAACTGCAACAGCAACGGTAGACGTGATGGCCGATATTCAGACATTATTGCAGATTGCCAGCAAGCACGTTGTCAAAACCGGGTTTGAACGGGAAAACCTCTCCTTTCATATTGCCAAAGGAAAAGATAAACCGACGTACATCCGCTCATTTATGCAGGAACATAAACATGAATCCGGCATTATTTACACAGCCACACGAAAACAAGCGGATACCCTGTACGATCAGTTGAGCCGGCGTGGCTTGCCGGCTGCCAAATACCATGCCGGACTGACAGAAGATGAACGAAAACAGGCCCAGACGGCGTTTATCCACGATGAAAAAACCGTTATGATTGCCACCAACGCATTTGGGATGGGAATCGATAAATCCGATGTACGATTTATTATCCATTACGCCATGCCGATGACAATTGAGGCGTATTATCAAGAAGCAGGTAGAGCCGGACGCGACGGCGAACACAGTGACTGTATCCTACTGTTTTCACCACAGGATGTGCAGCTACAGAAATTTTTGATTGAACAATCCCTCATGGACGACCATGCCAAGCAGCATGAATACCGGAAGCTGCAGGCGATGATCAACTATTGCCATACGCATGGCTGCCTGACAGCCTATATGCTTGATTATTTTAATGACGAGACGGCTGCCGGGGACACATGCGGCCGCTGCAGCAACTGCCACCACCTGCAGGAGCGTGTCGACATAACCGAAGAGGCGCAAATGATCTTGTCGTGTGTCAAACGGATGGGGGAACGGTTTGGCGTAAGCATGACTGCCAAAGTCCTGAAAGGGTCCAAAGACAGTCGGATCCGCCAATTCGGCCTGCATAAGCTGTCCACCTATGGTATCCTGTCTGCTTATACGGAAAAAGCCATTAATGAGCGGGTTCAATTTTTGGTGGCTGAACAATTGCTGGCAACACAAGACGGCAAGTTCCCGACATTGCAGTTAAACCATCATTCAGTCGATGTACTGAAAGGGAAACGGCCGGTCTGGATGTACACAGCACCCATCCCTGAAGCTGAACAGGCTGATTATCAGGAAGACCTGTTTGCGTCATTACGAGAACTGCGAAAGAAAATGGCGGATGAACAAGGCGTTCCACCATATGTCCTGTTCTCCGATGCGACGCTGAAAGAAATGAGCCGCTATTTTCCAGAAACGAAAGAAGATATGCTGGCCATCAAAGGCGTCGGTGAAAAGAAATATGAGCAGTATGGCGAGGCGTTTCTTGCTGTTGTTCAGGCGTGGCGCCGAGAGCACCCCGACTCCACCAGACCCGTCAAAATAGTGGGCGGCAGTACGGGATCTCAACCTAAAAATGACAAACAGGCTGACGACCGCCCAAGCCACGTGATCAGTTATACAATGTTCCAGTCCGGCAAATCAATCAAAGATATTGCGGCGATAAGGGAGCTGACACCCCAGACGATAGAGGGACATTTGTTTAAAGCATTCAAGGATGGGCACCCGATTGCCTGGGAGATATTTCTCAACGCAGATGTCGAAACAGCTGTTTTAGCTGCCCGGGAGAAACTCAGCGAACCGAAGCTGAAACCGCTAAAAGAGGCACTGCCAGAAGATTATAGTTATACGATGATTAAGGCTGTTTTGGTGAAGAATGGGTTGATGTGAAGCGTTCGCATGAATCGGCTGTTTGTTTCATTAATATTGCGTGTTCATAAGAGATCCGGCCACCTAAGTTCACGACGTCCTCGAAAAGGGAAAGCATTTTTTGTTCTGTCGGTGCTTTATCGTGCGACGACCCCTCGAATTCGCGCAGCAGTCCCAGAATTTCGCGCGACTACCCCGCGTTTTCGCGCGACTACCCCGCAATTTCGCGCAACGGTCCCAGGATTTCGCGCAGCAGCCCCACGAATTCGCGCGACGGCCCCAGAATTTCGCGCAGCAGCCCCAGAATTCGCACGACCTTTTCCTGCGCGTCGGAAGCTTGAGGTGGCGCGAGCTCCTGGGCAACGGGATACATAAATAGCGGGCCTCCAGGTGTTGTTTAATAAAATTAGCGGTCCAACAACCTGCGTCTAGTTCAGAAATGTCTTGCCGTTTTTATCTTTGTTATACAGGACCAGCACTTCTTCTTTGTCGCCATCTGCATCATCATCGTTCCAGTTGACAACCACGTAGATTTCATTTACTTCGGACAGTTCTGTCAAAGCTTCCTCTTCGCCCTCGATTGTCCCGATGATCTGTTCGGCGATATCAGTCTGCCCGGATATTGAGCGTCCATGGAATCTATTTTTCTCTCCGTCTACGACTGCATAGGTATCAAAACTGAAAAAGTCAGCCATATGTTCGTCTTCATTCTTCATAGTCAGTGTCCCATTCCCTGCTTTAGAGCCTTCGGGCGTTATCACGATTTCATAGCTATTCAATTTCCAGTGGTCGCTTTCTCCTGACAGGGACAAATAATAATTGGTTTCCATCTCCTTATTATTGCACGCTGATAGCACAACCAGCAAAAAGACCAAGCTGAAAAGAATTTGCTTCATGTCATCACGCCTTTACAATTTATAATATATAGGTGGTCAATAATGGGGACTTTCTTTCGCAATTGTTAGCAATTGGCTGGTATAACGGTACAAACCACAAGGGCAATTATTTAACCCATTGAAGAAATTCAAGGCGATTCCCAAACGGATCGTCAACATAAAACCGCTTTGCGCTTTCTAGTGGTTCATCTTCTTTAACCTTAACTCCCTGATTGATGAGCTGTTCACGCAGTCCTTCTAAATTCTCGACATGAAAAGCTGGATGAGCTTTTTTAGCAGGGATAAAGTCCTCTTGAATTCCTATATGAAGCTGGTGGGTTCCGCATTTAAACCAAACGCCACCACGTTTCGCCATGTTTTCTGGTTTAGGGATTTCTTCCATGCCAAGAATACTGCTAAAGAAATTCCGCGCTTCATCTTCGCTATCTTTTGGTGCAGCTAGTTGAACGTGATCAATTCCAGTGAAAGAATACGACATAATCAAACACACCATCCCAACATCTTTTTAAACTGGCATTAGACGTAATTGTCTTTTAAATGAATATTTAACCATTACGTGTTAGAAGAAGCTTCCTTATTCGATTACGGCGTCCGATTACGGAACAATGATATTTGAAATTATTCCAAAAATTACTGAACATAGAATTATAAATATTGTTTGTATGCAAATAAGTGATTTTACCACGTCATAACCCGTTGTATTTGCCATATTTTTTGCAGCTTTTAAATTGATTGGCACAAAGTATAAAGAAAACAGAAGTCCTCCCGAAAGTGAAATACTTATATAAACCAACAATGGGTTAGTAGTTATATTTTCCACTGCTCCCCCAATGATAAAGAAAGGAACGCCAGCCCATATAAAAAAGGTTGGAACTAACAAAACCAATGCCATTATTACTAACATAAAGTTCTTTTTGAGCGACTTTAAATAACTGTGATAGTAAACATTCATCGTTGAGACCCCCTGATATTTAATTCTTCTAAGGGCACCTTTTTATTCAAGGAAAGCGCCCGTTTGGTTTTAGGTTGGCCCTTTGTTCGGTATAGCGTATTTCAGAGGGCGCATTTTTACTCTACACCACTCACGTCATCGTTGGATGACACATAAGTTTCCTATGTTCAAACTCTAGACCCGTACATTCGGAAGTTTGTCAGTTCCCTTTCGTGAGAACATTCTCACCATATCCAGTTTTTCAGCCGCGCGGCATATCCGTCGGCATACCTTCTCATTGAGAGTGGCTCCAGCCTTCGTTCTGCCGAATCACCTGTGCTTCATACCCCAAAGCCTGTCAGCCTTGACGCATGCAGGATTTGTTGACGGGATGGTTTCAGGAAACATGGTTCCGTCATTCCCATCCTCCGTTGTAACGTTGGAATTCATTAAAATTCCCCGCATGTTCACGCTTCTAAGCGTTTATAGCGGAACTTGTCGCGCGCGCCCGTTAGTTTAAGACTAAACCTAATACAAAGGGTGAGATAATAAGTAATATAGAACTCGAAATTAGGGTATAGGAAACAGACTTTGGAAGCTTAACTTTGCCTTTTCCTTTATACCATCCTGAGAATTGTAACTTATTCCTGTACAACACAAACAGCAGTAATAAAATAGCTATTGCACCTAACCAAGAATAAGCTTCAGTTGCTTCATTGACCGTATAAATATTTTCTATGAGCATCCACCCTAATCCACCAAGCAGTGCAAAAATAATTATAATACGTAACAGTTCTAATAACGTCCTCATTTTTATCCATCACCTCCATATACGATATTAGGGCTTATTCTTACTAAGGACCCGTTAACGGAACAAACTTGTCAAACAATATATCAAACTGCTGCTTCTTTGTGTTTATTTTTTTCATTTCCAAATATCGACTCAAAAAAGGTTAATATCAGTGAAACGACCAACTTTGCTCCAGGTGAAAGATTAATACCGCTCATAAATGCATCCACTATAAAAATAACTACCCAGTTTGTGACAAATCCAAAAAGAAATTGGATAACAAATGCTGTTATCTTTCCTCGTATTTTTTAACAGATAAATCAGCCATAGCACCTAAAACCAAATCAACTGGCAATCCCAAAATAAAGATACTTATTACAAAGATGATTAATGACCAGATTGATTGATACTGAACACCAAGTATTTCAAAAACCCCCGCTATTCCAAGGAAATAAATCCCTATTAAAATTCCCATTATATATATAGCGAAAAGTGTCATTCCGATTATATTCTTTATCTTTTCTTTCATAGATTGATTAATCTCCTTACTCCCGCAATCTGGCTCAATATAAGCATAAACCTTGTGCGACAACTGCACCCTTTTATGGAATAGTCGTTTTCTACAATTAGTGGTATAGTTGAATTTGGCTTTAACTATTTTCAGTTTTCTTCCACATATTGAAATTATAAATTAGCTGAACAAGAATAGCTATAAGTAGTAATAGTCCCAAAAATACGTTTACTAGCATACTCCAGTCTGTATAAGCGTAAATAAAAATGAGTAGCAGAATATTTATAGGAATAAATATGATGGTCCTAATCATTTTTCTTCTATAAGATAGTTTGAAGTAATTTATTTTAAATCCTCTATCCACTTTATCCTTTCCTTTAAAAATGATGGATAAAATAATAACAACAAATAATGTAATAAGCACGGGAAGAACGAAATCTGACATTCTCAACCCCCTTCGCCCAACAAAAGATCCAATTTATAGAAAAGCATAATACTCAATTACACGCCCGATCGCAGTAGACTTTTTAAGTATTATTTTCATTATCCTTAATATCAAACACTTCATAAAGCAAAACATCAGAAACAGCTAAAACCCCCATAACGATATACAGTTTCTTCGGTAGATCAAAAATTAAGATAAAAACAGCAAAAACTGCAAAAAATAGGATAGCCGTGAGGTACTCTCTTTTTCTTCCTCCTTTACTTTTATGAGGGAATACTTCATGAAGAAATATAACAACGGGAATAACTATTGCGAGAGTAATGAGGGGTGTTTTAGGCAAATCAAAAATAACTATTAACAATATAATGATCAGGACCATTATACCGCCATGTAAATATTCTCTTGTTTTATTATTAATCTTCTTTTTCTTAGACATACTATCACTCCATTAATTAAGCAATGTGCCATATTGGCGCCATTCCTTATTAGTGAATNACAGGTGGTGAATGCAGAGCGAAGCAATCGAATCCATTCCCTTGTCCGGTTTTTGGTTTTAACCGGTAAATAATAGATTGGATGTAGCTCTATTATACTGTTTTTTCCATATTAAATAGCGGAGAGCCGAAAAATTCGGGTCTTTGCTTGCATCTCTCGCATCTTTGATGGATGAAAAATATAGTTTTTCACCGGACTTTTAGAATCTCTATAATTACGTCCTCATTCTCTGAACAAAAATCCTTAAATAAAGGAAAAGAGTCTTTTTTATTCTTAGGTGGGTTAGTTATACTTGGATAATAATATTTCAAATCATGATTTAATCCTTGTAATAATAAATGATGAACAGCCCCAAATAACATGTTCGGTCTGGGCTGTCCTTCTCTTACATAAGTAGATAACTCAAGTAGTTGCTCATCAGAAGCTACTTGTAAGGATAGAAATTCATATAATTCACTTGTACCTTTGCATTCTTCCTCAGCAAATTTTTTAAAACTATGAGACAGAGCTTGTTTATCCATACAAAACCTCCTTTACTCTGTTTGCATTGTTCCGGATAGGCGGCCGATTGTTTAATAGATTATTTTAATCTTAGCATTAGCAATTTATCTTTCGAGTAATGTTCTAGCAAAACATTACTTCGAAAACACATCAAAGCAACCTCTAATTCTTTATGCTATGTATTTTATAGCGAACGTCTTAATACTTCTTCAGTTAAATTTGTTAATACTTCTTCTTTAGTCAAATTTTCACTAGGTTTTGTTTTTGGTATGAGTGCATCTTTCGCAATGTATTCGTTTAATACAAACTCGTCTTCATATTGTTTTTTCCCTACTGAGTATTTTATTTTTGCTGTTATTTTTTTATAATCATCTGATTTACCCAAATCTTTTATTGTTGTAAAAGATTGATTTGGCGCTATAAACGTATCTTTTATATTTTTAAATACTTCTTGTTGTAACGGTTTACTATAATATTCTGGAAAAAAAGTTAATGAGTTAATTATAGCCCCCGTCTTTCCGAAATTTTTGATAATGATAAATTTATTTCTAGTACTTAAAAGTTGAAGAATATCCATATAAACTACTACGTATGGTCTATTAGCTCTTTCAACAGACTTTTGATTTTGTATTAGAGATGCAACGGAAATTCCTACTGCTACTATAGCTACAACAACACCAACGATACTGGTTATCTCATTCATTTCCATTTTAGTTTCCTCTCTTTATTTAGAATGTCTAGTTATGCAACAAGCGCCACCGTTTGTGGCATAGTGAAATCAAGGTTTTTAAGCTCAAGCGCCCGTTGATGGAGCCGTATGTTAGCTAATTAAAATCCACTCTCGGATAAGTTTTTAGATGTTCATAATTGATTAACTTACCTTCTGAACTTACTACAATCTTATCTTTGCCATAGGTAATATGAGCCCGATAATAAGGTTTTACTTTTAAAGTAATCTTATATGCCCCGCCTACACCATATAATTGTTTTATTTTTAATATTTCCGTATCATATGAAGCCCAAGTAAGACCTTCTGGTGCTTTATCATCGTCTTTATAAATTTCAGCTATTGCTTTATCAACTGGCTCTCTCAGGCTATTGATTAGTGCATATTTTAATGAATCACATAATTCCGTATCAGCTTCATTTATCGTTTGTGCGTATGCTGGGACGCTATAACTCACTAAAAAAATAATTAAGATAAGACTAACAGCTAGCCTTTTCATACTCATCACCTCAGTTTAGTTTTTGAAACTAAACTGTTTCTATTCAAGAAAATGGTCCTACTGGCAACTTGGATATTACCATTTATCTCGCAAGTGTGTCCTATTGAGGAATTATTATGAATCCAATGGTTTCTTAAACACATAACTCACCTTTCCATAATCCATTCTTTCTTCATAAAAACGATGAGCATCTGTACGTTTTAGTCCAGATGACAAGGCCACGCTTTCATAGCCATTTTCTTTAGCCCATTTATGTACATAAGAAAGAAGTCTCTCTCCATATCCGTTCGACCGTTTACTGCTATCAGTAACTAAATCACACACCCAAACAAAACGCCCATAATATAGAGTTATCATAGGTTTAAACCCAGTAACTGCAACAATTTCTTCTTGATCATACAAAGCAAATAACCTGTACATATCCTTTTCTTTAGCTTCTGTCACCAAATCAAGATAAGTAGCTTCATCAAGATGAGTGCGTAATTGATTCATTACCGGAAACGCTTCAAGAATTTCCTCCTGGGATTGAAGTTCATTAATAGTTAGAGTGTCCATTGCTAGCCTCCTTTTTTTATTTTATACAGCTCATTGTCCTATTCAGATTTACCATATAAAATCCCTGCGTCTGTTCCACATAATAGCCCGATTGTTCAGTATTGCCGCTATTTCTTATTCCAGATAAGCGCCCGTTTGCGGTATACTGAAAAACAGTACATTACTATACTACTTTTATTTTATACATACGCGTGGATTGTAGATCACCTTCATATATCAAATGACCAGAATGAATAAGTGAACGAATGCGATATTCAACCCAAGCATCAGATAATAATTGTTCTGAATGCCCAATCACTTCTCCAATAACTCTTGTTGCATTTATAAATTCAAAATCGCACATTTCATAATGCAGCCTTTTGGCACACTTTATAATAAACGAATCATACCTTGCTTCTAGCTCATGAATTATTTCTCTTTGTTCCCAAGAACGAATAATACTCTTACTTTGAGTTAATCCTTCTCCCTCTTGCTCTAAACTTCGCCTCATTTCCTCTGAAATTGGATAAAGTGAATATTCATAAAAATGAGCGAGCTGCTTTGCGTTACATTCACCCGTATGGCGAATAGCAATTCGAACTTCCTTATGTCTTGTAAAGTCATGCATTGCTTTAAATGTATTTACAAAGTTTAGTTTAACTTTCTTATCTTTTAATAAATAGCAACTGATTCGAAGGCCAATTTGCTCTGTAGCATTTTCGCAAGTCCAAATAGTTACTTCTTCATCATTCTTTATTTCCAACAACTGTTGTAATGCCTGCTGGTAGGCTGTTTGATCATCTTCAGGATTGCTCCACATCGGATGGAAGGAAGACTTCAACCAAGTAAAATGATCTTTGATGCCTCCTTTTTTATGAATATTGGTGATAGGTCCCACAGAAAAGTCAATTGGTAATCCAATAATCTTATGACCTTCCTCACGTAAAGTAAGTTTCAAACTACCTTTCGCAGCTCTTCCAAATACTATATGAACCACGCTACACCTCCAGGATCATATTATAGGCAATATATCATATTTCCAATGGCGAAATACTCACCAATATTGCCTAATACAGAAGGACGCGCTTATTCGATTACTGCGCCCTTTTGCCGAATGGTTTCTTCTAATATTTGCTGATATTAAATCTTAAGTATTACACAGGTCCTCACTTTGTAAATTCAGCTTTAAATAAATATACAACATCGTATTTTTTTAATTCATTGGGATCT
>NZ_JBHTNH010000015.1:0-69900 GCF_042679865.1 Lentibacillus salinarum | reverse complement strand
CATGCCCACTAAGTATACAGGAGTTTTTATTGATATTGGTAAATTGTTCCGCAAGGAGTGGTGAAACTAGTCGCAATCACTGGTACAAATAACCGCAAGGTTGGTACAAGTTAAATGCAATAATCAAGTAGGACAAGCCATAGCCTAATAGCGCGGATAGAATCACCCAAATCATACCAAAAACCCATGTGGCTGGTCTTCTTATTAATTTATCCATTTCAGCTAAAAAACTATTTAACATTAGTCTTTACCTACTTTCTTTTGGGATGATGTATCGTGTTCTGTTAATTCCATAAATATATCTTCCAAGGTACGCTCAATCGAGCGCAATTCATTAACTTCGATATTGTTCTCTGTTAATTTTTTTATTATGTTGCCTGAAAGAGAAGGATCGGCATCAACTATAATGGCATCATCTTTCTCTTGAACATCACCAATATCTTTCATTTCATTCAATATCTGTATAGCGGATGATTTCGGGGTTGCTTTAACATATAATCCTGTTTGACCCCGTAACTCATCAACTGTACCCTCTACTACTAACTTTCCATTCTGAATCACACCAACGCGATCACACATTTGTTCAACCTCTCCGAGCAAGTGACTGGATAGTAATACGGTTCTGTTTTCCTCACTCAATTTTCGGATAAGCTTTCGAATTTCAGTCATTCCTTTAGGATCCAAACCATTTGTCGGTTCATCGAGAATCAACAATTCCGGATCCTTTAACAATGCAGCAGCAATGCCAAGACGCTGTTTCATACCAAGAGAATAAGCTTTAAACTTTGTCTCTGCACTTTTTGTCAACTCCACTTGCTCCAAAACAGTATCCACTCTAGATGGCAGAACGTCAGAATATCGTGCCATGATAAGTAAATTCCTGCGTCCAGACAAGTACGGATAAAAGGCAGGATATTCTATGAGACCGCCAACGCCTCTAATCCCCTCATGGTTTTCTAATGGTTTTCCCAGAACCCATCCAGTGCCCGAAGTCTGACGCGTTAAGCCAAGTAACATTCGTAGCGTCGTTGTTTTGCCCGCCCCGTTAGGTCCAAGAAATCCATACACTTCCCCTTTCTGGACATTCATATTCAAATAATCCACAGCAAGCGATTTTCCATATTTTTTTTGTTAAGTTTTCAATCTTTACAATTGATTTATTCACCCATTATCTTCCTTTCATTCATAATCAACATTCATCATTACTTGTATACAAGTTATACCACGACTTACATGATCTATTTTATAGAATCAGAGAATCGGATTCTAAGATTTTAACATTCTACTAAAAATCGGTGCCTTATTCTTTAGCTGTTAATTCAACATAAACGTCTTCTAGCGTCTTTGGCGATAAGGGTAGTCCAATATATTGCCTTGTTTCAACCGAACTTCTGCCCATTCTATGGCTGTTGAGACGGATGACTCATCCAGTGAGTAAATAACATTTGCCCCATTTCGATGTGTGGAAATGGACCAGTCATGATCCTCGTGACGATCAAATATGGATAACAGGTTAATTTCAAGACGTTTTTGATCAGTTACCTTTCTTTTCACTTCAGGAACAGTACCCTTCGCAGCAAACTGTCCTTTATGTAATATAGCTAGTCGATCCACCGCTTTTTCTGCTTCAATGACATTATGTGTGACTAAGATAACCGAGGTTCCATCATTCGTTAATTCACGTATCACGTCCCAAAGATACCTCCGTCTCGTTGGATCCACATCATTAGTAGGTTCATCCAATATGACAAGTTTTCCGGGTTGGATAAGGGCCATGCAAAAAACTGTTAACCTGCGAATCCCTCCAGAAAGTTTGACGCCGTCCGTATGAGCCCATTTTCCAATTTCCAATCTTTCGAACAACATATCCATTCGTTGCTTGACTTCTTTTTTATCTCCGCCTCTCATTTTTCCCATTGTTGAAACAGCTTGAGCGGGCGTTAAAAAACCAAGTTGAAATTCTGATTGCGGTTGTAATGAACAAAGCGAACGTGCTCGCTTTGGAAACTTCTGTACCGTTTTACCATGTAAGGTGATATTTCCACTTGTAGGCGTCAATGTCCCCATTATTTGATGGACCAGCGTGGTTTTCCCAGCACCATTATGACCCAAAAGACCAAATATTTCTCCTTTGTCTATATCAAACGTGAGATGATCATTTGCAACGATTTGGGATTTGAGAGGACCATTGTAAATTTTCGTTATATTTTTGAACGTCAAGTACCATACACAATACCTCCTCAAAAGTAGTACCTTTTACTAGTGATGGCCGCTTAAAGAATGAATCTGGATACGTATGACACAATAAACTCTATTATTTAGATAACACTCTCTCTTGAAAGATATATGATCTTCTCCTGCATACTTCTTTAACTTAATGAACATGTAAAATATAATACAGGGAGCTAACTGTCATTTCCCGATTCATTTTCCCAAGCGATAAACACCTGCTTTATAAAATGAACAACTTCCTGATCCATCGGATAGAAAGCGATGTCGTCTGTTAAGTGTTGCAATGCTTCCCACATGTCCCCGAGTAATTGTTCATCGGTGCCAAACATCTTCTCTGCCTGGTTGGTCCACCTTTCCACAAGTTGCCATGCTTCTTTGGAGTCAGGTGGCAGATGGAGGTTTTGTTTGATAGCTCGAATAACCTGCATCCATTCCCGGACATCTTCTTCCTTCATCTGTGCAGGATTCATGTCTGTAATCTTTTTTATGTCATCTTCGTTTAGGTATTCATTAAATGGCTGTAAAATATTGGCTGAATCCTGTTGATACAACTGAATAATTTGAAAAATAACAGACCAGTCTGCTTCACCTTCGAAATCGATCGAATAGGAGACCCCGAGGAGTGCTTCCTCTAACGTCTGTAAACGCTCCTGTTCCCGCCGGATCATATCCAATTGTCCTTGTATCGCTTCCTGCCATGTTGTACTCGATTGTTCCAATATGTTTTTAATGTGTTTGAGCGAGAATCCCATATATTTCATCGCTAAAACACGTTCCAACTTAAGCACATCATCGTCACTGTATAGACGATGTCCGCCATCCGTTTTGGAGGAGGGGGCGATCAAGCGGATCTCATCATAATAATCCAGTGTCCTGACGGTTACCCCTGTGTGCTTTGACAATTCCCCGATGGTATACATGTCATCGTCCTTTCTCCGATTTTTTTCTATTATAATACATCACGTAACGTTCGATTCAAGAGCTAAACACGGGAAAAAGTAAATATACGAGCTTTAATCCCCTTGTGTGGTTTAAGAGCTCAAATAGCTATATTGTTCATTAACTACTTCCCCTTCTCATTTGGTGTCTTGAGGAAAGCCGTTTATATTTTTTTGTGGTCTGTTTTCTCAGTTGCTTTTGAATGGGTTATCGTTTGTATGTTACTGGTGTTTTGTATTATCAAGGATGAAGCATATGGTTTACAGCAATAGTCTATCCAACCATATTGACAACGATTGCTTTGGCTTTTTATTACACACAACATTTAATAAGAGATAACAAATGGCTTTAGATGTTCGATAGCCTTAGAAATTTTATACAACAAACGGGCGCTTATCTGGAATAACAAAATTAGGAAAGAGGGGGAGAAAGGTTTAAGATTTTTAGTTTTGGGAAAAGACTAAGTAAAGTTAGACAAAATAAGTGAAACTGTGTATAATCTAATTTAGAAAGTAGTATAAATAAAATAACCGGGAATGCTGTGAACATCCCCGGTGCATGGTAAAGAAGTTCAGGCAGGGAATCCCCTCTGGACTACCTAATTAGGTAAAGCAGAAAAGAACCCTCACCCTTAAGTGATTTGTCGGTCACGGGTGGGGGTTCACTTTCTGTCGTTTAAATCTTTCACCATTTGTCGTATAAACTGCAGCAAGGCAACTAGAAATGTGCCGCCCGCAAAGACAATGATAAAAATTGATACAACTGTGTTCATAACACATCCCTCCTTTCACCAGAAATCAAAAAATGATTTTGGTGTCCAGAGGGCCAGTGAGTGGTCCCCACCCTCACAACAGTACCATGCTTGTATTCTATTCTATCGAAAAATCAGAGAAAAGCAAAGGGGAATTTAGCAGTGAATGAATAATGACGGGCACCATTTTAGTGGTTATTTTTTTATTGTGACTGTTTTAAGACAAACGGGCGCCTATCTGGAATAAGAATCGGTGTCCTATCTTGCGGAAAGTGGTTATTTTCTTAAATAAAGAAAACCTTTTGAACGTTTTATGTCTGATCGAATATAAGATATAATAAGAGTACAACTTAATGGAGGTGCTGATATGTCTATTCTGGATAAAATTATCAAGGAAATTGACATGTTGAGTGAGGGCGAAAGGCAAAAGGTGCTCGATAAAATTAAAGAAAAGTATATGGCTAGGGATGTTATTTTACTAAGTGAAAATTATGCCTGGTGGGATAATGAGGAGGATGACATCTATAATGACCAATAGGATGAAATAGGGTGATGTTTGGTTGGCAGATGTCCTTTTTAAAGAAACTCGTCAAACAAAGCAGCGCCCTGTTATTATTGTGGGAAATGAATTGGCATTGGATGTGGATGTCATTATTGCTCCGGTTACCAGCCAACAGCCACGAAATCAATTTGATGTAGTTTTGGAGTATTAGAACGTAGCCGGGTTGTTAAAACGATCTGTGGCACGTACTTCAAAAATTATTTCTATACATGGATCTGAATTGAAACGGCATATAGGTGTATTACATAAGTATGATCTTGAACGAGTACTTCATATGTGCAGAAAATTGTTTTAACAGTGTAACTTGTCCTATTCCATTAATGGGCGCAGCAATCGAATAAGAAAGCTTCTTCTAACACGTAATGGTTAAATATTCATGTCTAATGCCAGTTTAAAAAGATGTTGAAGGACTAATGAAGTGAAAATAAATTAAATGTGTACAAATATTGATTTCGTGGTATAATAAACATAGAAAGATTATAAGTGCATACACTAATAAAGACCGCCCATGCTGATACATGGAACGGTCGCAATAGACCGAACCCCATCAAGAGGAGTCAGGCAGCATAAGGAAAAAATAATCCCTCAGCGCCGTTCAAACGCATGAGAGGGGTTATTTTTTATGGTTTTTGTCAGACATAATAAACGCCACCAACATCCCGAAGGATATCATAAGCGTTAGCGCACTAACAATGCCCATTGGCAAGCACCTCCCTCCCTGGGAAGTCTCTTAAGTTGACTAACGGCAGATCGACAGTGCTACCAAACCCCTCATGCGAAGCCAGTCTATTGTTTTTTATTATAACATATTGCTATCATTTATACTGCTGCAATTACTAAGGAACTTTTTGTTTTTTCAAACAAGTCATTAGTTTAACAACAAATAGTATAAACCACTGTTCATTAAAACGGCCACGTTAGCTTAAAAGGCTTGATCTTATCATCTATGCTATCACGGTCAAAATGTGCTTCAAAAGTGTTGAAGTCAGCCGAGAGAAAATAAAAGAACAGGCGCAAATTGTATACCAATTCGCGCCTGTCTTCCTTGAAAGATAAGAAACATAAACTTTGGACGACGTTTTCAATATTGTTTTCTTACGTGAGCTGAGCACGCTATCATGTTACCTGGTCTTTTGCTTACACTTTTTGTCTTTCTTTTATCCAGTTAATCAGGCCGCCGCTCAGGACAATGTCCCGCTGACGTTCGGATAAGTTGTGTTCGGCGGTTATGTCATCACCTTGATCAGCTAGTGTCAGCTTGATTTGGTCGCTATGTTTAATCTGATTATGCAAGTCTTTGAATTGGAGGACTTCTCCCTTGGCAAGCTTGTCATAATCTGCCTCATTGGTGAACTTAAGCGGGAGTACCCCAAAGTTGACAAGGTTTTGCCAGTGGATGCGCGCATAGTCTTTCACAATGACGACACGGAGGCCGAGGTAACGCGGTGCCAGGGCAGCATGTTCACGGCTTGATCCCTGGCCATAGTTTAGCCCGCCGACAATTGCGTGGCCGGATGTTTCTTTCGTCTCCATCGCCCGATCAACATACGTTGGGTCGACATCCTCGTAAGTGAATTGGCTGATGGCTGGCAGATTGCTGCGGTAAGGCAGAACACGAGCTCCGCCGGCTAAAATTTCATCGGTGGAAATGTTGTCACCGACTTTTAAAATAACCGGTAAGTCCAGTGCATCAGGCATATCGCTCATTTCCGGAATGGAAGCAATGTTCGGGCCTTTGACAAGTTCTGTCTTTCGTGCCTCTTCCAGTGGTAGCGGTTTATCCAGCAGGCGGTCATCCACATTTGATTCGGCCGGATCTTTGACATCCGGATAAGGGAAATCCATTGTTCTTGGGTCGGTCATTTCACCGGTCAATGCGGAGACGGCAGCTGTTTCTGGCCCGGACAAATAAACACTGTCTTCTTTTGTACCGGATCTGCCCGGGAAATTCCGTGGTGTTGTCCGCAAACTGTTTCGTCCAGATGCCGGTGCCTGCCCCATGCCGATACAGCCATTACATCCCGCTTGGTGCAGTCTTGCCCCTGTTTGCAGCAGGCTGGCGATATGCATGTTTTGCACGAGATTGGTGAGCATTTGCCGGGATGTCGGGTTGATATCAAATGAGACACCATTCGTTACTTTACGGTTTTTAACGATTTCGGCTGCTATGGCGAAATCACGGTATCCCGGATTCGCGGACGAACCGATATAAGATTGATAGATTGGCGTGCCGGCAATTTCCCTGACTGCTACGACGTTGCCCGGGCTTGAAGGCTTGGCGACTAACGGTTCCAGTTCTGACAGATTGATTTCTTCATATATGTCATAAGTGGCGTCTTTGTCGGCTGTCAGTTCAACCCAATCGTCTCCCCGTTCTTGCCGGTCTAAAAAGCGCTTCACTTCATGGTCTGACGGGAACACAGTCGTCGTGGCACCCAGTTCTGCACCCATGTTGGCAATGACGTGGCGGTCCATGGCTGATAAATGATCAAGGCCTGGTCCGTAATACTCGATGATTTTTCCCACGCCACCTTTGACGTCATGCCGTCTGAGCATTTCCAGAATAACATCTTTCGCACTTACCCAGTCGGGCAATTCGCCAGTTAGTTTAACGCCCATTACCTGAGGCATTTTGATGTAAATCGGTTCACCGGTAATGGCCATGGCAACGTCGATACCGCCTGCCCCCATCGCAAGCATACCCATGCAGCCGTTGGCACATGTGTGACTGTCTGAGCCAAGTATTGTTTTGCCTGGTACGGCCAGGCGCTGCATGTGGACAGGGTGACTGACCCCATTTCCGGGTCTCGAGAAATAGAGCCCGAAACGCTGTGCCGCACTTTCCAGAAACAGGTGGTCATCCGGATTTTTACTGTCTTCCTGAATCAGGTTATGGTCAACGTATTGGGCAGAAGCTTCTGTTTTGGCATAATCCAGGCCCATTGCTTCAAGCTCCAGCATGACCATCGTCCCCGTGGCATCTTGTGTCAGCGTTTGGTCGATTTGGAGACCAATTTCCGAACCGGGCTTCATTTCGCCTGAAACGAGATGCTCTTTGATCAGCTTTTGTGTAACATTTAAAGCCAATGTGGATCCTCCTTTAGAAATATGTCTATATAATGACATTCCTCAAAAAGCAGGCAATCAAACAAAAAAAGAGAAAAGAGCGCATATATCCGCAAATGGATTCAAGTTGGTGCCGATACGAAGAAAGGTGTTACCATTATTGGCAACACCTTTCTGACAAAATTATTCTGCTTTATGGGCTTCGATTTCAAACGTTATTTTAACGTCATCGGCAAGCAGTACGCCACCTGTTTCGAGCGCTGCGTTCCAAGTCAGACCAAAATCTTTACGGTTGATGGTTGTTTCGCCGCTGAATCCGGCTACCATATTGCCGCTCATTGGATCTTTGCTTTGCCCTTCAGCCACAACATCAAATGTGACAGGTTTTGTTGTTCCGATCATGGTCAGGTCACCTGTGACATCATAGTTGTTGCCGGACTTTTTCTTAATGTCGGTGGCAACAAAAGTCGCTTTCGGATGATTTTCCACATCGAAGAAATCGGCAGATCGTAAATGATCGTCACGACCGCTATTTTTTGTATCGATACTGGATACGTCGATGTCTACTTCAACCTTTGAATCTGTCAGATCATCAGGGTCTGCTTCAAGGACAGCATCAAAGTCATTGAAGCTGCCTTTTGCTTTTGAAATCATCATATGTTTGACGGTAAATCCTACCTCGCTGTGGACTGTGTCAACATTCCAGGTTATTTTTGCCATGTAAATCCCTCCATTAATTACTTTGCGTAACTTAGTATATAATCATAAATGAATAATGTCAAGTAATTTTAAAATAGTTATTTTGAATTCAGTATAAATTACCCAATTGTACATTTCGTAAAACCTGTTTTTCCATGCTATACTATGAATAGATTTGAGGTGGCTCACGATGGTAGAATTAAGTATACTCCCGTGCGGCAGGAAGAAAATCTGGGACAAGTATCCAGACATGGGGGCAGTGCCGGCAAAAGATGCTTATATCGGAACATTGCACCAACGCTCACGTCAGTATGCGGAGTTGTTCACGGATCAATGGGTGATATTGTCCGCCAAACACGGCTTTTTGTTTGCGGATGACGTGGTTGACGGCCCGTATGATGTGACATTTAATCAGGAGCGTGATGAGATCATCACGAATGCCCAATTAACCAGGCAAATAAAAGAGAAGCAGCTAGATCAATTTGACCGGCTTGTGGTACTGACGGGGAAAAAATATAAACCGATTATAAATAAGACATTTACCGATGATATTCCAAGAACATTTCCATTGCTGCAGTATGGCGGCATCGGTTATATTCTGCAGGCACTTAAGCAAGCAGTGGAAACGCAAGTCCCTATACATAAACAGGAGCCGATATTATGACACGTCCATTACTAATCACCCTTATCTTAGTGGCCTATATTATTTATGTGTCGTTTAAATATAAAGAGACATGGAAGAAGCTGACATTATGGCAGATTGCTGGAGTGTTCGTTACGTTTGTTGGTGTCGCCAGTATTTCAGCCATCATTCTTTTTTACGGAAGCCGCTATATCACATCAGCCGTCCCAGGTGACATCATGGTTTTTATCATCCAGTTTCTTGCTGTTATCATTGTGATTGCAGCAGCAGCGATCTCATTTGCCCTGCTGGCGAGTAAAATTACAAACGGTGTCATTCCAATTGAACGACGCGGCCAGAAATAATATACACGCCGTGGAGCTGAAAAGCTTTACGGCGTTTTTTTACAGGCTCGTTTCTTTTTGTTATTTATGCCGAGCCTGGATACACTTGTCTTCGTTGGTGTAGCAGGTTGGTTCGGTGACGCCTGCGCATCCCGCAGTTCAAAGATGTTTCACTTGTCACTTTCCGCTTCGTATATAATTCAGATGTGTTTTTTCAAGACCATAGCCGTTCCGGAAAATCGTCTTTCTGAACAGATTAATCGTAAGATCTGTTATTAACCGAATAGGGGGAAAGACCGTGGACAAAGGCACTGTTATACGAACGGCAGCACTTGCTGTAGCGCTTATGAACCATGTTCTCGTCATGTTTGGGAAATCACCGCTGCCAGTTGACGCCGAGATGGTGGAGCAAGCGATTTCGTTTATTTTCATATTGGTCACATCCATATGGACATGGTTCAAAAATAACTATGTCACCAAAACAGGGCAAAAGCAAAAGGAGATATTAATCGAGAATGAGTGTTATAGGCGTGTGCACCTGCGCCGGTTTTCAAACAAATAAAAAGAATTTGTAAACCCTTCAGTGTATGGTATACTATAATCAGCAAAAAAAGCATAGGTTGGAAGCCTTCAAGGGGAGCCGTATGGCTGAGAGTGAACACGTTTGTTCAGACCCTCTGAACCTGTTAGTTAGAACTAGCGTAGGGATGGTGGCTTTTTTGATGGATAAACAGCAATGTGAGCGGATTTCCCCATCAGGAAGCTTCCCCTTGGCATTGCTTTTTTTGTGTTTGCAGAAAATGTAGCGGTGGTTTAAGCCACTGGCAAAGGGGAGGATTTTCATGCGTTCGAACCGTACATTATTTTTGATTGAGGTGGCTGTTTTTACAGCGCTGGCATTACTGTTGGATATTATTCCATTTTTATCGGTTAAGCTTTGGGCGCAAGGTGGTTCCGTTTCATTGGCAATGATCCCGGTGTTTATTATTGCGTTCCGCTGGGGGCTGAAAGGTGGCCTGTTATCCGGGTTTTTATGGGGTGTTCTACAGGTTGCAGTCGGCACTGGTTATGTGCTGCATCCGCTACAGGGGTTCATTGACTATGCACTGGCCTTTACAGTGATCGGGATTGCCGGAATCTTTGCCAACCAGATTCAGGCGGCTGTTCAAGCTGGCCGGACCAAGATTTACCTTACGTATATTACGCTTGGTGTTATCCTGGGCAGTATGCTAAGGTTTGCGGCTCACTTTGCAGCAGGTGTTGTCTTTTTTGAATCGGCTGTGGAAGGGCAATCTGTCTGGCTCTATTCATTCCTATATAATGTCTCTTATATCATTCCGTCACTTATCATAAGTGCAATGGCTGTTTTCCTCTTGTTCCATAAACAGCCTAGAACACTATTACAGGCGGCATAATTCGTTTCAACATCCGCTCACATGATTATTTTAGGTATAGCAAAAACAACCGGTAAACTGAAAATTTCGGAAAAATAGCTCTTTCTATATAAAGGGGCTATTTTTATATTTATAATGGCTGTTAGAAGGAGGGATATGGATGCGGGAACTCATTGGCCAGTGTCAATCGTGCGGCAGAGAGGTCTATTGTGAAAATGGTTTCTTTGACGGAGTTCAGGAAAATGGCCGGCTTTTATGTTATGTATGCGCTGATGAAAGTGACGGAAAATAAAGACAGGGCCTCTGAAATTCACGTGGTTTAACTGCGAGGTGAAGGGTGCACCGCTTCCTTTCGATGTGCATAGGCTATATTCACAGTTCAGAAAGGAAGTGTTTAACGTGGAGGAGATAACGCTTTCCCATTGGTTATATGGTATATTCACTTTGGCGATCATTCTGACGATGATTTTCCGCAGAGGCGTTGTGTTACCGACGTTACTTGGAACATTTGTGATTGCCTGGGTGTATATGGGCAGCCTAGTGGACGGCTTTACCGCCATCTTTAATGCCAATCTAGTGGCTGCGATTGAACTGTTCAATATCTTTTTGATTATCACGTTTATGATGGCCCTGCTGCATTCATTGAGAGATCTTGGGGCTGACCGGAGGATGATCCAACCGATCCAGAAATTTATGGTCAATGGCCATGTATCATTCTTTCTGCTGGCAGCCGTTACCTACGTCATCTCCTTATTCTTTTGGCCGACACCGGCTGTACCGCTTATCTGTGCTTTGCTTGTTCCGGCCGCTATCCGCTCAGGTCTGCCAGCTATGACGGCTGCAGTTGCTGTTGCACTCGCCGGTCAGGGGATGGCATTGTCTTCAGACTATATTGTTCAGGTGGCACCTAATTTATCGGCGACATCAGCTGGGATTGATACAACGCTTGTCGCCGATAGAGCGCTTATTTTATCACTGATTGCCGGTATTGTTGCGATTGGTCTGGCGTATTTGCTGTATCGAAAAACCATTCGTTCAAAAGACAGTGAATTGAATGAAATCGAAATGAACCAGATGCAAACGGAAAAAGAGTCCGATAACAAGGTGAAAACCACGCATATAACCACGTGGAGCAAGTTGTTTGCGGTATTGGTCCCTATATCCCTGCTGGCTGTTGTCATTTATATGATGACCTCAAAGCTTAATTCCGGCAGAATGACTGGGTTTGAAGGAGGTGACGGGGCAGCTTTTGTCGGTGGTGTTGCCGTTATTCTGCTGTTGTTGTCAACCGTGGCATTCGGACGGCAACATGCGTTGGACTATATTACCAACCATATTACGGAAGGATTTGTCTTTGCCTTTAAAGCCATGGGGCCTGTCATCCCAATTGCCGGATTCTTTTTCCTCGGCAGCTCGGATTTTTCCGGAGATATTCTTGGAGTTGAGGAAAATGCACCCGGATTCCTGTTTGACCTTGTCGAGGCTTCGCAGCAATTTGTTCCGCAAAGTGCATTGCTGGCTGCCTTTAGTATATTGATCATTGGCATTATTACCGGTCTTGACGGATCCGGGTTTTCCGGTCTGCCGCTGACTGGTGCCCTGGCAGCCTCACTTGAAACGTCGTCCGTTGATGCCGGAACACTCGCTGCAATCGGGCAAATGGGGTCTATCTGGACCGGCGGCGGAACGATTGTTGCGTGGTCATCATTGATTGCCATTGCCGGTTTTTGCGGTGTATCCGTCATGGATCTGGTGCGGAAAAACTTTTTACCAGTCATACTCGGCCTGTTCATGGCCGCTTTACTTGCGCTGGTTATATTCTAAAAAAATATTAAGGTACCGGCTAAAACGGTTATTGATGGAATAGGTGAACCAGCAACGACACAAAAAATCATTGTTGAGGGAGCCAACGCATGGCAGGGTAAATTGTATTAAAAACTAAACCATCAAAATAGGCATTCCTTTTTAGGGAATGTCTTTTTAATGGATCGCCGGCTGTGTCAAAGATCGCAAAAGAGGCATTCATTTTGATCAATTTTCGCAAAATGGATTCTTCTTTTGCTTGACTTAATTAATGGTACTTACATACACTTTTAGTAAAGAAAAAAACAAGTAAGGCGTGAGATAATGAACCAAAGTCAGTGAAACCCAAGAGGCTTATATAACTCAAGATCAATATTCAACACTTTCAAGTAAAGGTCAAGTGACCATTCCCTCAGAAATCAGGGAGATTTTAAATGCGGAGCAGGGGGATCAACTTGGTAAAGAGGAGTAGTATGGCGTTTTTAGTTGATACGAATGTTATAATACGTTTCCACACCAATGTTGAAAAGGTCTCGCATTCAGTCCTTAACTCACCCCATAAATGTTGAAGTTTAAAAAGAATTAATTGACAACTTTTAACTATTTATGATACATTAACCCTTAAATAATTCCGAAAATATGATTTATTTTGACAATAGTTGAGATTATCATATGTACACAGTGTCATTTCCAGATGACATATTATGTAAATGCTTACATGATATGTTAAAGGCATTTATTAGGAGGGGCAAAATGGAGAAAGTCAAAAATCGTTGGCTGATTGCTTTGTCGGGCGTTGGAATACATATTTGTATCGGATCTGCGTATGCTTGGAGTGTATTCACAAATCCGATGGCTGATGCGTTTGGCTGGAGCACAAGCCAGATTTCATTAGCATTCAGTATTGCGATCTTTCTGCTGGGATTTTCTGCGGCTTTTATGGGCAAATTTGTTGAGAAACGAGGGCCGCGTATTTCCGGTATGTTATCCGCCTTGTTTTTTGGCGTTGGCGTAATGGGTACAGGACTTGCAACGGCTTTTGAATCACTGCCTTTAATGTACTTTTTTTATGGTATCGTTGGCGGAATCGGACTCGGCATTGGCTATATAGCACCAGTATCAACGCTTGTAAAGTGGTTCCCTGATCATCGGGGTCTAGCCACAGGACTTGCGATTATGGGCTTTGGATTTGCATCGCTAATTAGTGGTCCTGCTGGAGAGGCTTTAGTCAGTTCAGTTGGTATTTCAAACACATTTTATATTTTGGGGGCAAGCTATCTGATTATTATGATGGCTGCATCACAATATCTGGCTCCGCCTCCCGAGGGCTGGAAGCCTAAAGCAATGCAGGATGAAAAATCTGACAAACCAAAGGAAGAAAAAGAGGATCTTTCACAAATGACAGCCAATGAGGCCATTAAGACAAAGCCTTTTTGGATGTTATGGACGATGTTGTTTCTTAACGTTACTACAGGTATTGCGATCATCTCTGTCGCATCCCCAATAGGACAGGAAATAACCGGCATGACAGCTGTTACGGCAGCCACGATGGTAGGGGTAATGGGACTTTTCAATGGTGCAGGCAGACTTGGATGGGCGACGATTTCAGATTATATTGGTAGACCGAATGTGTATACCATATTTTTTATTATAGGGATTATTTCATACTTTTTGCTGCCGGTTATAACATCCGTGATTTTATTTCAAATTCTTGTCTATGCAATCGTTTCGTGCTACGGAGGCGGATTTTCGTCCGTTCCGGCTTATATTGGGGATCTTTTCGGGACAAAGCAGCTGGGTGCGATACACGGCTATATTTTAACTGCCTGGGCAGTTGCTGGTGTGGTTGGTCCCATGCTGCTGTCATTAATCTATGATAATACAAACAGCTATCAGCTCGTCCTGATTATATTTGGCGGAATGCATGTTATTTCACTATTAATTTCACTTTGGATTAGGGTGATTATGCGGGAAATGAAAGAAGAAAAATTAAATGTAAAAAATACACAGGCTTCAAATTTTTAAAATCGGCGATGACCATAACTGAGCAGAATGTCATTTGCCCGATTCCGAAAATTTCAGGAATTTAATTTGTTTTTGCTTTTTCTTTTCCTTTAGTGTGTTATAATATTTAAAAAACATAAAATATAGATTAACTGGTTGGATTTAGGGTATAAATCATTTATGTAGGTTTTCATTATATTTTTCAGGGGGGGAGTAACATGCAGGATCAGGAACATGTAGTGGTTACCATTAATGGGGAAGAATACCTGGCAGCACCTGGTCAGAATTTGCTGGATTTGATTAATACAACGGGAAAATTTGTCCCGCAAATCTGTTATAATGAAGCACTTGGCCCTGTACAGACATGTGATACGTGCATGGTTATGGTTGACGGGGGGTTTATGCGTGCCTGTGGAACAACAGTGAAGGCCGGTATGGACGTAAATACCGAGCTGGAAATTGTCAATGCAACGCAAAAGGAGGCACTTGATCGGATCCTAGAAAATCATGAATTGTACTGTACCGTTTGTGATTACAATAACGGATCCTGTGAAATTCATAATACGGTTGCGGAATTCGGACTGGAGCATCAATCCCGTCCGTTTGAACCAAAGCCTTATGAGATTGACGATTCGAGTCCATTTTATCGCTATGATCCCGACCAGTGCATTTTGTGCGGACGCTGTGTGGAAGTTTGCCAGGATGTTCAGGTCAATGAAACATTGCTGATCGACTGGGAACGCGAACAGCCGCGTGTTGTCTGGGATAACGATGTTCCAATCGATGAATCATCATGCGTCAGCTGTGGGCAATGTGCCACCGTTTGTCCATGCAATGCGTTAATGGAAACATCGATGGTTGGGGAAGCCGGTTTCATGACCGATCAAGAACCAGGATTATTGCGCTCAATGATAGATGTGACCAAGAAGGCGGAAACAGGCTACGGGGCGTTAATGGCTGTCTCCGATACCGAAGCTTCAATGCGGGAAGAACGTATTGAAAAGACAAAAACCGTTTGTACATATTGTGGTGTTGGTTGCACGTTTGATGTGTGGACGAAAGACCGGAAAATCCTGAAAGTGGAGCCGCAGCAGGAGTCGCCAGCGAACGGCATATCGACCTGCATTAAAGGCAAGTTCGGCTGGGACTATGTGAATTCAGAGGAACGTCTAACGAAACCGCTCATTAGGGACGGAGAATCGTTTGTCGAAGTTGAATGGGATGAGGCGCTGGATTATACGGCCAGACGCTTTTCCGAAATTAAAGCAGAGAATGGCGCTGACGCGTTAGGATTTATTGCGTCCTCCAAAGCGACAAATGAAGAATCATACGCCATGCAAAAATTGGCCCGTCAAGTAATCGGAACCAATAACGTTGATAACTGTTCACGCTATTGCCAGTCACCGGCGACAAAGGGGCTTTTCCGGACGGTCGGACATGGCGGTGATTCCGGGTCCATCGATGATATTGCCGAAGCTGATATGGTCATCACCGTTGGATCAAATACAGCCGAGTCCCATCCCGTGCTCGCATCAAGAATTAAACGTTCACAAAAATTATTCGGGCAAAAGCTCTATGTCTTTGATTTGCGGAAGCATGAAATGGGGCAACGTGCTGATAAATTCTTCCAGCCGAAAAGCGGCACAGACCTGGTATGGCTATCAGCGGTAACAAAATATATTATTGATCAGGGCTGGGAAGACCGAGATTTCATTGACAAATGGGTGAATGGTTTTGCTGATTACAAACAATCCCTGGAAAAATTTACCCTTGATTATGCAGAAGACTTAACCGGTATTTCAAAAGATGAATTAGTTAGTATTGCCGAACAAATTGCCAGTGTTGATAAAGTTGTGATTTGCTGGGCGATGGGGGTAACACAGCACCAGCTTGGTAGCGATACGAGTACCGCCATTTCCAATTTACTACTGATTACTGGCAACTACATGCGGAATGGTACAGGTGCCTATCCATTGCGCGGCCATAATAACGTCCAAGGCTGCAGTGACTTTGGGAGCATGCCGAATTACTTTCCGGGTTATGAGAAAGTGGCGGATGATGACGTGCGCAAACGCTATGAAAATGCATGGGGTGTGGAAATCCCACCTGAACCCGGTAAGGATAACCATGAAATGATCGGTGCCATTCATGAAGGGGATCTTCGCGGGTTGTATGTACTTGGTGAGGATACGGGTATTGTGGATGCCAATATCAATTACGTGACAGCCGCTTTTGACAAACTTGATTTTTTCGTCGTCCAGGATCTGTTTTTAACCGAAACAGCGAAGCACGCTGATGTCATTCTGCCCGCTGTTCCAAGTTTGGAAAAAGAAGGGACGTTCACGAATACAGAGCGACGTTTCCAGCGGTTGTACAAAGCACTTGACCCGGTTGGTGAATCGCGTCCGGATTGGGCGATTATAACTGATCTGGCCGGGAGAATGGGGTACAAATGGGAATATGACAGCCCATCGGATATCATGGATGAATCGGCTTCACTTGCGCCGTTATTCGCCGGTGTCAGCTATGATAGATTGACAGATTATAATAGTCTGCAATGGCCGGTTGCAGCAGACGGTACAGACACACCACTATTGTTCGTTGACGGGTTTCCGTTTGACGATAACAAAGCAAGGCTGTACCCGCTGGATTATGAACTTGTGTATGACACAAACGATGAATATGACTTGCATGTGAATAATGGCAGAGTGCTGGAACATTTCCATGAAGGCAATATGACCTATAAATCAAAAGCGATTACCAGTAAAATGCCGACTGCGTTTATTGAAGTGTCTCCTGAACTAGCGAAGGAACGGGGTATTAATGAAGGAGCTGAGGTGAAGCTGATATCGGAAGCGGGCGAGGTTACCGGAACGGTGCATATTACCGACAGGGTAAGCGGCCGGGAGTTGTATTTGCCGCTGAATGATAATGGTAAAACAGCCGTTAATTATTTAACCGATAATACCGTTGATAAAGATACTGACACACCAGCCTTCAAGGAAATAGCTGTCAAAATGGAAATCATCAAGAAAAAAGGCAGAAGCCCGCTCCCGCCCAATAATTACCGGCGGGGTGATCCACAGCCGCAAATCGGTGTTCAGCCGGAGCGGAAATGGCGTCGGGACGATTATATTTTTCCGGGGAGTCAGGTGAAGCAAAATGGCTGAGAAAATATCACACATCAAGCGGGTGGAAGTCCCTGAAGAAAGCTTACACGAACAGAATCTGAGCGAGGTTGCCAAAGCGGTCAGCGACAATAAGGACGCCATTTTAAAGGGGATTGGTCTTCTGGACACACTCAATCAAAGTGGTACACTAGATATGATAGATGCTCTTGTCAAACACCGGGAACAAGCATTGGGTAATGTGATGCGGGAGATCAATCAACCGCAATACGCCACAATCCTTGAGAATCTGCCCAGATTGCTCTTTTTGCTCGGCGAACTGGATTTGGAGGAAATTGAGCAGTTTACCACACGATTGCAGCATGGTGTAAAAGAGGCAGCTGCGGCAGAGGATGCGGATAAAACGTCTTATATGGACCTGATCAAAGCGTTAAAAAACCCCGAGATTAATCGGAGTATTACGATGCTGCTGGAGTTTTTGCGCGGCATGGGAAGAGAATAGGTGTGAAAGGCCTCCGACAACTGATGTGCCAGTTATCGGAGGTTTTTTTCATGCTATAAAACAGACTTATAATTCTTAATATTTACATTTGACTGCCTTTGGAGTAGAATAGAGTTGTACTATTCAGAAAATACCATACATAGATTTTTACTGGGGACGTTTTATTGTAAAACGTCCCAAACTAAAACAAAAGGAGGCTGTAACATGAATGGTATTGTGGTAGCGGTCATTGGGCTGCTTATATTTGCATTGGGTTATCGCTATTATTCAAAATTTGTTGCCGAAAAAATATTTCGCCTTGACCCTAACTATGTCACACCGGCGCACCGCTACAAAGACGATGTCGATTTTGTACCGACAAACAAATTTGTCTTATGGGGGCATCACTTTACATCTGTTGCTGGTGCTGCACCGATCATGGGGCCCGCTGTAGCTGTCTATTGGGGCTGGCTTCCCGCGCTTTTGTGGGTTATATTGGGAACTGTATTCGCTGCCGGCGTTCATGACTTTGGCACATTGGCCCTGTCAGTCCGAAATAAAGGGCAATCGATCGGGACATTGGCCAATAAACTGATCGGACAGCGAGCAAAGATTCTGTTTTTATTTATTATCCTGATTCTTGTATTGATGGTTAACGCTGTCTTTTCTTGGGTTATAGCCAATCTGTTCATTTCTTTTCCGTCAAGTGTACTGCCGGTGTTTATCCAAATACCGCTCGCCATTTGGATTGGTTATGCCGTCTATAAGCGCAAAACAAAGATGCTTGTTCCGTCCTTGATTGCGCTTGGTGTCATGTATTTTGCGGCGATTCTTGCTAGCCGGGTCGACTTTTTACAGATTGATTTAGTGCGATATTTCGGCGGTGAAGGCAGTACCGGGCTATTCGGGCTCGGCGCCGTTAATAGTGCTTTTCTGATTTGGATTGTTATATTAATGGTTTATGTCTATTTCGCTTCGACATTACCGGTCTGGAAGCTACTCCAGCCACGTGATTTCATTAATTCGCACCAACTTGTTGTCGGGCTGGCTATTCTGTATTTGGGACTCTTATTTACCAATCCGGAAATCACCGCACCCGTCACCAATCCAGGAGCTGACACGTCATGGTTCCCGCTTCTGTTCATAACGGTCGCCTGTGGGGCGATATCGGGATTTCACGGTCTGGTAGCAAGCGGAACATCGTCAAAACAGCTCAATAAGGAAACGGATGCCCGTTTTGTCGGTTACTTTGGAGCGGTTGGTGAAGGTACACTTGCATTGGTATCCATTCTTGCAGTGGTAACTTTCTTTGGAACCAAAAATGAATTTTTGGGCGCGTACAGCAGTTTTACAACAGCTAACGAAATCGGGTTGAATACGTTCGTGGAAGGTGCAGGTGCGTTGGCGTCTGGACTGGCCATCCCGCCTGACATCGCTGCTACCATTGTGTCGATCATTGTAGTCAGTTTTGCCGCCACCTCATTGGACACGTCCGTCCGTCTGATGCGCTATATTATTTCGGAACTGGGGATTGAATATAACGTGCCGGCATTTTCCAAAATGCATGTCGCAACATCTGTCGCTGTTATTTCAAGTGCCATTTTGGTGTTACTCCCGGAAGGATCGAGAGGTTTTGGGTCAGGTGGCTATCTGCTTTGGCCGTTATTTGGCACGTCGAACCAGCTGCTGGCAGGGATCAGTCTTCTGCTCGTTTCCATCTGGCTGAAAAAACGGGGAAGCAACTATCTGATAACGCTCATTCCAATGATCTTCCTCATGTTTATGACATTGTGGGCAATGTTCAAACAGGTCTTGTTTGAATGGTCGTGGTTTGGCAGTGATCCGGCAACCCTGTTGTTTGTGCTTGGATCCATCATATTTGTGTTCGCGGTATGGATCGTCTTGACCGCTTTCAGTACATTAACGCGCACGATGGATATGCCGGATGATTTGGATGAGAACTTTAAATAATAATGAGAAAATCATGGTGGTTCGGACTTTTTGGGAAACTGACTATTAGCGTGAAGAAATAAGCCAGATTGCCGTGGGTCCAGTCGGTATACTGCTAAAGGGATCATGCAGGGGGCTGGTCCCTTTGGCTTATTAAGAGGTGATCGCATTGTTTGAACAACTTAAAAAACTGGCAGCATTTTACGAAGAAGTATTACGTATGCCACATCGCCAGGAAATTGCTAGGGAACTGCGCGATCAGGACGATTTATTTTTATTACTTTTATATTCCGAAATGATTGGTATCCCAAACCCGGTTTATTATTACACACTCGAATTGTACCCTTATATGATTGACGAGTTCCATGACTGGCATTTGCGCATGGGGATGGATAAATCGCCGCTGAATGGGATCCGCTGCTGTTAAGGGTTAGGGCTTGTTGACGTCTCTTTAGACTAAACCGAATAAAACGAGAAAGGAAGTCCTGCCAATGCACATTTTAGAGAAAAAAATCATTTTCGTCGGCGGAAAGGGCGGCGTTGGAAAGTCGACATCAGCTGCTGCATTAGCATGGCGCTCTGCCAAAGATGGCAACCATACATTGTTAATTTCCACTGATCCCGCCCACAATTTGGGTGATATTTTTGGTGAAGCAATTGGCGGCAGGATCACTCGTGTGACGACAAATTTGTCTGCGCTGGAAATTGATCCGGCTGTTGAAACGGAAAAATATATTAAGGAAGTCAAATCTAATATAAAAAACGTCGTACATGCCAGCAGGATGGAGGAGGTCCATCGGCAGATTGATACGGCCAAATCATCACCCGGTGCGGAGGAAGCCGCCTTGTTCGATAAATTGATTTCGATTATATTGGAACAGCGTGACCAATATGATAAGCTCATATTTGACACCGCACCGACAGGCCATACGATCCGGCTGCTGTCATTACCTGAACTCATGGGCGTCTGGATTGAAGGCATGCTAAAAAAACGGCAGAAGACAAACGATAATTATTCACAATTGCTCAACGATGGTGACCCGGTTGAGGATCCGATTTATGATGTGTTAAAAGCACGACAGGAGCGGTTTTCCGGGGCGAGAGATGTTCTACTTGATGGGAATACAACGGGTTTTGTCTTCGTGATTAATCCGGAGCGCCTACCGGTTGTTGAAACGGAAAAAGCGATCGGATTACTTGATCAATACCATTTGCATGTAAAAACCTTAATTATAAATAAAGTGTTGCCAGATGATGCGGATGGTGAATTTCTTCTGCAGCGGAAAAAACATGAACAGCAGTACATGCGCATGATCAGGGAAACGTTTAAACAGCAGGAAAAGATTTATATTCCATTATTCCCTTATGACATCGTTAATCAGGAGCAGTTGGAAACGTACAGTCATTATTTTCGAGAGGAGCCAACAAAACATGAAAGCATTCGTACATGAATATGGACAATTGACACTAAAGGATATGAATGAGCCATTTGCCGATCACGGGCAAGTGGTTGTTTCCCTCCGGACCGCCGGCCTGAACCGGCGGGATGTAGCAGTGCCAGGCCGCAGAGGAGACGATGCTGGTGCATTGATCCTTGGTTCGGATGGAGCCGGCGTGATTGAGTCCATAGGGGAAGGCGTAGCTGAATTTAACGTGGGGGATGACGTCATCATCAACCCGTCACTTGGCTGGTATGAAAATAGTGATGCGCCACCGAAACAGTTTGATATTCTGGGGATGCCTGATCACGGGACGTTCACCGAAAAAATTGTGTTACCGGCAGAACAAGTGGAAAAGAAACCGCCCCATTTATCATGGGAGGAGGCTGGCGTACTTGCCTTGTCAGGTTTGACCGGGTATCGTGCCTTATTCACGAAAGGTGCGATACAAGAAGGTGACACGCTGTTTATGCCCGGTGCCGGCAGTGGCGTGGCAACCTATCTGATTCAATTTGCCAAACATAATGGTGCACGTGTGATCGTAACGTCCCGTAGTGAGGCAAAGCGTAAGCAGGCGATCGAGCTTGGTGCTGATAGAGCGTTGGATACGAACGGCGATTGGCCGGTAGAACTTGAGGAAGAAACGCTTGATATTGTCATCGACAGTGTTGGACGGGCAACGTTTAATCGGTCACTGGACGTGCTGAAAAAAGGAGGTCGCCTCGTCACATTTGGTGCGACAACTGAGGACACGGTAGAGTTGAATCTGCGCAAGTTTTTCTACGGCCAATACAAGCTGATCGGCTCAACGATGGGCAGCCAGGAAGAACTTCGTGCCATGCTGGACCTCGTTAACAAGCATGAAATACGTCCGGTCGTGGACAAGACGTTTACCCTGGACAAGGTACAGGAAGCTATGGATTATTTGCAAGCGAATAAGCAATTCGGAAAAATCGCTTTACGGATCAGTGACTAAGGAATCATCAGAACCTCTTTATTAATAGGGAGCCAGGGAGTCTTTATTATAAAGGCTCTTTTCGCAATGTTCTTTAACCCCCGCAGTTGATGTAAAATGCGACGTAACTTTTGGGATGTTTTCTTCCAAGTCTATCGGGGCTGACTGCTAGTTCGTCGCTGCGGAAAAGTACTCAGTGCTCGTCACGTTAGTAGCAATTTCGGTGAGGCATACGCTCCTCGCAACTCGCAGCCTACTCGGCAGATGTTTCGCTCGTCGCTTTCCGCGGGGAACGCTTCAGCCTCCTCGCTCGCGGGCCAACACGATGTTGGTCACAAAGGCGTTGCCACAGGACGTGGCGTTCTTAGCCTTTGTTCCTTGACCGCTCGCTGCGGGGTCTTCAGACTGTTCCTTTCCCGCAGGAGTCTCGCATTTTTCCGCAGCTCAGTGTCGTGTTCTGTCTTAGTGAGAGAAAACCCGCTGATCACTGATTTTATGGGGCTCAACACTCATTATGCAGAACGTCACTCCCAGCGGAGGAAATACGCGGAGACTCCTGCGGGAAAAGTGGCCAAAGTGAGACCCCGCAAGGCGAATGCCTGAGGAGGCTCACGGGTCACCCGCGGAAAGCGAAGCGTATTTCCGGAGCGGTGTCATTGCACTCAAAATATATTCTATGTCGTAATATATGGTTTTATAAACACAGTCTTTATAAAAAATCAACTAGCATATGAAAAACACCGTAACTATCGTAAATATGGCGTTATTTTATCAATGGCCTGCTGCATTCGCTTACTGTTATTTTGATACAGCTGTTTGGAATGCTGATTTTCTGTTGCCAGCGCAAATAAATCAAGGTCAGCCTGACATTTTTTCATTGTGGCTAGCAGCAGCGGTTTTTCGGTCGGTTCGGCGACCGTCAATAGATCATCGTACAAATCAACGGTTAATTGGCCATCACTGTCCACTTGTCCGAGAAATACATTTTCAATACTGACGTTCATTTTGGCTAGTTCTGTTTCCAGCCAGTCGGTGTTCAGTGAAGCATTTGCCAAAGGTTCCAACAGTGCTTTTCCATCCATAATCACTGTCTGGGGTTCTTTTTCCGGTGCCACTTTTTGGCCGATAACTTTCGGCGTAATGGGTTGGTTTTCCTTTTTTGGAAGTATATTCACTTTTCCGGTCGGTTCGAGGACGGCAAATTCAACATCGGTTGCATTGAAGACCTTATTGTTGCGTAATTCTTCAAGCAGGTCGTCTGTGGTGAATCGTTCTTTCTTTAAGTTGTCTTCCATAATTTTTCCGTTTTGAATTAAAACGGTTCCTTTACCCTGAGTAATATTACGGAAACGTTTGCTCTTCAGGGCTGTAAATTCCACCGCTAACGGAATTAGTAACCAGACAGCCAACGCAAGCAACCCATAAGCAGCGTTCGTTGTCACATCGGTTGCATGAATGGCGACAATACTACCGATGACAATTCCTGTAATGTATTGAAAAATATCCAGTTGTGACATTTGTTTTTTGCCAAGTGCTTTGGTTATTAAAAATAAAACAATTAAAAAGACGACTGAACGAACTAAAATTTCTACCCAGCCAGGCATAGTATCCTCCCTTTCGTATCGCACGAATGGAATCGGCCTTAGCGGGCCGACCGCATTCAAGTTAAGTTTCTGTTATGTTTCAGCTTTTATATTGGGGTTCTTCTTTGGTCAGATACAACACCTGATTTTCCAAATCATTTTGGACGGTATTCATGATCGTTTGCACGTCTTTGAAAGCTTTTTTCGCTTCCTGGTCCTGTGTTTTATTGGCCAGGGTTTCAAGGGTTGCTTCGATGTTTTTGACAGATGCGAAACACCCTTTCACTTGTGAACTGACTGTCATGGTTTATCCTATCCTTTCGGTTTAAAAATAATCGCCCCAATCACCCCGAAAATAATCGCGGCTGAAATACCGGCGCTTGTTACTTCGAATATTCCTGTTACAACACCGATGATTCCGTGTTGTTCGGCTTCCTGCATGGCACCGTGCACAAGCTGGTTGCCAAAATTCGTAATCGGAACGGTTGCTCCGGCACCTGCGAAATCAATTAACGGATCATATAATCCCAGACCGTCTAAGATGGCCCCGGAAATGACAAAAATGGTCAGGGTAACACCTGGATTTAGTTTGAAAACGTCAAACAAAATCTGTCCGATGACACAAATAATGCCACCGACAATAAAGGCCCAAAGAAATATCATGGTTTATCACGTCCTGACTCAATTGAAACTGCGTGTGCAATACAGGGGATGGCGTCATTTTGCTGGACACTTAAAGGCGAATGGAGTGCCCCTGTCGCAACAACAAGAATACGGTCTAACTGCTGTTCCTTGATTAACTTTAAAAAATGCCCATAAACCGCAACAGCTGAACTGGCTGTCCCGCTTGCACCGGAGAGAACCGGTTGTCCCTCCCGGTAGACGGTCAGACCGCAGTCCTTATAGATGTCTTCAGTGATACCGATGTTTTTTTTCTGTAAAAGATCCAATGAAACCTCACGACCGATATGACCAAGATCCCCAGTAATAATTAAATCGTAATACGTGGGGTCGACATCGCGCTCTCTTAAATGGGTTTCAATCGTATCCACTGCTGCCGGAGCCATTGCTGCTCCCATATTAAATGGATCGGATATCCCCATATCGACAACTTTGCCGATGGTTGCTGATGTTACCTTTGGACCTTCACCGCTTTTGGCAACCAATGCACATCCGGCTCCTGTCACTGTCCATTGAGCGGTTGGAGGCTTCTGGCCGCCATATTCGGTCGGATAACGGAACTGTTTTTCCGTTGCCGCATTATGACTGGCGGTTCCGCTCAAAATATAATCCGCTCCGTTTCCATTAATAATAAATGATGCCAATGCCAGGCTTTCCATTGATGTGGCACAAGCACTGAATAGTCCGAAGTAGGGGACATCAAGTGTTTTGGCCGCGAAATTGCTCGGGGTTATTTGATTAATTAAGTCCCCACTTATAAAAAATTTGACGTGCTCTTTTTGAATCAGGCTGTTTTTAATGGCTATCTGGCTGGCTTCTTCCATCATGGTTCGCTGTGCTTTTTCAAACGAAGACTGTTTCAGCCACATATCATCATGTAAAATATCGAAAGCTTCCGGGATATTCCCGTTGGCTTCAAACGGTCCGCCAACAGTCCCTGTTGACGTGATGACAGGCTGGTTATTAAACATCCATGTACGATGCCCGATTAACATTATAGGCCACCCCACTTAATCAATATCGCTTTTATTAAGGCAATAACAAATGCCGAAAAAACCCCATACACGATGACGGGCCCGGCCAGTTTGAACATGTTGCCGCCGACCCCTAATATAAACCCTTCGGATCGGTGCTCGATTGCTGCTGAAATGACAGAATTCCCAAACCCGGTTACCGGGACAGTTGAGCCGGCACCCGCGAATTGACCAATACGATCATAGACACCAAAACCGGTTAAAAACATGGTGATGAAAATAAGGGTGGCGACAGTCGGATTGCCGGCTGTCTGTTCGGTAAAACCAAAAAAATAAACATACATGGTGGAAATGATCTGGCCGATAAAACAAATAAAACCACCAATCAGAAAAGCCTTGATACAATTTTTAAGTAGTGGACGTTTGACTTCCCTATGTTTGGCAAAAGCCTGATATCTTTGCGCATTTGGCGGTAAATTCTTCTTTTTCTTATCTGCCATACATATCTTCACGCTCTCTTTATGTTTTATCTTTCATCAATTTAATGAGGCGATCAACCTCTTTTTTCAATTTCTTTTTGGATATATCGTTTTTGCTAATTTTTTCTTCCAATTTTTCAATGTCAAGTACCAGCTTTTTATCGGCGGAAACGTCAACCTTCAGATTCGGAAATTCGTTGTCCATTTTCTTCTGAACGTCTTTCTGGATGTCAGCTAATCGAAATCGCTTATGATGTTCAATTTCAAATGCCAGGATCAATTTCTTTTCCGTATTAACCGCCGTGACTGCTGTTACGCCATTACGTTGACTCAGACTTTCTTTAGCCTGGTTTGAAGCAGTCTGGTCTATGGGGCTATTGGTGGATACCATATTGAAATTGACGTTTTGCTTATTTTCTGTTGTATTCTGATTGGACGTACAGCCGATTAGCAAACAGATGAATCCGAGCGCCAACACGGTTCTTAAGGCTTTCATTTCCAAAATTACCCCCAGTTGAAAGAGGCTGGCTGATGTGCCAGCCTCATGATGATTTAAAATCCTTTATACTGTGGTTCTTCCTGTTCAATTTGCTGGACGCGTGGTTCAACATCTTGCAGGATGGTCTGTGTTTGCTGAGCTGCATTCTCATACATTTGCTTTGCCTGTTTGTTTTGTGTCTCCAGTGCGAATTGTTCAAAACTTGCCTGAGCACTTTTTAGGCCAGCGATTGTCTGTTTAACCTGTGATGATACGGTCATGGCGGTTCCTCCTTCTGGGTTGGAAAGTGTACTTTCATAACCAAGTGGCTATCATAATTGGAAGATGTCATGTCATGTTGGACATGTCATCTCCTGTGCACTTCACTCTTTATAATTTTATTTAATGCCAATAATTATGCTTACTATTTTTTACCTTTTTGGTACCGTTCTGGTTTTCCTGATAAAATACGCAAAAACTAACATTTCCCTGAAATATTATGGAACTTTTTGGCGGAATTATTCGTCATATATATAAAGGGGAGAGAGGCATGAAGAAAAAAACGGTCATCATGATAGGGGCTGTTCTGGCGGTCAGCCTGGCAGTGACAGCTTATTGGCTGTATGGACAGGCAGAAGCTGAATTAGCCAATAATATAACCAGGGAGATACGGCAGGAGGATTTTATTTTACATATACGGGCCGAGCGTATTGACGAGGGCTTTCAAGTTTTCAGGTCTATTCAGTATTTCGGGGATGATACGGTAGAAATAACCCACCAGACGCCACTTGTTTCCGTATCATTTAAACAGCAAAACCACGATTATACGGGCAGTACGGTTGCGCACACGCTGAAAACAGGGAGCAGTTATTATCCGCAAAATGCGAAAACCTTTGCCCTCCCGAAGAAAGGTGTTTATACATTATTTTGTGAAGCCAGATTTTCTGTAAAAGGTGAACAAAAAACGATCACCCATGAAGAGGAATTGGTCTTCCAATAAGCAGCATCCAATGGGAAGGATACTGCTGCTACTGCATTCCGTTCATTCTTTCGGGTTTAACGTCAGCTCGATCGTTTTTGTCGGTTTTTCCGTATTTGCCCACGCCATTATCTTTTCGGCAGAAGGTTCCGATATATCGGGAACTGTTGCAGTAAGATTTCTGTTGTCTGTCCATTCTACAAACTGGATTGGCCATGTATACGAAAGTGCAAATGAATCCGCCTGTAGATGGTCAGGGGTCATCGGTTCCCATTTTTCTAAGTCAATCACCACAATATCGGAAAGTGGTAGATGTGATGGTGATTCCTCTCTGGTAAAGTGAAACATCACGTTTGTTCCGTCCGGTGACAGGACCGTCTGAGACAGTTCCGCCAGATCAGCAAGCAGATAGGTTTTATTTTCTTCCGTCCGATCCATCAATAAATAAGAACATGCTGTTTCCCGGCAGGAAAATGCCAGCATATAAAGGTTTTTGTCAGTGGCTTGAATCGGGTCCAGGGTCATCTGGCCGATCGCTTTTTGACGATTCGGGACAGCCTGTAAATAGCTGTCAAGAATAGGCACCATCTTGAGATTGACCATGATTTTTTCTTCCGGAAGGGCAAATTCAATAAATTCCTCAACCTCTTCTTCATCATCCGTTTGCTGTTCAACGATTTCCGGTTTCTGTTCGGGAGCGTCAGGCGGCGCATCTGATTTGACAATCACCGGTTCCTCCGTGCACGCTGTCAAAATAACCAGAATGATAATAGCCAAAAATTTTTTCCCCATGTCAAGCCCCCCTGCGATTATAGATTGTTAAAGCCATTATACAATAAACGGAAGTTGACAAAAGACCAGCACCGTAAATTCCTGTCCAAAAAAATCCTAAACATGTCATGACAGGGGAAGCCCTGTATATCAATTTATGGTCATTTTTGTTAAACTGTAGATAAGGAAATGACTTGTTACGGAAGGTTTGATGTACAATGGCAGAAATAAGGAAACCAATTCCGGTGGAAGAAGCGATCAGTCGCGTGTGGCAGAATCGATTGGAGGGTGACGTGGAATATGTGTCGATAGAGGGCTGTGACAACAGGCGGATCGCCGAGGATATTGTGGCGAGCCATCCCGTTCCACCTTTTCCGAAATCGCCTTATGACGGGTTTGCGCTTCGTTCAGCGGATACACATGAAGCCAATCGGAACAATCCAGTGACGTTTGAGGTCGTTGAGCATATCGGAGCGGGCCAGGTACCGGTAAAACACTTACATAAGGGTGAAGCAATCCGCATCATGACTGGTGCCAAAATACCCGAGGGCGCGGATTGTATTGCAATGTTTGAAGTATGTCAATCCTACGAACAACATAACAAGGCTTATATGTCTATCAAACGAACGATGGAATCAGGTCAAAATATTATCCAGGAAGGTTCAGAAGTGGCCACGGGCGAGAAGCTGATTGAACAAGGTACCCTTATTAACCCTGGTGTGAAGGCGGTCCTGGCCACGTTCGGCTATAGTCAGGTGAAAGTCGCCAAAAAACCGGTCATTGGAATCATTGCAACAGGCACCGAGCTACTGGATGTCGACGAGGATCTTGAACCTGGAAAAATCCGCAATTCTAATGCGCATATGATTGCCTCTCAGATTATCCGTGCCGGAGCGGAATACAAATATTTTGGCAAACTGGCAGATGTATTGGCGGCCAGCTATGACATGATCACAAAAGCTTTGGCGGAAGTGGATATTCTGATCACAACTGGTGGTGTTTCAGTTGGTGATTTTGATTTAATGCCTGCCATTTACGAAAAACTCGGGGCTGACGTTCTGTTTAACAAAGTGGCCATGCGACCGGGGAGTGTCACAACCGTGGCAGCAAGCGGCGACAAACTGCTGTATGGTCTATCAGGCAACCCTTCCGCATGTTATGTCGGCTTTGAATTGTTTGCCAGGCCGATTATACAGCACAGCCTACGTAACCCCAATGTATTCCTGAAACGGATTAGAGCAACATTGGCAGATGATTTCCCTAAGCCGAATCCTTTTACACGGTTTGTACGCAGCTACATCACCTATGAAAATGGTGACGTCTTTACCAACCTGGCAGGCATGGATAAATCCAATGTGGTGACGTCACTGGCACATTCAACCAGTTTGATGGTGCTACCGGGTGGAACACGGGGCTTTAATGCCGGCGATCAAGTGGACGTGATGCTTCTGGATGATCAAGAAGGTCAGTGTGAATTCGGATTCACGGAAAATAAATAATCGACCATATGAAGGAGAGGTTATCTGTGACAAATGAAACGACACCGATAAAAGACCATTTCGGACGGGTACTGAAAGATCTGCGGATTTCGGTGATTGATAAATGTAATTTTCGCTGTACCTATTGCATGCCAAAAGAAATATTCGGCGAAGACTATGTGTTTTTATCCGAAAAAGAGCTTCTAAGCTTTGAGGAAATCATCAGGCTTGCCAGCGTCTTTGCCAAACTGGGCGTGGAAAAAATTCGCATAACCGGTGGCGAACCGCTAATGCGCCGGGATCTGGAGGAATTAATCGCTGAACTGAATGCCATTCCGGGTATTAAAGACATTGCCCTTACAACAAATGCCGTCATGCTGCCGAAAAAGGCAAAGAAACTAAAAGAGGCAGGGTTGAAGCGAGTTAATATCAGTCTCGATGCGATTGAAGACGAGGTCTTTAAGGAAATTAATGGGAAAGGTGTCGTTGCCCGCCCCGTTCTGAAAGGGATTGAGGCTGCCAAGGAAGCAGGGCTCGGCATCAAAATCAATATGGTTGTGAAAAAAGGCATGAACGAAAGCCAAGTTTTGCCGATGGCCCGTTATTTCAAAGGCAAAGACATCATTTTGCGCTTTATTGAATTCATGGACGTCGGCAATCACAATGGCTGGGACTTTAAAAATGTCATATCCAAAAAAGACATCATCACTATGATCAACCATGAGATGCCGATTGAACCGGCTGAAGAAAACTACTATGGTGAGGTCGCTTCCAGATATCGTTATAAAGATGGTGGGGGCGAGATAGGTGTCATATCATCGGTAACAGATTCATTCTGTGGTACGTGCACGCGGATCCGTCTGTCGGCCGACGGAAAACTGTACACATGCCTGTTCGCTTCAGATGGTTTTGATATCCGAAAAAAAATGCGTGATAACCAATTGTCGGATGTTGAACTGGAAGAGGAACTGACACATTTGTGGGGAAGACGGAAAGACCGTTATTCCGAAGAGCGCTCCGAGGAAAAGCATCAGAACCGCAGAAAAATCGAAATGTCTTATATCGGCGGCTAAACATGAATCCGTTGCCATCGGAGGTGATGCCGTGAAAACATTCAAGCTGGCTTCTTTAAAAATTATTAATAATGAGGATAATGATGTGCTGCAGCAATCGATTTCGCTGCTGGACGGTTTGATCATTAACCGGGAAGACGAGGAAAACCGTTGGGTCGTCGAGGCATATGTCAACCAGGACTATTATGATTTTTTTCAAAACCTGTACAGTCATCAAGAGGAAGTGCTGATTGAAGTAAAAATTACGAAACAAGACAACAAACCTGCCACCTTTATTACATCAATGATCGGCCTTAATAAAATCGGGGAGCAAATGAACGTGCTGTTTATCGGAACGATTGTCGATCAGCGAAAAGAAATTATTGAAAAACAGCTGAAGTCATTAATCGAACAAGGCTATCAGGGTGAAGCGCTATTGGAAACATTCAAGGAACAGATTCAGGAATTTAACTGATCAAAAAGTCAGCGTATTAATCCGCTTTAACAAGCCGGCATCCCGCTTTCGGGGTAACCTAAGGGAATTAGCCGGCTTTTATAAAAAGATAAGGAAGTGTAAAATTCTGGATGATGTTTTTCGGGTCAACACCAAAATCAATGGTTGAAATATATGGATAAATATGTTTTAGACAACTAGCTAGCGGAGGGAAAACACGGAGACTCCTGTGGGAAAGCGCAAAGTAGACCTGAGCAGAAAAAAGCGAACTTCTTTTTTCGAGGAGGCTGAGCTCGGGGCCCACGGAAAGCGTAGTGTTTTGCCGTAGCGGTTGCCTTTATCAATTTAAATCCAGTTTGTCAAACATAGATTTTGGTGAAGAGCCTGTTTTTCAATGTTGAAATCGGCTACTTCGCCGATTTTTTCTAATCCGACTTTTGACTTCTGGCATCTGAAAAGACGCGTCAGCGTTTTTTCTTAACGCTTCCTGTTACGATGTGACAAACATACTGACTGAAAAGGTTGCTTCTCCTGCAGCAATTGTCGAATTTTCAGGTCATAATGATAATTGATTGCTATAATATTATTAAGTTTTTGGTAAGTGGACCGATAATACTAATGACGATGCAAGGAGTACTTTATGGTGAACCGTTCTTTTGTGCGCTGGATAAACCAATTGTCCCCGGTACAGCTGATTTTTGTCTTTTATTTCATTGCCGTCATCCTGTCGACTGCGTTGCTGGCAATGCCGGCAGCTCATCGTGAGGGAATTGATCCCCCATTTATTGATATTGTGTTTACAGCCGTCAGTGCGCTCAGTGTCACCGGGTTAAGCACGGTAACGATTGCTGAAACGTATAGTACGGTCGGGATCACGATGCTTGCCGTCATTCTTCAATTGGGTGGCGTGGGCGTCATGGCGGTCGGAACATTCATATGGGTGATCATCGGCAAAAAAATTGGCATCAGGGAACGCCGGTTAATTGTAGCGGACCAGAATCAGACAACGTTTGCCGGAATCGTTCGACTCGTCAAGGAAATATTGCTTGTTATTATGGTCATTGAACTGATTGGTTTTCTGATTCTCGGGACTTACTTTCTGCAGTATTTCCCTACGGCTGCAGAAGCCTATTTTCAGGGGTTTTTCGGAGCCATTAGTGCGACGACAAACGGCGGCTTTGATATTACCGGGCAGTCGCTGATCCTGTTCAAGGATGATTATTTCGTTCAGTTCATCAACATGCTGCTGATTATATTCGGGGCCATTGGCTATCCGGTTTTGATCGAACTGAAGGCGTTTTTATTTTCACGAGGCGATGATGGAAAGGCGTTCCGGTTTACGTTATTTACAAAGGTAACCACGCTGACTTTTCTGGCATTGATTCTTGTCGGTACACTGATTATTATGCTGCTGGATGTCGCTGATTTTTTTGCGGATAAATCGTGGCATGAAGTCCTGTTTTATGCTTTGTTCCAGTCCGTTACTACTAGAAGTGGTGGGTTAAGCACAATGGATGTCAGCCAGCTGACCGAACCGAATCATTTATTCATGTCAGCGCTTATGTTTATCGGTGCTTCGCCAAGCAGTGCCGGCGGCGGGATTCGGACAACCACGTTTGCATTGGTGATGCTGTTTATTTTTTCCTATGCAAGAGGTAAAGGAGAAGTGCGCCTGTTTAATCGCGAAATATATGGAGACGATCTGATGAAAGCTGTCACCGTGACCTTAATGGCGGTTATATTCGTGTTAACTGCAACGATTATCGTGTCAATCGCGGAGCCATTTGATGTGACACAGATCCTGTTTGAAGTCACCTCAGCTTTTGGAACTGTCGGCTTGTCACTTGGCATAACGGGTGACCTGACGACATTTAGCAAGATTGTTCTCATGTGTCTGATGTTCATTGGAAGAGTAGGCATTCTCACCTTCCTGTTTATATTCAAAAATAATAAAAAAAGCGGGAAATATCGTTATCCAAAAGAGAAAATTATCATTGGCTAACCGTTAGCCATTAGGGGAGATGTTCGTGTCCACTAAAACAAACATACCGATTAACCATCAAATTTTGACAAAACTGAAAGAAGCCATTTTATTTGTCCGGCAGAATGGTGACATTATACGCGGTAATAAGGCTGCTTATTCTATATTGCAGGCAGATGATAGATATGAAGGGTCTGTTTATGACTATCTTGATTTCGGCCTGCTCCAGGGGCATGATGAAACCCATTTGTTAATGGCGTTAAAGCATCGACACGGGGAATTGGTGGAAGTGAAATCGATTCGTACAAGTGATGATATATACTGTCTGATCATCCGTGACCTTTCGCTTAGCAATCAAACCGATGACGTCAAGCAATATATTAACAGCTATGTCTATGCCAGCTCGGAAGGTATGGTCATGTATGAGGGGGACCGTATTATCGATTGTGACCAGGCATTTGCGGATCTGTTCGGCTATACGGACGAAGAGATCAAAAGTATCACCTTTTCCCGGCTGGTCGATCGTTGGAACTACCATCAACTGGCTGACGTTCATGACCATCCGGATGGCCCGTATGAGCTGACAGGCATCCGAAAGGACGGATCAGTCTTTCATTTCGAAATGAGGCATCACCGGTACCATAACCTCGGCGACATGGTTAATGTAGCGGTTATTAAAGATATTACGAACCGGATTGAAAATGAAAAGCGGATTGAATACATGGCTTATTATGATGAGCTTACCGATTTACCGAACCGGAATTTTTTCAACAAAGTTCTCAAAGAAGCCATTGTTGAGGCACAAGAAAATGAAGAACTGCTGGCAGTTTACTTTATTGACCTGAATTATTTTAAAGAGGTTAATGACACGCTTGGCTATGCCTTCGGTGATAAATTATTGCAAGCCTGCGGTGAACGGCTTAAATCGTTTCTAAATACGAATCGATTTATTGCGAGAATGAGCGGTGATGAGTTCCTGATTCTACAACGATGTTTGAAAGATGAATCGGCTGTTGCTTCATTTGCTGAACAGCTGATGGATGCCTTTGAAAAACCGATTAAAATTGATGATTACGAAATGTTTACATCGATCAGTATCGGCATCAGCGTTTATCCCGAAAATGGAAAATCAGCAAACGATCTGATTAAACACGCCGACTCAGCCATGTATGTTATCAAAGACAAACATGGGAGTAACTATAATATTTTTGAGTCGTCCATTTCGGAAAAGTTCAAAGCGATGCTAACGATGGAAAGTGAACTGCGGAAAGCATTAAAATATGACCAGTTTGAACTCCATTATCAGCCGCAGAAGTGCCTTACTTCCAATAAGATTGTCGGTGTGGAAGCATTGCTGCGCTGGAAGCATCCTGTAAAGGGGTACATACCGCCGGGTGAGTTTATTGGTCTTGCCGAAAAAACAGGACTGATCATCGATATCGGTGATTGGGTTATGAACGAGGCCTGCCGGGAGAATAAAGCATGGCAGGATAAAGGATTCCAGCCTATGACTGTTAGTGTTAACCTGTCTGCCAAGCAATTTTATCAACGAGAATTAGTTGACAAAGTTAAGAAAACGCTGCAGAACACGGGCCTTTCGCCAGAGTATCTGGAGTTGGAAATAACCGAGACGATGGCCATGACCAATGAAGAAAATATCCTGGAAACGATGTACCATTTGCGTAAGCTAGGTGTGACAGTTTCAATTGATGATTTCGGAACAGGGTATTCATCATTTAAATACTTGAGTGTTTTCCCGGTCACGAAATTAAAAATTGACAAGATGTTTATCAATGAGAATCAAAAGCAGAATCAAGCGATTGTCAAATCGATTATTCACATGTCGCATTCCCTGGATATGAAAGTGATCGCCGAGGGTGTTGAAACAATTGAGCAGCTAAGGTTTCTCACAAAGGAAAAATGTGATGAAATGCAAGGGTTTTATTTCAGCAAACCGTTGCCACCGGAAAAACTGACTAAATGGTTCCGCACAATAGGCTGATATTTCCCGGTTAGAGTGAACGGCCGACCGGCCACCTGCAGGATCCGGTCCGGAAGACGTTAAAGACCCTGAGCCGGGTTCTGGTTTTCCCGGTTACTCATCGTCTCTTGTGATGTTCAGGATTTTTAGTTGATCGTTTTCATGCCCGATTGTCAGTTCATAGGTGATTTGTTTTTCTTCTGTTTTTTCCTCTTCCGATGACTTGGACTTCACGGTTACGGTAGCTGTTACCGTGACCTGACCGTCTTCTGTTACAGTGCTGGATAAATCGGAATATTGTAGATCAATAAAATGAATGTATGCTTCCCGGAAATCGGGATAGGACTGGGCTGACTGCATAGAGCTGCCCAATAATGTATAGGCGCCGACATAATCCCTGATACTGATACTTTCAAAAAAATAATCAGCCACGTATTCCGCATCTTCAATAAGCTTGTCGGGCTTGGCCGTACCCGTTATATCATCAGTGCTTTTAAATTCCAGATCTTCATTTCGGGTTTCCTTTGACCATGTTGTAATGTCCTGATAGGCTTCATTGATTGGAATACTGAAGCCAAGGGTTCCATCATTTGTACCAACCGCATTGATGCCGATAACATTCCCGGTTTCACGATTAATTAACGGGCCTCCGCTATTCCCCTCGGTTATTTGCGCGGAAATTTGGTAGGCATTTTCATAGTTGAACCCATCAACGTCGAAATTTCTTTCTGTTCCGGATATGATGCCCAGCGTGACTGTGTTTTGAAAGCCATGTGGACTGCCCAGCGCGATGACTTCATCACCGGTTTCCGCTTTCCTCTCTGTTTCAAGTGTTAAAGTATTCTGATCAGCAAGCTCAGGAACACGAATGACGGACACATCAGTATTGTCACCCGCTCCGATAACCGCGGCAGGATAAATATGCCCATTAGCTGTCCGGACATTAACCACATCCGCATTTTTCACAACGTGAGCGTTTGTAATAATATCACCTTTACCATTATATAAAAATCCGGAACCGGTGGTGGTTTTTTCCCCATTTTGTCCTTCTATTTGGACGACACTTTTTTCAGCTCTATGGATAATCGTCTTGAGATCGGGACTTTGGGTGTCGGATTCCACTTGGTTTATCATGGGATTATTGATGGAAACGCTCTTCGCTTGCCACAGATGGTGCATGATAAATAAGACGGCAATTCCTGCGGCAACAACCAGTAACGAAACAATCACTGGCCATTTTTGCTCTTTATTCATCTGTTCACCTCATTTATGAGAAACCTATTACTGCTGGTCAGTGTACCATTTGATTTTATCCACTTCGATGCTGATATCTTCTCTTGGCTGTTCAATATCAAAGTGGGTGAACTCGAATTCACCATCGTCACCAGGATAAAGGGTATCCGGATAGACATACACGTCATTGGTTAACAATTCTTCACCATTAATTGATAATGTGTATGTCACCAGAATGGAGTTGATGGGAATGGTGGCAACACTTTTTACGTTTCCTTTTATAACGATGTCACCCTGATCATCACGCTCGACATCAGCTGTGACAAGTTCGATCGCATCGTTTTCGTTCAGTTCGCGTTCCTTTTCAGCCGTACTGATGGCCTGTTCAATCCGCTGACGCTGCGCTGTTTCAAAGGCTGTTTTTTCTTTCTCAATGGTTGTCTTCAGACTTTGCAGTTTTTCAGATTCCGGTGTATATTTTAAGCCGTCCTCGACCAATAATAAGGCATCAGAGAATTGATTATCGTTTAATTGTTCGCTGGCTTGTGAAAAGGTATAGTCAATAATCCGACTTCGTATAGTAGCTGTGATATCGGCAGCATCATCGGTCTGTATCGCATCAGCATCCCATAATAGCGTTTTTAATTCATTAATATCCGGATCCTGATCCAGCTTATGTTTGAGTTGTTCCAGTTTAATCGTGCTGCGTTTTGTCGTCAGCGTGTTAATTAATGGGGTTACAGCATCACCATTATAATGGCTTAAGTTGTTTTCAGCTTCATTGATCAGCGACAGGGCGTCCTGGAATTCCTGTTCTTCCATATGTTCTGCAGCCTCTTCCATAGTGGCTTCGATATCCTTTGCCGTTTGCACAAATCGCAGGGCTACGTCCGCCTGAGAAAAGGATTGGTCATGGTCAAGGGCGGAAGTCAAGTATTCATCTGCCTTCACGTAATCATGCTCGACAGCACTTTCTTCGGCTTGTTGATATAATTTCTGGGCCTCGCTTGTCTGGTGTTGTAAAAATATATAGTAAGAGCCGGCCAGCAGCAGTATAAATCCCAGAACGGCCATCGGGAAATACCAGTTTTTATTGACGATTTTTCGGTTTTCCAGCCGTTCGTGGACATCTTCCGGCATTTTTTTGCCGCACTTGATGCAATAGGACTCCTGCGTGCGTACATTCATACCGCAATACGGACAATGATGCATAGGTATACCTGCTTTCATTGAACATTTGACTTTTGTGCTTTTCTATCTCAAGTTTATCATATTTTGTTATATGTCCGCATACAACGAAAAAAAATCTGGTGATGACGTTTCAACTTTATTTTAGACAGGTAAATTGATATGATGGTGGGGAGGATCGATTTTGATACATATATGCTAGAAAGGGGGAAAACAGATGGAAGTATGGGATACAGCTTTCGGAATCATTTGTGTGGGACTACTTGTGCTTAATATCGGCTATTGTATATTTGATAATGAATAAAATGAGTTTCCCGCCTTCCTGTTTAACGGCGGGACTTTAAGATTAAATAGACAACAATTAATTGTTCTTATCATGAAGGTCAGACTTTAATGGCTCGTCTGACCTCCAGCTTCATTTTGTCATGGACCATTCATTTATTGGGAAAATAATGAACTCTGATTTGCCTGCAATATTTTCTTCGCTTATAAAACCAAGTCCATTTCTGCTGTCTTTACTCAGCATCCGGTTATCACCCATTACAAAATAACGGTTTTCCGGCACTTGAACAGGCCCGAATTGCCCGGTTTCAGTTTGAGCGTCATGCGTCATAAAGACTTGTTCATATTTTTCGCCGTTAATCAATAACGTCTGATTCCTGACTTCGATGGTTTCGCCGGGTAATCCTATAATCCGTTTGACATAATTTTTACGCGGTCGGTTGATGATGACAATGTCACCCCGTGCAGGGTCGTTGAATAAATAGGTGAATTTATTGAACAGAACAATTTCACCGTCTTCAAGCGTTGGTTCCATACTTTTGCCATCAACGATCGACGTCACCAAAATAAATGAACGGATCAGGAAGGCAATTAAAAGGGCTATCAGGATAGCTTTTACCCACTCCATCAAACGATTGTTCATGTCTGATTTTTCCAACTGATAACACCCTTTCTTGTTGTATGACAGTGATATGATGCACTGCGGAATCGTTATGGATGATGTATCTTCTGTTTAGCGATTTGTTTAAGTTCCCACGTCAACATTTCCCTGTATTCATCATCTGTGTCAAGATAGACACCCAGCTCAGACCACCGGGGGTATGTTTTAATCCATACGATATTCCCTGCTGCCTGGAATGGCATGTTGTTCAGCTGGAATGAAAGAGAAATGGCTGTATTTTTTCTCAATTCAATCGTGTTTTGACAATAGAGTTTAGCTCCCTGAAGACTCACATCACGTATATGTACATCAGTTGTCACTTTATGGCTGGTATCTTTTTTTGTCAGTTTTCCGGCAACAGGTTGAGCAAAGGTATAACGGTAGGATTCATTGCGTTTAAAATACATCATGGACCTCCTTCCAAAAAAGTGAACATTTTCCAAAAAATTCAATCTGAAACTTGTCAGTTTTTGTTGAAGTATGCTAAAGTTAAGTAAGCTATCCCAATGGAGGTGCTATGATAATCTCATGTGTGCTGCAGACAAGCTTTTGAACCGCATCGAATTTTTGCGCAATAAAATGACAGAAATTGCTATGGATAAGGGTTTTACAAGTCCCGAAGCGATTAAGACAAGCCAAGAACTGGACAAGTTGTTAAACCTTTATGAATCCATGAAACAAACGAACAGCCAAAAAGAAGTAAGGTGACCGTCGAAGTAGCCTTTCTTTTTTACAAAACTTCGTTGAGTCGATCGAGGCCTGGTTTGATGGTGTCCATATTAAGGCATCGGATAAGGCATACAGCCGTCACCGCGGATAGCGTCCGGATCATTTATGCCGGCAGTTAGCGCTTCACGTTCAATATACGGTGTGATAGGGGAAGCGCATGAGAGACATTTTACGGATGAATCTTGAGGATATGCCGCCAGCATTCCGGAACGAGAACATAGCCATTCCGAAAACCGATCACCGCATGTGACTTAACAACCCCATTCATGGCGACTGCCCTGTTTCACTTCAGCAAAGCCTGCCGTTGTGTATATTTCCAACCCATTCACTGTATTTTCTATCAGCCAAAATAAATCGATCGTTTTGGAACATCCCTTAGCCACACAATGAAATAGTCGTAACGCAAATGTTATAAAATGTTCAAATAATTTTGATTTAAGTGCTAAGAATTAGGGTACAATAGAATTAGCACTGATAAAGGAGTGACAACTATGCGCCCAAAATATCAGAATTTTGAAGAACTGGTTAAGCAATACGAACAAGAGCTGTGGGAAGATGAACATAAAATAAAGCAAATTGAACAACGGCTTGATAAAAAAGTGACCAGTCAACAATCAAAAAAAATGGATCAACTATCACCATAACCTATCATATCATAAAGTAGCTGGTTGAACCATTTCCAGATTGACAAAAAAGAGCGGGAGCATCCTGACATGATCCCGCTCTTGTTATGGTTTATAAACGCTTGAACAAAACATGGTTTTCCAGATGAATATGCTGGAAAGTGTCGCTTTCCAATTCGGCAAGGCGTGCATATGTGATGCGATAGGAATTGCACGCGTCACTTGGCGGCTGGAATCCATTGGTTATTTCCCGCAAGCGTTTCAATATGTTACCGGACGCATCGTGATCATCCTCGAGTCCACCATTTGCTTCCCTGATGTGCTGTAGTAGTTCATCGCTTGGATTGTCTTCATATTCTTTTATCAACGGAAATACCTCTTCTTCCTCTTTAACTGAATGTTCTTCCATATCCACTTTAAAGTCGTTGTACAGACGATGTAACGCTTTTAAATGTGGATGATTTTGTCCGTGCACACGGAAGATTTTTGAGACAAATTTTCCTAAAGCAGGAAGTTCTTCATTTAAATAGGCATGGTGCGTATGGACAATGTGGTCGATTAATTCACTCAAAGGCTTTGCATCCCAGTCAACGGTCTCATGATCTTCCTTTTGCCAATTTTGCCAGGCTTGGTTAAGCTCAGTCATGAGCATCGATTCATCAATATGACGGTCCTTAACAACTTCGCCAAGTGGCCGATCACCACCACAACAAAAATCGATGCGGCGCTGTTTAAATAAATCACTGGCTTTCGGAAATACTTTCACAATGTCAGCCGGTGTATGTTCAGCAGTAAATTCAGACATCGTATTACCTCCTATAATTGGATTGACAGAGGCTGTTCAAAAAGTCCGGTTTATCCCTTCTTTTTGAATATGCGCTCTTAGACCAATCATAACCAGCTTTTATTCAATTTGTCGTGATACATATCACTTATTCAGATAATTTTCGCCGGGAGCTCATTTGAATCATGACCACAGCCCCGATAATGCATGCCATACCGAGCATTTGTGTCAAAGAAAAACCCTCCTGAAAAATTAACACGCCGATCAATGTTGCCACTACCGGTTCCACTGTTGTCAGGATGGAAGCCTTGGATGCTTCCGTTTGATTCAGCCCGTATGTATATATGATGTAAGCAAAGGCTGTTGGTAGAAACCCCAGTCCAATGGCAAAAAATAAGACAGTTGGATCCGATAACAAGGGGAGCTTTTCCCGATACGGAAAAAATGGTGCCAATGAAATAGCGGCGACGATAAAGGTATAGGCTGTAATACTTAAACTTGTATACTTTTTCAGGGCGAACTTACTGAAAATGCTATACAGCGCATATCCAAGCCCTGATCCAAGTCCGAACAAAATGCTTGCCAATTGGAACGTTTCAAGATCCAGGGGAATTAGACCAACCACAAGCGCACTGCCGATCAAGGTGATTGCCAACGCTATTAGTTTTGGCCTTGATAACGGTTCCTTAAAGAGACCAAATGATAGTATCGTGACAAATGCTGGCCCTGTATAAAGCAAGGCAGTGGCAACCGGAATCGTCGACAAGTCAATGGCTGTAAACATGCAAAAATTGAAGAAGACGATACTGAATATGCCTGTCCCGACAAAATATGTCACGTCGCTAAAAGACGCCAGCTTTAGTTTTTTCGGTGCTGTCACCAATAAAAACAATACCATTAGAATAGCAGCAGACCATACACGAAGCGTTACGACTTCCATAGGTGTGAACCCATAGGCATAAAGGTTTTTGACATACCAGCCGATTGTCCCCCAAAGTGCAGCCCCGAGAATAATTAAAAAAAATGCCCTATTCAAGACAACCCCCCCAAACATCCTCCAATAAAGTCATTATATCAAATCACTGATATGTATAATACGGAATTGACTGGTTTATATTGAATAATACGATAATTGGGAAGGTGTTGAGACATGTTGGGTGAGGAAGTTGCCGCTTTATTGCCGGCGAAAATTGATGGGACATATTTTTGGGTGTTGGCAGGCATAACCATTCTATATATTCTGGTCCATCCATTGATCACTTGGATCATTGCCACAAAATCCGTTAAATTATTAAGCTATGTGATGACGAGTTTCCTGTTGTTGATTTTCCTGTTGGGAGGGGTTGTTCTGACAAGCATATTCCAGCTGCCGTTAGTGGAGGTAACACTGCACAGTCTAGCTGTTTTTGGCGGTTGTCTGGTTATCGTTCACGCCATCCAGCATATGTTCCGAAATAAAAAAAAGCGCGTATGAACGGATACGCACGAATGAGTTATGCCGAATTGTTTCTGCATTTGATCAGGCCATTCAATAATCATCTGGTGAGCTCTTTCGGGGGCATTGGCCTTCTCAGATGAGGCGAGGGCGACAGCTTACTCCTGTTCCTTGGGTTAGACGCTCAAAAGCATCTTTAAAGGTATGTATGGTTTTCTGCTCGAATAAAGAGTCTTTCATTGATCATGTCGGGTACATCCTTTTAATCATGCTATTGTCTTGATCATATGGGAGCTAAACATCAAAAAGCGCTTGCCGGGCAAGCGCTTTTTAACGTGACCATCGTTTGGTTTTGCTGGGTGGCCATTCCATTTTGCCCAGTGAAGAAGGCGTGAAATAAGATGATCTGTACTTTTTTTTAGACGGAATTTGCTTCTGTTTTTTGGGTGGCTGCCAGTCTATATAGCGATAGACGATTTTTTTTGCCTGTGAAAGTGACATCTTTGTTGGAGGGTTCCGGTAATTCTGGTCCAGTTCGCCTAAATGCTCAAGTTCTTTGAAGTCATCTTTCGTTGGGGGTATATGGAAAAAATACTTGTCCACCTTAACTAAAAGTGTGGAGTGCTGATTACTGAACCTGGGGTGGTTTGAGAAGTGCAAACCAATTTTTTCGGCACGTTTCTCCTTCAGCAAACGATTGATCGATTCTTTCTTTATGAAATAAAGATGCTTTGGTTCCGGAGCTGTTTTGGCGTGACGGTTTATTGTAAAGAGTGCTTTAGCCAGCTCATCAAGTGGAATGGGATCTTGCTGATGCATCCATAGAACGCCCCTTTCTGAAATCATTTTATCTGCTTGTCTCTATCGTACCGCATTGCCAGTCCCATTTCAATCACTAAGAAAAACTCGGCTTCCGCCTCGTCTTTCCAGAGGTCAGAGGCCGGAAGTCAGACTTGAAGAAATCGGCGAACAACCGATTTCACGATTAAAGACTTCTGAAATATTATACATTTTATCTTTTAAAAAAAGAGTGGGGGAGTCCCACTCCGGTAGCTTACATCATGTCCTGGATATCTTCCACAATTTTTTCCATATTCCCGGCATCCCGGCCGTCGTAGCTTTTGATCGCATTTCCCTCTGGTGTGACGACGAAAAAGCTTGTTCCGTGCATAATCTGATCTGAATCAGGGAGTTGTTCCACAGCAGATTTAAACGACTTAATTGAGAATTCTTTAATCGTTTCAAAATCATAGCCTGTTAACAGATCCCAATTCTCAAAAGTACCGCCGCGGGCTTCGACATATTCTTTCAGAGCTTCCGGGCTATCACGATCGGGGTCGACGCTGAAGGATACGAGCTGTACATCATCCTGGAGACCGGCTTCATTCAGTTGATCCTGCAGCGTTGCCATATTCGCCGTCATCGGCGGACAGACGGTTGTACAGTTTGTAAAAATGAAATCAGCGATCCAGAACTTACCATCCAAATTATTTTTGCTTACGTCTTCCTCATCCTGGTTCGTAAATGTGAAATCCTGTATCTCGTATGAGAAATCGCCATCATATTGATCACCGCAGGCACTTAAAAGGATGACAAACAATAATAATGGGAATACGGATTTAAACTTTGCCATTAAGTTATCCTCCTAATCGTCATTACCATTAGGATAGCACGTTTTCCGGTGAAAAACTATGAACAAACTGTTACGGATACACCGAAAGACGGTGGTTAGGAGGTGTGTTCCTGTTCATTTTCAGCTTGCAACGTAAATAGATTGAGTTCCGGCCTGCAAAGAAATCGGTAGGGTAGTCTGGTCGTTCCGATACCCCGGCTGACATAGAGTGTTAATGGACTGTTTGCGAATGTGTGTTTTCCGTCAACATAATTTTGTGCATGAAGCGGTGTATACAGATGACCGAAAAATGGTAAACGTACCTGTCCGCCATGGCTGTGGCCGGAAAGCTGAACATCTACCGGAAACTGGACTGTGTTATCTGCATAGTCCGGTTCATGTGCCAGAAGAAGGGTGAACAAGTCCGAATCTGCGTTAGCAAGTGTCGCTTCGAGGTCCGGCCTGCCGAGCATGACATCATCTATTCCCGCCAGAACGATCCGTCGATTGCCGGCCTCTATTTTCGTGTGTTTATTTTGCAGCAGATTGAAGTCAGCCTTATTCATCACCTGTCGAACAATATCCGTCCCGTAACCGCCATGGTCATGATTCCCATAAATCCAGTACTTCCCATAATCTGCCTGCAGGTTTCGGAGCAGCTCAATCAATTCGTCGCTCCAGTGGTATTGATCCGGTCGATCAACAAGATCACCGGTGAACAAAATGAGATCCGGGTTTTGACTGTTAATCGTATCCACAAGTTCCGCAAACTGTTCGATTGAATAATGATGACCGATGTGGGTATCAGTGAATTGAGCCACTTTAAATCCATTGAACGTTTCCGGTATCTTGTCTGAAGCCAATGTTTCATGTTTAACGGCAAGCATACCGGGTTCGATTTCCCGTGCATAGTAGTAAGTGCCGCCGCTTAGCCCCACAAGGGCGAGCATACTTCCTAGCAATTTTTTTAAAAACGTTCGTCTGTTCATAAGCGTCTGCCTTTCAGGTTTAGTTCTCTTCTAATCATATCTTATTTTTGCAGGGTACGAAATAGTCTACGAGCGGAATAATAGATGTCATAAACTGTTCGTATTTTGACTTTTATGGCAGGCGAACGTATGATGATAAATAGAGAGAGGAAACGAAGAGGGGGATACGATGCGACATCAAACGGTGATTGTGACCGGTGCATCAAGCGGGATGGGCAAAGCGATGGCCAAAAAGTTTGCCGAAGAGGGTGCTAACGTTGTCCTGACCGGCCGGAATGAAGAACGACTGAAAGCAACAAGTAAGGAATTGGAGAGCCCGGCAAATGGGCGTGTGCACCCGATTACTATGGATGTACGACAACCGGACGATGTTCAGCGGATGGTAACGGAAACCGTCGATCAGTTTGGAACCATTGATCATCTCGTTAATAATGCCGCCGGAAATTTTATCGCGCCTGCTGAAGATTTATCTGTTAACGGGTGGAACGCGGTCATTGATATTGTGCTAAACGGCACATTTTATTGCAGCCGTGAAGTTGGTCAATACTGGATTGACCATGACATGAAGGGGGCCATTCTGAATATGGTCGCTACATATGCGTGGAATGCGGGTGCGGGTGTTGCACACTCTTCTGCAGCTAAAGCGGGCGTGCTGAACCTGACACGGACGCTCGCGGTCGAGTGGGGCAGCAAGTATGGCATTCGTGTCAACGCTATTGCACCCGGCCCGATTGAACGGACAGGCGGAGCCGACAAACTATTTCAATCTGAAGAAGCTGCCACAAGAACGCTTAACTCAGTGCCGTTTAAGCGCTTGGGCAAGCCTGAAGAAATTGCGGATTTGGCACATTTTTTATTATCCGACAAAGCAGCTTATATTAACGGCGAGGTTGTCACAATGGACGGCGGCCAATGGCTTAACGCATTTCCGTTTTAATTTCAGACACGATAAAGAGACACAAATAGTGCGTGTTACGCGTTACAGGTTCGTTTGGTGAAGCGTACGCTCCTCGCAATAGCAACAATCATTACGAAGAAGCCTTCGCCAAAAATGCCGCATCCGATTATGAAGGTGTGAATTTTCATACAGGGCATCCCTCTTTCAGGTAGTTTATGCATATGATACAGCAAACCGGTCCCAAACGTATCAATGACGGTTTTCGCGTCGGGCGGTTTTATTGGATGATGGATGATTTACGCGGATGCAGAGGATAAATGATGTTCCCTTGACCCGTCCTATGGTAAACTATAAGTAAAGTCCACATACCGGCTCCTTAGCTTTTCAGTATTCGTAAAGGAGTGTTTTATATGAGTGCAACACAAGATAAGAAACTGACAGATATCGTGATTGACGATTTGATGATTCCCTCGGAAAAAGTCGCACATGTCCAGGTGAATAACCCTTTAGAACACGCTTTGCTTATCCTGGTCAAGTCTGGCTACTCAGCCGTACCTGTTTTGGATTCATCGTATAAACTGGTGGGCACTATTGGCAAGACACGGATTTTAAATACGGTTTTGGGGCTGGAACGCTTTGAAATGGAAAAGTTATTCGAAATACAGGTACAGGAAGCGATGAATACGGATATCCCATGTTTAACAAAATCGGATTCATTCATGGAAGGTTTGAAGGTAGTCATCAATTATCCGTTCGTATGTGTCGCTGATGAAGACGGCTACTTTGACGGCATACTGACTAGACGTGTCATTTTAAAACAATTGAAACGGGATTATTATACGTTTAAGTCGAACATGTAACATGCCAAGAACGGCACCCTTGCCGCCTGTCGTCGCAGAGGGTGTTTTTTCAGCCGATATCGTGTCCAATGGATGATTTAAGGTGATGGATTGCTGACGTAAAAGAGACATAATAATTTGGAATCCATTGCCAACATAAGTGATGTTCTGGCCTGGTGGGGGACGGTCATGCGGTCTTTACAAGTGCTCAAAAAAGATGGAAGAAGCGGCATTTGTAGCAGGGACCCTGGCCGTCGTGGGCGTCATTATAGCGATATCATCCTAATGGCTGTATACCTTGTCGCGTTCGGGAAAAACTAGGCAGGAAAGGACTTGATTCAGAGGAGGTATGCAGCATGGCACGGATAGGTGTCGAAGGGACGCTTACCGATATAAAGGAAGCCTTAGCCGAGATGGGACATGATGTGGTTGACCTACAATCCGAAGATGATACCGCTTATTGTGACTGCTGTGTCATTTCTGGGCAGGATAAAGATGTGATGGGCATGTCAACGGCAAGCATCGCCGGATCTGTTATCAATGCGGACGGTTACAGTGCACAGGAAGTCTCGCAAATGGTCAATGACAGATTAAATGAACAGCAATAATTGAAAAAGCTTCGGTTCCTACTTGAACCGAAGCTTTTTTGTAAGATCATAAAGGTAAAACATTTCAGGTGTGTATTAATTGTTCCGAATAGTAATTGGCTCTGGAAATGGTGTTTCAATTCCCGCATTGTCAAAGGCTTCTTTAATTTGTTTACGCATTGCACGCTCACATTCCCATTGCAGCCCATTTTCCGTCTGTCCGACAACGCGCAGCACAACATCAGAGGAACCAAAACTTTGGACTCCGATGGCATCCGGTCCATCCTTGAAACGCTCATCGTCCTTGAAACCGGCGCATACTTGCTCCAGTACTGTAATGGCGTCATCAATATTGTCATCATACCGGATACTGATATCAACAAGTGCCCGCATGTTACCGCGAGAATGGTTGGCCACCCCTTCAATATAACGATTCGGAACAAAATTAAGTGTCCCATCAAAGCTGCGGATTTTTGATGTCCGCAGTCCTATCTCTTCCACGATGCCATCATAGCCTGCCGTTGTCACATAGTCATCGATTTCCAGCTGACGCTCCAGCAGAATAAAAAAGCCGGTCACAATGTCACTGACAAGCCCCTGGGCACCAAAGCCGATGGCCAGTCCAATAATGCCGGCCCCGGCGAGCAATGGTCCAATCGGGATATTGAATACGGCAAACAGCATGAGAACAAATGCAAAAAACATCACATACGAAAAAATGTTCACGAGTAATTTTTCCAGTGTCTTCACGCGTGACGGTGATATTTTTTGACTTTCACCAGCTTTGTGCATTGTCGTTCTAATTACTTTTTTTCCAATCGGGACAAAAATGATAAATGCCAGAAGCAGCAAGCCGATTTTTAAGACAGCCGGCACCATCATTTCCAGCAAACTGTTCAAATCTACATACAAGCCAAAGATAGTCATCTGTCATTTCCTTTCTTTGATTCTGTTGGGGGTTAAGTATAACACTTCATGTTTATTTACCCCAATAATAGAGACATGAAACATAAATGGCCGTTCCGGTGTGACGGAAGCAAGCTATAAGGCATATACAATAGAGGAAACGGTTTATTGACATTGATCAGCTACAGGCTGCTTTAAATCATTCAGAGCAATGGAGGTTATAAAAATGAAATTAAGGGATCCGCTCCCTGACTTGAATGGCGCTGCAAGATGGCTCAACAGCAAGTCGCTTACTAAAAACGATTTAATCGGAAAGTATCCTGTTTTAATCCATTTTTGGTCGATCAGCTGTGATACATGTAAACAAGCGATGCCCATAGTGAATGAATTGCGTGATACGTTTCAAGGCCAATTGCGTGTGATTGCTGTACACATGCCCCGGTCGGAAGCGGATGAGGATGTCTATGAGGTAAGGCGTTCTGCCAAAAAGCACCATATGACGCAGCCGATCGCTGTCGATCATGCCCATACCATAACGAATGCCTTTCACAACAGATATGTGCCGGCTTATTACCTGTTTGATGCAAATGGTAAATTGCGGCACCGGCAAACGGGCAGCAGCGGTTTACAAATGCTTCAAAAACGGATTGATCGGGTTATCGCTGAAACAAAATAAAAACTATCTGATACCTCCCACAGGCGGAGGTATTTTTTAAGTGTCTTAACAGTTAAGAGGAATTAGCACTGCACAATTAAAAATTTTTAAAAAAGTGAGTAAAAGGTATGGCATTTTATTTCGGGAACCGTTATATTAGATATTGTGAAAAGACATCGGGGAGGGAATACATATTGGAAACCTTCAAAAAGTTAAAACACTATTACTGGCCATACAGAAAATATTTATTCACATCATTATTTTTTCTTTTGTTTGTCGTGGCTATAACGGTTGTTTATCCAATCGTTCTGCAGTTAACGATTGATGAAGTTGTGCTTGAGGAACGGTATTCATTGATTCCGTATATTGCTGCCGGGTTCTTTCTTATCATGCTTGTAAAAGGTGTTTCTTCTTTTTTTCATCAATATATGGGGGATCTGTTCGGAATAACTGCTGTCTATAAGCTTCGGGAAGCCTTGTACGAAAAACTCCAGGTTTTATCATTCAAATATTATGATAATGCTCGAACTGGCGACCTCATGTCGCGAAAGACGACAGATGTGGAAGGGTTCCGTAATTTCATTTCATTCGGTATCTCTGATCTCATAGAGATTACGATGCTGATTCTATTCAGTTTAGGGGTCATGTTTTACTATTCAATGCCGCTTGCGTTGGTTACCATGGCGGCTATGCCATTTTTAGCGGTTGTTGTCTATCGATTTGATAAACGGGTTCACCCTGCGTTCAGGGGCATTCGAAAATCGTTCGGCCGCCTGAATACCCGCGTCCAGGAAAATATCAGCGGGATGAATACGGTGAAGTCCCTGTCGAAAGAGGACTTTGAGATCGACAGGTTCTCTGATAGTAATGATAATTATCGGCAACATTATTTATTTACATCTGAAATCTGGTCAAAATACTTTCCGGTCATGGAATTTATCGGGAATATATGTGTCGTGCTTTTATTGGCATTTGGCGGGTTTCTGGTCATTAATGGTGGTCTTAGTCTGGGCGCATTAGTCGCCTTTTTCAGTCTTGTATGGTATATCATGGGGCCTTTAATGAACCTTGGATTTGTCATTAACATGTTTTCCCAGGCAAAAGCTTCCGGTGAACGGTTGCTGGAAATTTTGGAGGCAGCGGAAGATGTGACCGAAAAAGAAGGTGCTGTTGATCGGGTGGTTTCCGGCCATGTCACATTTAAAGATGTCACACTAACCTATACAGCGGATGATGATGAAGCACTTAAACATATTTCATTTGACGCGCCCCCGGGAACGGTTATTGGTCTGAGCGGGCCAACCGGGTCAGGAAAAACAAGCATCACTCAGCTGATCACCCGGTTTTATGAACCTGAAACAGGTAAGGTCCTGGTGGACGGGAGACCGGTGGACGATTATCAGTTGGCAGCCCTGCGCAAACAAATCGGGTTTGTGCTTCAAGAATCATTTTTGTTTTCCACTACGATCGGGGAAAATATCCGGTACGGCAATCCGGATATACCGGAAGAACAGATTATCGATGCCGCCAAACGGGCTCAGGCGCATGATTTTATTATGGAAATGCCAAAGGGCTACGATACGATGCTGGGTGAACGGGGCATGGGATTGTCAGGTGGACAGAAACAGCGCATTGCGATTGCCCGGGCAATATGTATTAATCCAAGTATCTTAGTACTTGATGATGCGACCTCGGCCGTTGACATGGAAACGGAATTCAAGATTCAAAAAGCGTTAAAAGAGGTTATGAAAGGACGGACCACCTTTATCATCGCGCATCGTATCTCATCATTAAAACATGCGGATGAAATCCTTGTCCTGGAAAATGGTGGAATCATCGAACGCGGCAAGCATGCTGAATTGATCCACAACAACGGGCCGTACGAACGCATTTACAACATTCAGTACCAAGACCGGGAGCACATTATGGAAACGGCAACTTAAGAAGGGGGGAGCATTATGGCTAATGCAAAACAGGCAGCAAACGAAAACCGGCGTTTAAATCGATTTTATTATACGGTTGACCATGCCGTGGAAAAACCGTTCAACTGGAAGCAGATGTGGCGTTTGCTGGGGTATTTAAAACCATATGCCAGAACGTATTTGCCCGGGGCTATTTCAGCAATGTTTGTTTCCACGGCTGTCCGGTTAATTGTCCCCATTCTGATTGGTAAGATCGCCTTTGATAGCGTCATTGCCAACGGGGATATAACAATGCTCACCTATCTTGTCATCGGTATCGCCGTTTTATATCTTCTAAGCTATGTGGGCAATGTTTTTCGGATAAAATGGGTGAATATACTCGGGCAAAATGTGATTTACGATTTGCGTCAGCACTTATTTTCCCATATCCAACGATTATCGCATCGTTTTTTTGATTCGCGATCGGGCGGATCGATTATCGTCCGGATTATGAATGATACCAACTCCCTGCAAGAACTGTTTACAAATGGGATTATCAATCTCCTGATGGATGTGGTGACACTGACAGGGATAGTTGTTATCTTACTGGTATTAAGTCCGAAGCTGGCATTGGCGATTATGGTCATATTGCCGATCATGTTTTATATTTCAACGAAACTGCGACGGAATATCCGGCGTTCCTGGCAGAATGTACGGATCCAGCAATCTCGCTTGAATTCCCATCTCAATGAGAGCATTCAGGGGATCCGTATTACCCAGTCATTCTCGCAGGAAAAAGCAAATGAAGAATATTTTGCCGGGCTGAATACGGATAATTTTAAGAGCTGGCAAACAGCAACCAAAAAGAGTGCGATGTTTGGCCCGTTTGTGGAAATGAGTAATGCGCTCGGTACCATTATTCTTATTTCCTACGGTGCCTATCTAATTCTGCTGGGCGAGGGGAGTGGTGGGATTGCCATCGGTACGTTTGTATCCTTTGGCTTTTATGTTGGCATGTTCTGGGATCCTATTTCCCGGCTTGGTCAGATGTATAACCAGCTCTTGATGGCCATGTCTGCCTCTGAGCGGATTTTTGAATTCCTTGATGAACAGCCCAATGTCGTCGATAAAGAAGACGGTGCCGATTTAACGGATATGAAGGGCGATATTACATTTGACCATGTTCAATTTTCTTACGACGACGACCGGATTGCGCTGCATGACATTTCTCTGGCTATCAAGGCAGGAGAGACGATTGCCCTTGTCGGCCATACCGGAAGTGGGAAATCAACCATCGCCAACCTGATCAGCCGTTTTTATGATCCGACAAAAGGGGCTGTTAAAGTCGACGGCTATGATCTGCGTGATGTCCGATTGAACAATCTGCGCCGCGGGATCAGTGTCGTTTTGCAGGATACGTTCATTTTTTCCGGCACGATTATGGAAAACATCCGCTTTGGGCGGCCGGATGCGACCGATGAAGAAGTGATTGAAGCATCCAGGGTTGTTGGAGCTGATGATTTTATCCAAAGGCTGGCAAACGGATATGAAACCGAAGTGGAAGAGCGCGGTAATATCCTCTCGGCAGGGGAACGGCAATTATTGTCATTTGCCAGAGCGCTGCTTGCTGATCCGAGGATTTTGATTCTGGATGAAGCGACGGCAAGCATTGATACCGAAACAGAAGTAAAAATCCAGGCTGCGCTACAGCGGCTGTTGAAAGGAAGAACAGCAATCATTATAGCCCATCGGCTGTCGACAATCAGGGAATCGGATAATATCTTTGTATTGGAAAATGGCAGGATCCTGGAAAATGGCAGCCATGACGAGCTGATGAAACAGCACGGTGAGTATTTTGAACTGGTTAAGTCCCAATTTGACATGCTTGATGCTATGTAGGGAAAAAAGAGGCGTTGACCTTGTTTTTCAGAGGTCAGATTAATTGGAATCGGCGCGAGAGCCGATTCCAATATTGTTACAGCAAATCTTTTTCAATCTGCTTCATGTCATACAGATAGCCTTTCTGCTGCATTAATTGATTAAACGTACCGGATTCGATGATGGTACCCTGATCCATGACGATAATCTGATCCATCTCTTCCAGGTTTGTCAGGCGATGACTGACAAGCACAAGGGTATCCTGTTTAGCTTGGTTAAACAGGCGCTTGTAAATCAACTGCTCAGTCAAGGCATCCACTGATGATGTCGGCTCATCCAGCAGCCATAATGGTGCATTTTTTAGCAGTGCCCGTGCGATGGCCAGGCGTTGCTTTTCCCCGCCGGAGAGGTTGTCACCTTTTTCATAGACCGGATCATCCAGGGAAACATAGTCCAGCTCGACATGGGTCAATGCGGCCTGCATTTCGGAATCGGTTAACGTATCGCCGGCAAGCAACAAATTGCTTCGGACGGTACCGAAAAAGAAATGATTTTCCTGTAGGACGACGTTGCTATGCTCCCAAATCGAGTCCGCACTTAATTGGTCAATGGCGATGCCGTCGATACGAATCGGCCCCTCGTCTGCAGGCAGCATGTTCAGAAGCAGCTGCAGTAATGTCGATTTGCCTGAACCGCTTGGCCCGACAATGGCCGTTTTGGAACCGGCAGGGAGGGTCAGATGAATATTTTTAAGTGTTTGACGGGCCTCGTGCGGGAATGTAAATGAAACGCCTTCCATACGAATCTGGAAAGGCTGACTTGATTGTAAAGCTTGCATTTGGTGGGCGTCCTGTCTTGTTTGATTTTCCCCTTGCACGACCGCAGCGAGACGTTTGGCTGCCCGTTTGCTGTCCTGAAAGTGGATGGGAAAGACAGCCATCGGTGCGGCATCTTCAAAAACTGTCAAGGATATCATGACAAGCATGGCCAGCAAAATGCCTTCCAGCTGACCATCGATGACCAGGAAAGCACTCACTGCCAGAACACACCAGGTAACGCTAAACGATACAAACGCGTTGACCGATTGACTGTACAATTTATTAATATTTTCCCGTTCCTGTTCCCTGATATAGGTGTCCGATGACTGGATCAGCTGCCGTTTTTTGTCATGAAGCTGCTGGTGGATTTTCAGATCACGGAAGCCGTGCAGAAATTCGGTTGTTTCGGTTGCCAGCAGTCCACGCTGTCTTCTGACATCACCAGCTATGTTGGCTTGTTTGATGGCAAATATAGCCGGTACGATAAAGACGGTCAACACCATACCAGCAAACAAAATGATGGCTGCATAAATGGAAAAAAACGCGGTGAACAGGATCGTACTCAAAAAGACCAACACTAAAACGATAGGCGGATAAAAGACCCGCAGAAAGAAATGTTGCAGTGTTTCGATATCGCCAACAATCCGGGATAACAAATCACCACTCCTGTATTTTTGAAAAAGCCCCGGTGCTAACGGTTCCAGTTTCTTAAAAAACGACACGCGCATATGACTTAAAATCGTAAATGTTGCCCGATGGGAAAAGTAGCGTTCGGCATAACGTGCGATGGCTTTCGTAATCCCAAGCAACTTTACGGTCGATGTCAATATAATCAGCGTATAAAAAGGTGGTGTTAGAGCCGCTTTGGATATCAAATAACCGCTTGCTGTAAATAGACCAACAGCTGTTATGCCGGCAACGAAGCCAAAGATGATCGAATAAAGGATGTCCCGTTTTTCCAGTATAATCATCTTGATGACGACGGCTAAATCTTTCATTCAGATCTTCCTCCTTGTTGAGCACGAACCATATCCCGATAAGATGATACGGTGTCAACCAGTTCACGATGGGTGCCGGAAGCTGCTAATTCGCCATTTTCCAGAAATAGGATGTTATCTGCATGCTTAATCGTATGCAGCCGATGGGCGACTGTTATAACGGTGGCGTGTCGGGCTAATTGTTTGATCGATTGCTGCAGAATACGCTCTGTTTCAAGATCAAGCCCGGTTGTCGGTTCGTCGAATAAAATAATGGATGGTTTTTTCAAAAACGCTCTGGCCAGTGCAAGCCGCTGCTGTTCACCACCGGACAGTCCGCGCCCCGCTTCGCCGACTAGGGTGTCATAATCATCATCAAGCGATTGGATCATGGCAGCTATCCCCGCCTGTTCAGCTGCACGTTCAATGTCTGCTCGACTTGCACGGACATTCGCACCAATCGTGATATTGTCGGCAATCGTTCCGGAAAAAATATAAGGTTGCTGTGAAATATAACTCAATTGGTCAAACCAGGCTTTTTCACGGTAATGTGATAGCGGAACACCATTCACGACCATCCGGCCATTTTCTACTGGTAGAAGACCGGCCACAAGGTGCAGTAAAGTCGTTTTTCCGGAACCACTCCTGCCGGCAATCGCCATTTGCCCATAAGGCGGTATGTCGGCCGTTATTCCTTTCAATACAAATTGGTCGTCCCCGTAATGGAAACCGGCGTTTTGCAGTTGAATCGCTGGCGGCGTGGCGTCAGCAGTCAAATGTTTGTCTCCCCACTGAACCGGCAGTGTGGATTCAGCCAATGCGTCCGTCACCTTCTGCGCCGCACCCATGCTACTCCGTCCATTGTGAAATGTACTGCCAAGCTGTTTCAAGGTTGTATAAAATTCAGGGGCCAGCACCAGCAAAAAGAATGCCGTAAAAAAGCTGATACGCTCATATATAATCAATTGAATGGCCAACTCAAGGGCGACGATGCCGATGCCGAGCATGGCAATCAATTCAAGCATAAATGAGGATGTGAACGCGACTTTTAAAATTTGCATGGTGGCATCCCGGAAGTTTAAGCTGCTTTGTTTAATAGCATCGTTCTGTTTGTTTGCCTGTCCAAATAGTTTAAGGGTGGTCAGGCCTTGTAACGTATCCAAAAAACGGCCGGAAAAAGCTGCCAGTTTTTCTTGCTGTTCTTCTGCTTTCGTTTTCGTCTGCATGCCGACAATCATCATAACAATCGGGATGAATGGGGCGGTAATAAGCATGATCCATCCTGTATTGGCATGCTGGGTAAACGCAGTCCCTAAAATAAGCAATGGTATGATTGATGTCCGGATCAGCTGAGGTATATAGTCGCTGAAGTAACTGTCCATGTCATCCACGGCGTCCAGCAGTGTGCTGATTTTCCTGCCGGATTGTCCCTGCATCGAATGCATGAGGGGATTACCAGCAAACTTATCCAACAGGGACCTTCGATAGGTCGCTTTCACATTTGCAGCCATCCTGATACCGATGCGGTCGTTTGCATAAGAAGAACCCGTCCTAATCGCTAGGACAGCTAATAATCCCACCAGCATCCAAATAATATCCGAAAACACAGCCTGTTTCAGAAATACCCGATCGACAATGGTAACGAGAAAATAGGCCTGCAGAATAATCGATAGGGCGGTTATGAACGACAGGATCAACTGGCCTGTCATATGCCATTTATACATGAATGTCATGTTTCGTAAGCTGTTCATCGCTGCTCAGTCCTCCGGAAAATATCGCTAAAAACTATTTCTTGCCTTTGACGTAATCAGCATCGAACAAAAAGAGTTTCATTAACAAAATTAATGAAGGAATCAATAAGAGTAATCCGCCGATAAACGCTGTCACAAGCGCTATACCCATTGATTCATGTGTGGCACTGTCATAAACCGTGATAAACGGATCAAGCAGGTACGGATAATGGCCGATGCCATAACCGAAAAAGGCAAAGACATATTGCAGCATCACGCTAATAAATGCCATACCGTAATATTTTCCCTGGTACAGGAGCCATGCGGTCGTCATAAAAAACCCGACCGATAATCCAAGCATCCACCATAAATCCAGCATGCTCTCATAATGACCGCGATTATGCTGGCTCAAAAAGATAAATGCTGTCAGTGCGGCGATAATTGCCGGCGTACTCCAAAACAGGGCAAATTTGCGCACCAGCTTTAACGCCGGATAATCCTTGGCACGGGAAGCATAAAATGTCAAAAAGGTCGCACTGATGAACAATACGGACACGATGGACAATGCAACAATGCTCCATGAAAGCGGACTTGTGAACAGTTCGAGATACTGCAGTGAAACCACACCGTTTTCCTCCACAATAAATCCGCCTTCAGACAGTGTCAGGGCAACTGATAAGGAAGCAGGGATCAGCAAGCCGGTAGCCCCGTATAAAAACATATAAACTGTGCTTTGTTTGGATCCATAATTTTCAAAGGCGTAAAACGAGCCACGGATTGCCAGTAGTATAATGGCGATACTGCCGGGTACCAATAAGGCTGTTCCGTAGTAATAAGCCGTTTCCGGAAAGAATCCGACAATACCGACAAAGAAGAAGACGAAAAAGACGTTTGTCACTTCCCAGACGGGTGACAAATACCTTGAAATCAGCTGATTGATCACGTGATCCTGTCTGGTGATTCTAGCATAAAAGGCAAAAAACCCGGCGCCGAAATCAATCGAAGCGACAATCAGGTAACCATACAGGAAGATCCATAACACAAAAATACCGATCATTTCATAGCTCATGATTCATCATCCTTTTCAAACGATGGATAATGCTTCTCCAATTCTTCCTCAGCCGGATTGTCCCGGAACAATTTTCTTAGTGTCACGACGCATAACGTGCCCAGCACAATATACAAGGCAAGGAAAAGGACAAACATTAAACCGATATATGGGGAGGACGTAGCGGCTTCTTCAACGGTCATATAACCCCTGATAATCCACGGCTGACGTCCTTCCTCGGCGTAAATCCAGCCGAATTCAATTGCCAGCATGGCCAGAGGGCCACTCAATACAATCAGGGAGAGCATTCCTTTGTTGTGCTCGTTGCGCTTTTTCAGTTTACTTAAAATGAAATACAACAGCGCTACACCAGGCAAAAGGAAACCGATGGTAACCATCAGGTCGAACATGTAGTGCACCCAAAGCGGCGGCCACTTATCCTCAGGGGTCTCCTCGAGTCCTGTTACTTCAGCATTGAAATCACCATAAGCAAGAAAACTTAAAAAGTTGGGGATGCGGATTTCGCCGACTGCCTCATGGGCGTCATTCAGCCAGCCGAACAGCAGTAAATCGGCCCCTTCTTCCGTTTCAAAATGCCATTCTGCTGCAGCCAGTTTTTCCGGCTGATGGACTGCCAGGAACTTTGCTGATGAATCACCGGCAATGGCTGTTAATACAGCAAATATGAACGTCAATGTCAACGTCAGTTTCAACGCTTTCTTATGGTAATCAGTCGTTTTCTTTTTCAGGATCATAAACGCCGTGATAGCAGCTAGAATAGCGGCACATGTTAAATAGGCTGATGTTAATACGTGAAACACTTTGGTTGGTGTTGCCGGGTTTAACATGGCGGCAATCGGGTTAACGGCTGCAAATGTGCCATTTTCCGTGGTAAATCCATCAGGTGTATTCATGAAGGCGTTGACTGTCGTAATAAAGACAGCGGAAAAGCCGCCGCCGATAATAATCGGCAGGGAGAATACCCAATGGATGTACTGGTTGTTAAACCGGTCCCACGTATATAAGTAAATGCCAAGAAAAATCGCTTCAAAGAAAAACGCAAAGACTTCCATGAAGAGCGGAAGGCTGATGACATTCCCTGCAACCTGCATAAAATTCGGCCATACGAGGGATAATTGCAGACCAATAGCCGTTCCGGTAACGACACCGACGGCAACCGTAATGACAAAGCCCCTGGTCCAGCGTCTTGCCAGCAGCCGGTAGTGCGGATCATTCTTTTTTATCCCAATCAATTCAGCAATCGAAATCATTAGTGGAACGCCTACACCGAGCGTGGCAAAAATAATATGAAACCCAAGTGTCATAGCGGTAAGCAATCTGCTCATAAGGACCGTATCCAATTCCACGGCAGAGCCCTCCTTCATTTGAACATGATATATAATCGAAAGGGTACTGTTTCGAACGGCGGACATAGTTTTCCCTATATAGATAGTATAAAACATAACAACCCGGTCTTACACAGGCAGCTGTGACAGGGGGGTGAAAACTTTGTAGCAGAAACGTTACAAAAAAAGCGCCCGGTTGGATGTTCGCTGGTGTCAGATGGCGTCTAATATGATAGACTAAGAGCAAATAACTGGATGGAGGAACCGGTATGAAACGTGACTATGCGGTAATCGGTTTAGGCCGTTTCGGCGGCAGTATATGTAAAGAGCTCAGCCAGGAAGGCATGCAGGTTTTGGCGATCGATGCGGATCAGGATAAAATAAATGAGTTCAAAAATATAGCATCCTACGCCGTTATTGCCGATTCGACGGATGAAGCAACACTTAAGGAATTGGGTATCAAAAACATTGATCATGTTATTGTCGCAATCGGTGATAATATACAGGCCAGCATTTTAACGACTGTTGTATTGACTGACCTAGGTATCAAAAAAATTACGGTGAAAGCCCAAAATGATTACCATGAGAAAATATTAAACCGGATTGGTGCCAATCAGGTCGTGCATCCGGAGCGAGATATGGGAAAACGTATTGCACATAATATTATTTCCAATAATATTCTTGATTATCTGGAACTTTCAGATGATTACAGTATTGTTGAAGTGAAAGCAGGCAAAAAAATGCATGGCAAAACATTGGTCGAACTGGATATCAGGGCAAATTATGGCTGTAACGTCGTCGCCATTAAGCGTGATAAAGACATTAATGTGTCCCCGGCGGCAGATGAACTGCTGAAGGAGGATGATGTCCTTATCGTGATTGGTGCTGATAAAGACTTATCCAGATTTGAAAAGCATCTGGTCATCGAGCAGTGATGAAAAGCTTTTGCATGACGTGAACGCTCCTTCTACCTTTATAATCGATCAGAAAATGAAATAGGTGGCATGAAATTTTAATTTTTTCATGCCACCTTTTGTTAATTTTATTCGATTATAGTTAAAAGTAACCGTTTATGAATTGTGTGAAATCAGCTGATTTCCATCAAGCTGATCTCAAGCCTGTAGGATGCAGGTCCGATCGGCGTTGATACAGGACGTGGTGTATTCCGCCGAACTTCCATTCCGGCCTCTGGAAAGACAAGGAAAAGACCGGGTTTTTCTTCTTAAACTTCCATAATAATCGGCAAAATCATTGGTCTGCGTTTTGTTTTTTCAAAGAGGAATGGTGCAATGGTATCGGTTATTTCATTTTTAATTTCAGACCATTGACTTGTCTTGCGTTCCATGACTTTTTCAAGATGTTTGGAAACAAGTTTTTGGGCTTCCTTGATAAGGTCCTCGGATTCCCGCATGTAAACAAACCCGCGGGAGATGATATCCGGGCCTGAAGCGATTTTGAATTGTTTCATGTTGATACTGACCACGACCATGACGAGGCCTTCTTCAGACAGGATACGCCTGTCACGTAAAACAATATTACCGATATCGCCGATGCCGCTTCCGTCAACATAAATGGAACCAGACGGGATCTTTCCGGCAATCATGGCATTGTCACTGCCTAAAGCCAGAACATCCCCATTATCCATAACAAACGAACTGGCCGGGTCGACGCCACAAGCATCACCAAGCTTGAGGTGTTCTTTCAGCATACGGTATTCTCCGTGAATCGGCATAAAATATTTCGGCTTCATCAGTCTGAGCATCAGTTTTTGTTCGTCCTGGCTTCCATGCCCGGACGTATGGATGTCACTCAATGGACCATGAATGACATCTGCTCCAGCCCGATACAGTTTATTGATCGTCCGGCTGACACTCACGGTGTTTCCTGGGATTGGTGAAGAGGAAAAGACAACCGTATCGCCAGGAATGATTTGGATTTGCCGGTGTGTCCCGTTTGCTATACGGGACAAGGCAGCCATCGGTTCACCCTGTGAGCCTGTACACAGGATGGTCACCTTATGGGCCGGGAGCCGGTTGATCTGGTTCGGCTCGATAAAGGTATCCTTAGGCGCCCGGATATACCCCAATTCCTGACCGATGCGGATGGACGATTCCATACTGCGGCCAAAAACAGCAATTTTACGATTGTGTTGGACAGCCGCTTCAACGACTTGTTGAAGGCGGTATATATTCGATGCGAATGTTGCAAAAATCACTCGGCCGTCAACTTTGCTGAAGATGTCCCGGATATTTTGCCCAACGACCCGCTCGGACATTGTAAAACCTGGTACTTCACTGTTTGTACTGTCTGAAAGCAGACAAAGTACGCCTTCTTTGCCAATTTCAGCCATTTTGGTTAAGTTTGCAGGATCGCCCACAGGTGTGAAATCAAATTTGAAATCACCGGTATGCACGATATTGCCTGGTGGTGTTTTAACCACGACGCCATATGAATCAGGAATACTATGGGTGGTACGGAAAAAGGAAACGGATGTTTTACGGAATTTAATCACATCGTCCTCTTGAATGGTATTTAACTTGGTATTACGCAATAAACCATGTTCTTCTAATTTGTTACGAATTAAGCCGGCTGCAAGTTTTCCTGCGTAGATAGGCACATTTATGTCACGCAAAAGGTAAGGGATCCCGCCAATATGATCCTCATGCCCATGCGTTATGAATAAACCTTTAATCTTATCCTGGTTTTGCGTCAGGTAAGTGTAATCCGGGATGACATAATCGATACCCAGAAGTTCGTCTTCCGGAAATTTAATCCCGGCATCGACGAGGATGATTTCATCCTGAAACTGGATACCATAGGTGTTTTTCCCAACTTCACCGAGTCCACCTAACGCAAAGACCGCTGTCTGATCATTTTTGACAAATTTCATCCGCTAAACGGTCTCCAGTGTGAAATGGTCGGATTTCTTTTCATAAGCTAAATGTGCTTCATCCAATAGCTGGATATATTCGATATTATAATTTTGGCCGGCAAGTTTACGTCGTACATCTCTTTCAGAATCAGCTTCGACATATAAGCTTTTCGTTCGTTCACGTACAGGTATTTCTTCAGGAAGTTCCTGATATAACACTTTAAAAACCATGATTATCTCTCCTATCGTGTCGGTTCTTTTGTTAAAAAAAGCGTATTCCGTTCTGTATCCCTGTTCAATTGGTTCGTTAATTCATTGCCAAATAGCCTGTATCAGCAGATTAAACAGCAGGTGAGCGTCTTTTCACCTGTATAGCCGCCTGTTCAGTATATGGCCTAACGGATTATTACAGCAAATGTGATACCTTAGAGCCTGCCAATCCACCAATCCGCAGATTGATAGCTTAACTGGTCTGAAACGTTCAGGCGTAACGGGGCGGGCTCCGGGTTTTTCCTGCATGGTTGGTTTAGTCCAGGTAATCCTTTTTAAAAGTTGTGGGTACACGTCCTCTTCCCAGAAAATCTTTCAAGCGTTTTTTCAGCTTTTCTTTCAGGCGTTTTAACATGAGACTGACATCTCCCTTCAGACATGTAAGAAAAGCAATAAAAACGTTCTACCGATCCAATCCCTCTTACCTATAGTATAATACGGTTTAAACAAATTTGAAACAAAAACACTGCAATTGTTTAAAAAAATCGGCTTATGCATTCTCCAAGATTGATTTCAGCGTGATTGATATATCGTTATTTTTTGCTTGTTTATGTAAATTTATACAGGAATCAATGAAAATAGATTCCTGTACAGCGTTCTTATCCCTACGTGTAAAGATGAACGCTCTGCTTTACCCGATTGGTTTGGAATTGTCGGGAACGGTGAACGGATTTTCCGGATTAATGTAGTCATAGAACATGACACCGTTCAAGTGATCAATCTCGTGCTGCACAACGATGGCAGCATAGTCCCGCAGCCGCAATTTGAGTTCCTGACCATCCATTCCGATGGCTTTCACCGTGACACGTGCGTTACGGGGCACATAGCCCTGTACGTCACGATCGACCGAAAGACAACCTTCCCCGGTCGACAGGTAAGCCTGTTCAACCGAATGGCTGACAATTTTCGGGTTAATGAGTCCGTAACTGCATAGGCGTCCCTTTAAGTCCTCGAAATGGACAGCACACATCCGCTTGTTAATGCCAAGCTGCGGTGCAGCCAGACCCACCCCGGGTCTTAAATGATATTGACCTGCGATGTCTTCATCTTGACTGTTTTTGATGAAGGTCAGCATGTCATTTAATAATTGTATATCGTTTTCAGTTGGAGGAACTGTTACTTCCTCAGCCTTTTCACGTAAGGACGGATGCCCTTCACGAACAATATCATTCATAGTAATCATCGTCTGACACTCCCTAGCATAGTCATAACGGTATTCTAACATAATATAATTTACTATATGATAATTTTGCTGAACGGGAAAAAATCTGTGAATGAAACCTGGTCCCTTTACGTGGTATGTTATACTGAGGGACAATTTAAACTAGTTCGAGAGGAGATATGTTTTGTGTTATGGAAAAAGTCATTATTCATTAGTTTATTTATTCTAGTTATTGTTCTGTCTGCCTGTAGTGGTACGGCCACATCCGAACAAATGTACAATCATTTGGAGGAGGCGGTTGAACTTGAGCAGACGTTTCAAAAACAACAGCAGGAAATTGTAACATTGGAACAAGAAGAACAGGAAATATACAGCCAGGTCATTGATCTGAGCATGGACGAGTTTGATAAAATCAAAGAATTATCCGCACAGGCATTGGATAATATTGAAACCAGACAGGAAAAAATTGAACTGGAAAAAGAAAGCATGGATACTTCCAAAGAAGAATTTTCCAACGTTGACGATATGATAGCTGATCTGGAGGATGAAACGGTAAGTGAGAAAGCTGATGAAATGTCCAATGTCATGATGAATCGCTATGATGCGTATGACGATCTGCACGAATCCTATGCCAAATCACTGGAACTGGAAAAGGATTTGTATACAATGCTCCAAGAAGAAGATCTTGAGCAGGAAACGTTATCCAATCATATAACGGAACTGAATGACAGTTATCAGAACGTTATTGAAGCTAATGAAACGTTCAATGAGTTGACAACTGAGTATAATACGCTGAAAAAGGAATTTTATGAAGCCGCCGAAATTGAAGTTGAATATGAGGAAGACATGTCATCGGAAGAAAAGAAAAGCGATCAGGATGATACAGATGAACCGGAAAAAGAAAAACAAACAGATTCAGATGACTAAATCATCTTTTGGGTTCTGTTTATAACGTTAGGAAAATATAAATCATGGGTGACCTTATACAAAAACCCGATGTTCGCAAAAATGTTGCGAATACCGGGTTTTTCTAATGCCTCAGTGCCACCGGTCACTAATACAGTTACCAAGACTTGTTATAACAGAGGAGCCGTTTAGATTGCATAAATCAGTGTAAACGCTGTCACCCTTGTGAAAAAATGAAAATCTAAAACAAAACAATTGACCTAATCGTTCTATGTGGGCTACACTTTAAACTGAATCATGAATTGTACCAGTGATTTTTGCTTTTTAGGTGTAACAGTTCTCCCGTTTTGTGAACATCATGATTACGGGCGATTAAATAAGGGAACATGTTTTAAAGCAAATGGGTACAGTTTCATTCATAATTCAGGAAGACTGGAAAAGAATATAAACAGTTGAACAGAAAGGAAGAGGTGAACGATTGTGAAGGATGTACTTGACAATATTGAGAGTCAGTTCGAAATGTTCCAGGTTCTTAATGAAGACGGTGAAGTCGTGAACGAAGACTGGATGCCTGACCTGCCAGATGATGACCTGAAGGAACTGATGCGCCGGATGGTTTATACAAGAGTGCTGGATCAGCGTTCGATCGCATTGAATCGTCAGGGGCGTTTAGGTTTCTATGCACCGACGGCCGGACAGGAAGCATCACAATTAGGAAGCCATTATGCACTGGAGGAAGATGATTATTTATTGCCTGCATATCGTGATGTTCCGCAACTGATTTGGCATGGGCTTCCGCTGTACCAGGCATTCCTGTTTTCCAGAGGCCATTACCACGGCAACCAGTTTCCGGAGGGTGTGAACGGGTTGAGCCCGCAGATCATTATTGGGGCCCAATATACGCAAGCAGCCGGTGTAGCACTTGGTCTCAAAAAACGCGGTAAAAAGTCTGTCGCCGTTACATACACAGGTGACGGCGGAACGTCTCAGGGCGATTTTTATGAAGGTGTCAACTTTGCGGGTGCTTATGGTGCTCCGGCTATTTTCTTTGTGCAAAATAACCAGTTTGCCATTTCCGTTCCGGTTGAAATGCAAACGAATGCGAAAACATTGGCACAAAAGGGAGTAGCAGCAGGTGTTCCAAGCTATCAAGTTGACGGTATGGATGTTTTTGCTGTTTATGCGGCTACCAAACATGCTCGTGAGCGTGCCGTGAACGGTGACGGCCCTACACTGATTGAAACGCTGACATACCGTTATGGTCCGCACACCATGGCCGGTGACGACCCGACACGTTACCGTACAGAGGATATGACGAATGAATGGGAAAAGCGAGACCCGCTTGTCCGCTTCCGCAAGTATCTTGAAGGCAAAGATCTCTGGTCGGAAGAGGAGGAAAATAAAGTCATTGAAGATGCCAAAGAAGCCATTAAAAAGGCCATCAAAGAAGCGGATGATTATCCAAAACAAAAAGTGACGGATTTAATCAGCATTATGCATGATGAACTTCCAAACAACCTGCAGGAGCAAATGGAAGAATATAAAGAGAAGGAGTCGAAGTAAATCATGGCACAAAAGACAATGATTCAAGCCATCACGGATGCCATGCATCATGAACTGAAAAACGACGAAAATGTACTAGTTTTCGGTGAAGATGTTGGCCAAAACGGCGGCGTATTCCGTGCTACAGAAGGATTACAGGATGAATTCGGGGAAGACCGTGTATTTGATACGCCACTTGCCGAATCGGCAATCGGCGGCCTCTCGCTTGGTTTGGCACTGCAGGGATTCCGGCCGGTACCTGAAATACAGTTCATCGGCTTTATCTATGAGGCAATGGATGCCATTAACGGGCAAATAGCACGTATGCGTTATCGCTCAGGCGGTAGTAAATCCGCTCCGATTACCATTCGCACGCCGTTTGGAGGTGGCGTTCATACACCGGAACTGCACGCGGATTCTTTGGAGGGGCTTATTGCCCAGCAGCCCGGGATCAGAGTTGTTGTACCATCAACCCCGTATGATGCTAAAGGCCTCTTGATTTCATCAATCCGCAATAACGATCCGGTATTTTTCATGGAACATATGAAACTTTACCGTTCATTCCGCGGCGAGGTGCCGGATGACGCTTACACGGTTGACCTTGATAAAGCAGATGTTAAGCGGGAAGGCAAGGACGTCACCCTTGTTGCCTATGGGGCAATGGTGCATACAGCGCTGAAAGCTGCGGAAGAATTGGCGAAAGACGATATTGAAGCGGACGTAATTGATTTACGTACGATTTCACCGATTGATACCGAAACAATTGTTGAATCGGTTAAAAAGACAAACCGTGTAGTCATGCTGCAGGAAGCCCAGCGTCAGGCAGGGGTTGGCTCACAGGTGATCTCGGAAATTCAAGAACGGGCCATCCTGCATCTGGAAGCACCGATTATGCGCGTAACGGCCCCGGATACCGTTTATCCGTTTTCACAGGCAGAAGAAGTATGGTTGCCGACGCATAAAGACGTCATCGACAAAGTGAATGACGTCATCAATTTTTAAAGAATGATTGGAGGTTACAGGAATGGCATATAATTTTAAACTTCCTGATATTGGTGAAGGCATCCATGAAGGTGAGATCGCCAAGTGGTTTGTTAAAGAAGGCGACGAGGTTCAAGAGGATGACGTGCTATGTGAAGTTCAAAACGATAAAGCCGTCGTCGAAATCCCATCACCAGTTGAGGGAACAGTTACGAAAGTCCATGTTGATGAAGGCGAAGTAGCGGAAGTAGGCAACACAATAATCTCGTTTGATGCAGAAGGCTATGAATCTGATGATGAGGAAGCGGAAGAAGCGGAACAGGAAGCAGCGGAAAAAACCGAAGAAGAAGCCAGTGAAGTATCAGATGACAAAAAAGGCAGCGATGAAGCTGCTGAGCAAAAGCCTGATAAAGAACAGCCATCCGCTGATGATAAACGTGTCATTGCCATGCCATCAGTCCGTAAATATGCCCGGGACAACGATGTGAGCATTCAGGAGGTTCAAGGTTCAGGCAAAAATGGCCGCATCCTAAAAGAAGATGTTGACGATTACTTAAGTGGTGAACAAGAGGCCGGAGAACCCGCTGAAGCAGATGAAGATACACAACAACCTGCCGCAGCACAGACCTCTAAAGGCGATTATCCTGAAACCCGCGAGAAAATGAGCGGCATCCGGAAATCAATTGCCAATGCCATGGTGAATTCCAAAACAAAAGCACCACATGTCACCCTGATGGATGAAGTGGATGTTACCGAACTCGTGGCACATCGCAAGAAATTTAAAGCAGTCGCCGCTGAACAGGAGATTAAACTGACTTATTTGCCATATGTCGCAAAAGCGTTGATTTCCGCATCGAAAAAATATCCGATTTTAAACGCTGCGGTGGATGATGATACAAGTGAAATCGTTCATAAGCAATATTACAATATTGGTATTGCTGCCGATACGGATAAAGGTTTGCTGGTACCAGTGGTGAAAGATGCAGACCGTAAATCAATTTTCACCATTTCACAAGAAATCAATGAATTGGCAGAAAAGGCGCGTAGTGGTAAACTTGCACCTGAAGAGATGAAAGGCGCTTCCAATACGATTACCAACATCGGATCCGCCGGTGGTCAGTGGTTCACGCCGGTATTGAATTATCCGGAAGCTGTCATTCTTGGCATCGGACGCATTCAGGACAAACCAATCGTCCGTGACGGGGAGATCGTTGTGGCGCCGGTATTGGCCGTATCCCTCAGCTTTGATCATCGGATTGTTGATGGTGCCACGGCACAACTGGCATTGAATCAAATTAAGCGTCTGTTGAACGATCCACAATTAATTATGATGGAGGCGTAAGCTATGGTAGTAGGAGATTTTCCAATCGAACTTGACACACTAGTGGTTGGAGCAGGACCTGGCGGCTATGTGGCTGCCATCCGTGCTGCTCAAACCGGTCAGAACGTGACAATCGTGGAAAAGGGTGATTTAGGCGGTGTCTGCCTTAATGTTGGTTGTATTCCGTCTAAAGCGCTGATTGAAGCAGGCCATAAGACACAGAGTGCCCACGGAAACGAAGAAATGGGCATTACAACCGAAAATGTTTCCGTTGATTTTTCCAAAGTCCAGGAGTGGAAAGGAAAAGTCGTCAACAAATTGACCTCAGGTGTCGAAAGTCTGCTGAAAGGCAACAAGGTTGATATTGTCAAAGGTGAGGTCTACTTTGTTGATAAAAACACGGTTAAAGTGATGGACGAAAAAAATTCTCAGACATACACATTCAATAACTGTATTATTGCAACAGGCTCAACGCCGATTGAGATTCCGAATTTCAAATTTTCTGATCGTGTGCTTGATTCAACCGGCGCTTTGAACCTTCAGGAAATTCCAGAAAAAATGGTCGTCGTCGGTGGCGGTTATATCGGGATTGAACTCGGTACGGCCTATGCCAACTTTGGCACCGAAGTAACCATTCTTGAAGGCACAAAAGAGATTCTCGGTACATTTGAAAAACAGCTTAAACAGCCTGTCAAAAAAGGCTTGAAGAACAAAAATGTCAACGTTGTAACCAAAGCGATGGCTAAAGGTGTCGAGGAAACTGATGACGGTGTTAAAGTTACGTATGAAGTAAATGACAAAGAGGAAGTAGTTGAGGCGGACTATGTGCTCGTAACAGTTGGGCGCCGTCCAAACACAGATGATATTGGCCTTGAGCAAGTCGGTATTGACGTTACTGATAAAGGACTTATTAAAACTGATAAACAAGGGCGTACCAATGTCGATAACATCTTTGCGATTGGTGACATCGTTGAAGGCCTACCGCTTGCTCACAAAGCATCATATGAAGGAAAAGTGGCAGCCGAGGTTATCGGCGGTGAAAAATCAGAAATTGACTATCTTGCCATTCCTTCGGTTGTCTTCTCTGATCCGGAGCTTGCCAGTGTTGGTTATACGGAACAGGAGGCGAAGGATGCAGGTTATGACGTGATGGCATCCAAATTCCCGTTTGGCGCAAATGGCCGTGCTTTGTCATTGAATAATACGGAAGGCTTTATGAAGCTAATTACCAGAAAAGAAGACGGACTGGTCATTGGTGCCCAGGTTGCCGGACCAAATTCCAGTGATGTCATTGCGGAAATTGGGCTGGCCATCGAAGCCGGTATGACTGCCGAGGATATTGCGCTCACCATCCATGCTCATCCAACACTTGGCGAAGTAACGATGGAAGCAGCAGATGTGGCATTGGGTACACCAATCCATACGATGTAATAATCAAAAATGAAAACGCGGTTGAATGAAGCCCCGATAATAATAACGCCACGTCCACGAAAACTGGACATGGCGTTATTATTTTGCTTTGGTCAAGGTTTACAGCCTTTGAAATAAGGCTGTTTTCTAACACAAAACCCATATTCTGCGACGTAACTTTATCAGGAATTCCTTCCAAACTTCAGAATTTAAGTAAGTGCTGGTCCATCGCTGCGGAAAAACACTTGGTGCTCGTCACGTTAGTAGTTATTTCGGTGAGGCATACGCTCCTCGCAGGTTGAAGCGTACTCAGGGAAGCCTTGCTTTGTGCTGATTGCTCGTCGCACTGCGGAGTCTCATCTAGGCCTCTGCTCCCACAGGAATCTCCGCTAGTTTGGATTTACCAACCGTTAATTATGGCAGTAATAGTATTCGCATCACGCAACTTAACTAGTTCGGGTGAGTGGAGGGCGGTGACTCCTGCGGGAACAGCACGTGTCCGAAGACCCCGGAAGAAGCGTTCTTTGCTTCTGAGGAGGCTGAGGCCGTGCCCGCGGAAAGCATCCGCCCGAAGCGATCCCGGACGGCGGGAATGACACGTACTTATAGAAATCAACCTAGCAGCAATTACGTCGCACTTTTTCCCGCATCTAAAGGTTAGTAACCCGCCAAAATACGGCGGCTAACTGACCTTAAATGCCCGATTCTGTTCAACTAACATTCAGTGGAGAAAAACATTCCACTGAATGAAGTTTCACTTTATATCAACTGCGAGCAATTAAATTTACGAAAAGAGCTTTAAACAAAGACCTAGATTATAGTTAGTCTTCTGCTTTTTTCCCGCTGCTTGACAGCTTATCGATCATTTTTAGAACTGTTTTCACTGCAGTGGAGGTGATGGCAACCACGAAAAAGCTGTCCAGAATTGGACAGCACTGAGGAGTAAAAATTTTTCGAGATAATCCTAAAAATATGAAACCTAAAATATGGAAATTATGGTATAATATAACAAATGGGAATGTTATTATACCGCATATTTTAGGGGGGGGGTTTTGAG
>NZ_JBHTNH010000014.1:0-78583 GCF_042679865.1 Lentibacillus salinarum | reverse complement strand
TCGTTGGGACGAGTATGTCATTCACCTGTGAAGAATGTCGTTTCTTTATGACTATTGTCGCAATTTAACGCAGGAAACACCTTTAAAATTCTGAAAAGAAAACTGGAAATTTAAAGCGTGGGTCCTGTGCGAAGCCATGAATGATTGACAGCATGAAGAAAGCATGCTAATATATTGTTTATCGATTTAATATAAATAGGATTTTCTCTTATCCAGAGCGGTGGAGGGGCTGGCCCTGTGAAACCGCGGCAACCTCAAACGAATCGTGTTTGAAAGGTGCCAACTCCTGCAAAGCAGATGCTTTGGCAGATAGGGGAACGAGACGATGTGGCATGTACACGTCTTTCTGTTCTCTTGCAGAAAGGCGTTTTTTATTTTTATACTTTCTTATCTTTAAGAAAAAACGCTGACGCGTCTTTTCAGATGCCAGAGGTCAGAAGTCGGATTGGAAGAAATCGGCGAATTAGCCGATTTCGGCATTGAAAATATCGTCCAAAATTTTATACTTTCTTATCTTTTAAAAAAGGACCCGCTGATTACGGTATTTATTAGTTTAAGATGTTTTCTAAAGTGGGTCATAAACGTAGGTGACGTGAAGGAGGATAGCCTTGATAGCGATAGAAGGTTTAAGCAAAAACTTTACAACAGCGAATAACCGGATAACAGCCGTCGATGATTTAACACTTGATATTCGGGAAGGTGACATATTTGGTGTCATCGGGTACAGCGGGGCCGGAAAAAGTACGTTTGTACGGCTGTTGAACAGACTGGAAGAACCATCGGATGGAAAAGTGGTCATCGATAACCAGGAGATAACCGCGTTGAATGCTGATGACCTGCGTGTGACACGGCAAGAAATCGGGATGATTTTTCAACATTTTAACTTGTTATGGTCGCGTACGGTCAAAGACAACATTGCCTTTCCGCTGGAGATCGCTGGTGTTCCGAAACGTGAACGAGAAAGCCGTGTTCAGGAACTGATTGACCTTGTCGGGTTAGACGGCAGGGAACAAGCTTATCCGTCACAATTAAGCGGTGGCCAGAAACAGCGGGTTGGAATCGCCAGAGCGCTTGCGAATAAACCGAAAGTCTTGCTTTGTGATGAGGCGACGTCGGCACTTGATCCGGAAACGACGAATGCGATTCTCGATTTGCTCGTTGGCATTAACAAACGATTAGGTCTGACCATCATTATAATTACACATGAGATGCATGTCATCCGGAAAATCTGCAAGCAGGTTGCCGTGATGGAAGCAGGCAAGATTGTTGAACAGGGCGATGTGCTTGATGTCTTTCTGCGGCCAAAGCAACAGGTCACGAAAAAATTTGTTGAACAAGTCATGGGGACGGACGATGAGGATGATGGTGTTGATGATCTTGCCCACACTTATGATCGCGGGAAAATCATCAGACTGCATTTTGTTGGCGAAACAGCCAATCAGGCTCTGATCAGTCAAGTGGCGAAAACATTTAATATTGACATCAATATTTTGCAAGGAAAAATCACCCGCATGCAGCATGGCGCCTATGGTACGTTATTTGTGCAGATGGACGGGGCCCCTGACGAAATGGACCGGGCGCTCCGCTATATAACGGACGAAACCTCAGTGGAAGTGGAGGTAGTCCGTGATGTGGAATGATTTGTTCTCGAATGTCAACATGCAGGATTTATGGGTTGCGACCTATGAAACGTTTTACATGACGATTCTTGCCCTTATTGGCACATTTATATTTGGTATTTTGCTTGGTCTGCTTCTTTATCTGACCATGAAAGGGGGGATCTGGCAGAGTAAAGTCCTGAATATGATCGTTGCTTCAGTAGTCAACATATTCCGGGCGATACCATTTATCATTTTGATTTTATTGTTATTCCCGTTCACCGACTTTTTGATTGGCACGATCCGCGGTCCGAATGCAGCATTACCGGCCTTGATCATCGGGTCCGCTCCGTTTTATGGACGGCTTGTGGAAATTGCCCTAAAAGAAGTTGATAAAGGCGTTATTGAAGCAGCCAAGGCAATGGGGGCCAAAACACGGACGATCATTTTCAAAGTGCTGCTGCCGGAGTCAATGCCGGCTCTTGTCTCGGGGATTACCGTAACAGCGATTAACCTGATTGGCTATACGGCCATGGCAGGTGTCATTGGTGCTGGGGGACTGGGAAACTACGCATACTTTTTCGGGTTCCAACGCCGCGAATTTGATGTCGTGTTTGTCTGCACAGTCCTGATTGTCCTGATCGTATTTTTGTTCCAATTCATTGGTGATTATATTGCCAATAAATTAGATAAAAGATAAAGCAAAGGAGCGAAATCATTATGAAAAAAGTTTTAGGATTTGTATCATTACTTATTGTATTATTACTGGCCGCATGCGGAGGTTCCGGTGAAGGAGACACCAATGAAATAAAAGTTGGCGCATCCAGTACACCGCACGCTGAGATATTGGAAGAAGCAAAACCGCTGCTTGAGGACGAAGGGATCACGTTAACGATCGAGGAATACCAGGATTATGTTTTGCCGAATGATGATCTAGAGAGTGGCGAAATTGATGCCAACTATTTCCAGCATATTCCATACCTAGAAGGTCAAATTGCCGATATTGGCTACGATTTTACTCATCTTGGCGGTATTCATATTGAACCAATGGGTATTTACTCGAAAGACTTTAACAGCCTTGATGAGATTTCGGAGGGTTCTGAAGTGTTGTTGAGCCGTTCCGTTGCCGATCATGGGCGTGTCCTGGCATTGCTGGAGCGGGAAGGGCTTATTAAACTGGCTGAAGATGTTGAGAAGGTTGATGCCACAACAGATGATATTGTGGAAAATCCGAAAAACCTGACCTTCTCCTATGACTATGATGCAGCCACACTACCTGATTTGTATGAAACAGAAGAAAACACACTGGTCGCGATTAATACCAATTATGCCATCGGGGCAGATTTGAATCCAATGGAGGATGCACTGATTCTGGAAGATGAGGAATCGCCATACTTGAATGTAGTGGCTGTAAACAAAGGCGATGAGGACAGCGAGGCCTTGAATGCTTTAGTGGATGTACTGCATTCTGAGGAGATTCAGGACTTTATGGTCGAAGCGTTTGACGGTGCTGTCATTCCAGTAGATGGTCCGTCCGAGTAATTCACGGTTAGCGAATTTTAGGGAATCCACAGCATATGGCAGTCATTTGCTTTATGTTTAACTGAAACATGGCTGAGTTGGTTTCCAGCTTTTATATCGAGTGCCTTCCGATTTAATACGGTTAAATGCATTTTGTATAGGGTATTGGTTTTATGGTATTCTTAATACCGTAAACAAACGAAAGGATGGTTCACTATTCACAGTGGAATAAAGATGCATTACACGCCGGAAATGGAGCGGGCAATGCAACAGTCGAACAAAATAGGTTATGAGGAATACGAAAGAAAACTGGATAAACGCATAACCGTGGAAAAAAGACGACAGCGTGAATACGAACAGTGTAAACGTATGGTAGCGGATATTGACAGCCATATTCATAGATGATAGAGAAAATCCGGCTCTCTTTGGTGGAAAGAGGGGCGGATTTTTGTTTAACGGAGAAAGTCAGCCAATAAATTTATGACATAACAAGGATTGTATGGTTTGGAAATAGAATACATACGACAACAAATCAAGCGGGAGGTAAAGACATGAAATTAGTGAGCTACAAAATCAAAGGCACACCCGGTCCATTGCGGATGGGGTTTAGCCTTGACGACAAGGGTAAAATTGTTGATCTACAGGAAACATGGCGGCAGATGCAACTTAACCGGCAGGATCGTGATTCAGTGGATGTAACGGAAACGTCTTTTCCTTCAAATCCGGATCAATTTTTCGCCGGCGGCAATCGCCTAATTAAACAAGCAATGGACGTCATGGCTTTTGCGGCAGCAAACAATATAGATGATAATGGATATAACCGTGATGATGTCTATTTGGCCACTCCGGTGTCATCGCCCTCCAAAATCATCTGTGTCGGGAAAAATTATGCAGCCCATGCAGCGGAAATGCAAAGCGATGTTCCTGACTACCCAGTGTTATTTGCCAAATTTGCTAATGCGCTTGTTGGCCCGGAGGATATGATTGAAAAACCGGATTTTGTCCGGAAACTTGATTATGAAGCTGAACTGACCGTTGTCATCGGAAAAGAGGCTTCTAACATCAAACGGGAAGAAGCGCTCGATTATATAGCCGGTTATACCATCGGCAACGACAGTTCAGCCCGTGATTTACAAAAGCGGACACCGCAATGGCTGCAGGGAAAAACACTGGATCGCTCGACACCGATCGGCCCTTGGGTTGTGACAGCTGATGAAGTGGGTGATCCCGGCCAATTGTCGATAAACGCTTATGTGAATGGGGAAGTGCGGCAAGCGGCAACGACTGAGCAACTCATTTTTGATGTTCCGTTTCTGATTGAATTCATTTCGTCTTTGATCACATTAAAACCGGGAGACCTGATTATGACCGGGACACCTGATGGCGTCGGTATGGGGATGGATCCGCAGCAGTTTCTGAAGGACGGTGATCACGTCACAGTCGAAATCGACAAAATCGGCCAAATGGCGAATAAGGTAAAAGAATTGAAAAGCTAGAAACCTTTGGCACGAACCATTTTAACGGCTCGTGCTTTTTTTATAGAACCATAATAAAAAAAATCCAATAAAAGCAAATTTTTTTATTTTAAGGGTTGCATCAATATAAATTTTGGTGCATAATAATACAAAACCAAGTTTATTAATACATGTGAGAGTGTTTAGGCACGATACCAGCAAAGGGGAGAGACAGCATGCCCAAGTTACAGCATATCCATAAAGTTCTGGTAATTGGCTCAGGCCCCATTATTATCGGTCAGGCAGCCGAGTTTGATTATTCCGGAACACAGGCTTGTCTGGCGTTAAAGGAAGAAGGGGTCGAGGTCATTCTTATCAATAATAATCCGGCAACCATCATGACTGATCAGGCAATTGCCGATCACATTTATATGGAGCCGTTAACCCGGGATTCGCTGACAGCCATTATTAAAAAGGAAAAACCTGACGGGATACTGCCGACGCTCGGCGGGCAAACAGGATTGAATATGGCCATTTCCCTGGCTGAAGCGGGTGTATTGGAGCAGTACGAGGTTGAGCTTTTAGGCACCTCACTGGACACGATACAAAAAGGCGAAGACCGTGATATTTTCAAATCGATGATGAAATCGATCGGTGAACCGGTTCCGGAAAGCCTATCGGTTCAATCGGCTGAAGAAGCACTCCGATTTGCCCGGACAGCCGGGTATCCGATGATTGTCAGACCAGCCTATACGTTAGGCGGGGCTGGCGGCGGAACAGCGGAAAATGAACAGGAGCTGGCCACTGTCGTCCAGCGGGGACTTGATGCTAGTCCAGTGGGCCAGGTGCTCGTTGAACAAAGCATCAAAGGCTGGAAAGAAATCGAGCTTGAAGTCGTTCGGGATCAGAATGACACATGCATCATCGTCTGCGATATGGAAAACATCGATCCTGCCGGGGTCCATACAGGTGACAGTATAGTGGTTGCGCCATGCCAGACGGTGAATGCCCATCAATATCATATGCTTCGCAGCGTCTCCTTTAACGTGATACGGGAGCTCGGTGTCATCGGGGGTTGCAATATTCAATTTGCTTTGCATCCGGACAGCGATGAATATGTCATCATCGAAGTGAATCCGCGGGTCAGTCGCTCCAGCGCCCTGGCGTCCAAAGCAACCGGCTATCCAATTGCAAGGGTCGCTGCCAAAATTGCGATGGGCTACCGGCTGGATGAATTGGCAGATCCCATCACTGGTCATAAATCGGCCAGTGTTGAGCCAGCGCTTGACTATGTCGCTGTCAAAATACCACGCTGGTCATTTGAGAAATTCGGGACGGCTGACAGGACACTTGGCACGCAAATGAAAGCCACAGGTGAAGTTATGGCGCTGGCCAAAAATTTCCCGGCAGCGTTGAATAAAGCAATTCGCTCGCTGGATATTGGGACCGATCATTTTCCATTTATGCCGGACTGGACGGGTGAAGCTATCGACACCGCTTTGACAGAGGCAACAGATGAACGGCTTTTCGTCATAGCCGAAGCCGTCAGACGCGGTTATCCGCTTGAGCGCATACAGGAACTGACAGGAATTGATCGCTTTTTTCTGAACGAAATAGCATCTGTGCTTGCCATGGAACATAAAGTGCACGGTAAAAGCCTGGAAACGATCACGTGTGAGGAATGGCATCAGGCCAAGACACTCGGTCTTTCAGACAAAACCCTTGCTTCCCTTCTTGATACGGATGAACGTGCAGTACAGAAAAAAGGCGGGGAAATAAACGTGCAGCCATCTTATCAAAAAGTTGACACGTTTGCCTCAAGCCATTCAGCTGATACAGGATATTTCTACAGTACATGGGATGGCGGTGATGAATCCACCCCTCTAAACGGGCAAAAGGTGGTTGTGCTTGGTTCAGGCCCAATCAGAGTTGGTCAAGGGGTTGAATTTGATTATTGTTCCGTACAGGCAGCTATGTCATTACAGGGACAGGGGATCAAATCGGTGGTCATTAACAATAATCCGGAAACAGTCAGCACAGATTATAATACGGCTGATCACCTTTACTTTGAACCACTGACAGCAGAAGATGTTTTGAATGTCATGGCGAATGAACAGGCCGATGGCGTCATGATTCAGTTCGGCGGCCAAACAGCAGTCAATCTTGCGGAAGCATTATATCAGGCGGGTGTTCATGTATATGGGACTTCCTTACCGGCCATTAACACGGCAGAAGATCGAGACTTGTTCTATCAATTGCTGCAACAACTGAAGATTCCCCATATACCAGGCGAAACAGTGAAAGACATTAATCAAGCTATCTGTGCAGCAGCTGAAATCGGTTATCCGGTTCTCGTCCGCCCCTCCTATGTTATCGGCGGAAGCGGTATGGTGGTACTGCGTGATGAGACGGAACTGGTGACGTATTTAAACGATCTTCAAAGGGATATGCCGGATGGCAATGTGTTCCCATTATTAATCGACCGGTTTATCCCTGGTCATGAATTTGAAATCGATGCGGTTTGTGATGGGGAAGACGTGCTGATCCCCGGCGTCTTTCAGCATATCGAACGGGCGGGCGTCCATTCAGGCGACAGTATCGCCGTTTTCCCGGCACCGGATCTGACCAGAGCACAAAAGCAGTTGTTCGAAACGTACACCAAAGCTATTTCGGCAGAATTGAATGTTAAAGGAATGGTCAACATCCAATTTGTTCTCAGCGAAGACAAACAGACACTGTATGTATTGGAGGTTAATCCGCGTGCCTCACGAACGGTACCGATTGCCAGTAAAGTAACGGGTGTCCCACTCATTGATCTGGCTGTCCAGGTACAAACCGGAAAGCCACTTGAAAAACAGGAATGGAAAGCTGGTTTGCATGAAGATATCCCTTACTATGTGGTTAAAATGCCGGTCTTTTCATCTGATAAATTACCTGGCGCTGATCCATATTTGGGACCGGAAATGCAATCGACTGGTGAGGCGATTGGTATTGGATCCACTGTTGAGAAAGCAATGGCTAAAGCATGCGGCTGGACGGAAGGAAGCCTGATGAACATGAATGGCAACAAGCCGGTTTATTTATCGTTGGGATCACAAACAGACGGTTTATCGGAAAACGTGTTGTCGATACTTTCGGAATTACCCGCCAGCATCACGGCCGATCCGGAAACGGCAGAAGTTCTCGGCGCAAAGGGCATCACCGTTGACCAAACGTTCGCCATTTCGGAGGCTTGTAACGTCTGTTTGGAAACTGGATTTGAGTTCGTCTGCGATACGCAAAAACGATTGGCTGAAGATGACCATAACAGGCTTAGAGTTAGTGCTTTGACTCGTAACACGCCATGCTTTACGTCAGCTGAAACGTTGATGGCGTTCTTGTACGCGTCGATTGAATCACAAGAGGCACCCGTTTCAATCAATACGTATATGGACAGTATCCATGGATTGAATAAGAAGAAAGAGCAGGTGGTCTAAATGGAGACAGAAACCGACGTGCCTATCAGACATCGACTGAAAGGCCGCGACTTTATAAAATTCGTTGACTACAGTGCAGGTGATCTGTTTGATTTGCTGCAAATGGCGGACGAGATGAAAAAGAGCCGCAACACGGGAATACAGGCAGAGCCATTAAAAGGGAAAACGCTCGGTATGCTGTTTGAGAAGCCATCAACAAGGACGCGCGTCTCCTTTGAAGCGGGGATTTCTCAGCTGGGTGGTACAGGGATCTTTCTGGAGTCAGGCCATTTGCAGTTGGGCAGGGGTGAAACAATTGCCGATACGGCGAAGGTCCTGTCAGGCTATTTAGATGGGATGGTGATCCGCTCATTTTCCCAGGAGTTAGTTGAAGCATTTGCCACTCATGCCACCATTCCGGTCATAAACGGACTGACAGATGTCTATCATCCATGTCAGGTGCTGGCAGACCTGCAGACAATCCGGGAGACAAAAGGATCCTTGAAGGGTATCAAGTTAAGTTATTTGGGTGACGGCAACAATATGGCCCACTCCTTGATGATCGGAGCTGCCATAACCGGGATGGATATCAGCATTGCCGCACCGGATGATTACTGGCCTGACACGGCCGTTGTCCAAAAAGCTTTAGCTATAGCAGCATATTCAGGAAGTGAGGTTCATATCACATCGGACCTTTACGATGCTGTACGGCAGGCTGATGTTCTTTATACCGATGTATGGGCAAGCATGGGGCAGGAAGATGAACGATCATCCCGGGAGGTAATGTTTTCTGACTTCCAGGTGAACAAAACCTTGTTGGCCGCAGCCAAACGTGATGCGATATTCATGCATTGTTTGCCGGCACATAGAGGTGAAGAAGTAACAGCTGACGTGATTGACGGTGTACAATCCGTCATCTTTCAGCAGGCAGAAAACCGGCTGCACGCCCAAAAAGCATTAATGACTGCTTTAATGGGATAAGATTATTTCAGTTGAATGGAAATACGCATAGGCCTTTGACGATAAAATTAAGCTAAGGGAGAGGGTAGTGTGGAAAAAGAAAAAATTGTATTGGCATACTCCGGAGGGCTCGACACATCTGTTGCCGTTAAATGGCTACAGGATAAATACGGCTATGATGTCATCGCGGTGGCAATTGATGTCGGGGAAGGAAAGGACTTGGATTTCGTCAAGCAGAAGGCGCTTGATGTCGGTGCTGTCAAATCATATGTCATCGATGCCAAGGAACTGTTTGCCAATGAATACGTTCTGCCTGCGTTAAAAGCGAATTTATTGTATGAAGGCAAATATCCGCTCATTTCGGCCTTGTCGAGACCACTGATCGCCAAACTGCTCGTGGAGATTGCCGAGAAGGAAGGTGCCACAGCCGTCGCACACGGTTGCACAGGTAAGGGCAACGATCAGGTGCGGTTTGATGTGGCATTTGCCGGATTGAATCCTGATTTGGATGTTGTGGCGCCGGTCAGGGAATGGTCGATGTCACGTGAAGAAGAGCTGGCATTTGCCAAAGAACATAACATTCCAGTACCGGTTGGTGTCGATAGTCCATACAGTATCGATGAAAATTTGTGGGGCCGCAGCAATGAATGCGGGGTTTTGGAAGATCCATGGGTAGAACCGCCAAAAGATGCGTATGATCTGACGAAAGATCCACTTGATGCGCCGGATGAACCGGAAGTAATCACCATTGCATTTGAACAGGGGAAGCCCGTTGCTTTGAATGGCGACGATCTCCCATTGGACGAATTGATTATGGCGCTGAATGCGACAGCCGGAAAACACGGGGTTGGGCGCATCGATCATATCGAGAACCGTCTGGTCGGCATTAAATCAAGAGAAGTGTATGAGGCCCCGGCAGCTTCGGTTCTACTTAGCGCCCACAAGGAACTGGAATCCCTGACGCTCCCGCGTGAGACGTCTCGCTTTAAACCAACTGTTGAGGAGAAATTTGCCCAGACAGTCTATGATGGGCTTTGGTATTCACCATTGACCGATGCCCTGAAAGCCTTTATTGAGGAAACGCAGCAGTATGTATCCGGTACTGTCAAAATGAAATTGTATAAGGGGCAGGCGCAGCCGATAGGCCGACAATCGGCAAATTCCCTTTATGACTTAAATTTGGCAACGTATAATGCGGATGATGCGTTTGATCATGATGCAGCAAAAGGATTCATCAAGCTTTGGGGACTACCGACGAAAGTCCACTCGTCTGTCAATGAATCTGCTAATGATCATAAGCAAGGCGTTAATGCCAAAACAGAGACAGCTAGCAAGGATGCACTGAAACAATGAAACTATGGGGCGGCAGATTCACCAAACCAACCAACCAGTTAGTGGATGACTACACGGCCTCCATTAAATTTGATAAGAAGCTGGCAGCATACGATATCCAAGGTAGTCAAGCGCACGTAAAAATGCTTAAAAAATGTGGCATTATTCCGGAAGATGAAGCGGATTTGATTGCTGACGGACTACAGGCGGTTGCCGCGAAGATCGAAACTGATCAGGTAGCACTGCATGAGGCACATGAAGATATTCATATGAATGTTGAACACCTGTTGACGGCGGAAATTGGTCCGGTCGGTGGAAAACTCCATACCGGACGGAGCCGGAATGATCAGGTGGCCTTGGATATGCGGCTGTATTTGCGGGATGTGGTGGTGGAATTGGTCCAATTGCTGACAGATGTTCAGCATGCTCTATACAAACAGGCTGAACAGAATATGGACACCATTCTGCCTGGCTACACCCATTTGCAGCGGGCTCAACCCGTCTCGTTCGCACATCACATGCTGGCTTACGTGTTTATGTTTCAGCGTGATGCCGAGCGTCTGATGGACAGCTGGAAGCGGATCAATCAAATGCCGCTGGGCGCCGGGGCGCTGGCTGGGACGACATTCCCGATCGACCGGGAATTTGTTGCCAACGCGCTTCACTTTGACGGCATTTGTGCCAATAGCCTTGATGCTGTCAGCGACCGTGATTTCGTCGTGGAATTTTTGGCCGATGCGTCCATGATTGCGATGCATCTATCCCGGCTGTGTGAGGAAATGGTCCAGTGGTCGAGCGCTGAGTTTAATTTTATTGAATTGGATGATGCCTTCAGTACCGGTAGCAGCATGATGCCACAGAAGAAGAATCCGGATGTAGCCGAACTCGTTCGGGGTAAGACCGGCCGTGTCTATGGAAACCTGACCGGTATGCTCACCATGCTTAAGGGGCTGCCGCTCGCTTACAACAAAGATATGCAGGAGGATAAAGAAGGCATGTTTGACACGGCTGAAACACTTCGGGGGGCCCTTGCATTGTTCGCCCCGATGATCGAAACGATGCAGGTCAACCGGGAAGTGATGTATCGGGCGGTAAAGCAGGATTATTCCAATGCGACCGATCTGGCTGATTATCTGACCGATAAAGGGTTGACGTTCAGGGAATCGCATGAAGTGGTCGGCGAAATTGTTTTGCAGTGCATTAACAAAAACAAATACTTGCTGGATTTGTCGCTAAATGAGTTCCAACATTTTTCGGAAGTGATCGAAGCGGATATTTTCGATGCGCTTAAACCTGAAGCAGTTGTCGATGCCCGCAAGGCTTCCGGCGGTACGGCAACGCAAAGTGTTCGTGAACAGCTGCAAAAAACGGCTGCTTTACTAAAGGAAAACGCGTATTGGCGGCAATCGAAAGGGAATATACGATAAGCAAAATGCCCGGCTGGAATATAAGCGGGCATTTTGTATGTCCTTTTATTTAATAGATGATATCAAATGTATTATAATGACATTAATCAATTCATGGTAGGTGCTGCAAAACTTAAAGAATAACGCCTGGGAGTTGATAATACTTTCGAAATGATTTAAGATGATAATGAGAATAGATTGAGAATGGATGAACTACATATCCATTTCAAACAATAGCATAATAACAGTAATTGGAGGTATCGATATGGCAGGCTCAATACTAGAGATAAAGAATCTTCATGTCGAAATTGAAGGGAACGAGATATTAAAGGGTGTCAACCTTACAATAAAAGGTGGTGAATTCCACGCAGTAATGGGGCCAAACGGAACCGGTAAATCAACACTGGCCTCAGCGATCATGGGTCACCCAAGCTTTGAAATTACGGAAGGCAGTGTTCATCTTGACGGGGAAGACGTTCTGGAAATGGAAGTTGATGAGCGGGCCCGTGCCGGTCTTTTCCTCGCTATGCAGTATCCAAGTGAAATCAGCGGTGTCACAACATCCGATTTCCTGCGTTCGTCCATTAATGCAAAGCGTGAAGAAGGCGATGAAATTTCTCTAATGAAATTCATCAAAGAAATGGATGGTGTACTGGAAGACCTTGAAATTGATAAGAACATGGCCCAGCGCTATCTGAATGAAGGATTTTCAGGCGGCGAGAAAAAACGTAACGAAATCCTGCAGCTGATGCTGCTGAAGCCGGAAATTGCCATTTTGGATGAAATTGACTCCGGACTGGACATTGACGCTTTGAAGGTTGTCGCCAAAGGCATCAATAAAATGCGCGATGAGCAATTCGGCTGCTTGATTATTACACACTATCAACGCCTGCTTAACTATATCACGCCGGACAAAGTGCATGTCATGATGCAAGGACGTGTTGTGAAGTCTGGTGGCCCTGAACTGGCCCAGCGTCTTGAAGCTGAAGGTTATGACTGGATTAAAGAAGAGCTAGGTATTGAAGACGTAAACGTTGAGCAAGAAGTCTAAAAGCAGGAGGGGTAATATGACTGTCGAAACAAAACTACCTTACGATCAGGATTATATCAGCCAGTTTTCACAAAATAAAAACGAACCGGACTGGATGCGTGAATTACGCCTTCAAGCTTTAGACCAAGCTGAATCACTGGAGATGCCGACACCTGACAAGACAAATATCACCAAATGGAATTTCAGCACATTTAAGCATGATGCACCTCAAGGTGAAAAGATTTCTTCCCTGGACGATTTACCGGAAGACATTCAGGATTTTCTTGATCAGGAAAACGTCCAGGAAAATCTGCTGATTCAGCGCAATCATACGGTTGCCTATGCAACGTTGAATAAAGAGCTTGAAGACAAAGGTGTTATTTTCACCGACATTTTCACAGCACTCACCGAGCACGAAGATCTCGTTAAACGCTATTACATGAAAGACGCCGTTTCAGTTGATGAACACCGGCTTACCGCACTGCATGCAGCATTGATGAATGGCGGTATTTTCGTCTATGTGCCGAAAAATGTACAGCTGGAACAACCGCTGCAGGTCATTTTCTGGCAAGAAGATCCTGAAGCTGCCATGTTCAACCATGTATTGGTTGTAGCGGATGACAGCAGTTCATTGACATATGTGGAGAATTATTTTTCCCAAAACCATGAACAGGAAACGGTTGCCAATATCGTGACAGAAGTGATTGCCAACAACAATGCGCAAATTTCCTTTGGCGGGGTGGATAACTTTGCAGACGGTACAACCACTTATATTAACCGCCGGGGTGTTGGCTACCGTGATAGCAGAATTGAATGGGCATTAGGTCAAATGAATGACGGTAATACGGTTTCGGAAAATGTGACCCATCTTATTGGTGAAAATGCCGTATCCAATGCCAAAACGGTTTCGGTCGGCCGTGGTAATCAATCCCAAAACTTCACGTCGCAGATCACTCACTTTGGCAAATTTACGGAAGGCCATATTCTGCAGCATGGTGTCATGCAGGATAAAGCAAGATCGATCTTCAATGGCATCGGTAAAATTGAACATGCCGCATCGAAATCAAATGCCGTGCAGGAATCACGTGTCCTGATGTTAAGTAAAGACGCCCGCGGGGACGCCAACCCGATTCTGTTGATTGATGAGGACGATGTTGAAGCCGGACACGCTGCATCAGTCGGCCGTGTTGACCCGCTGCAGATGTATTATCTGATGAGCCGGGGAATCACCCGTCAGGAAGCTGAGCGCCTGGTCATTCATGGGTTCCTCGCACCGGTTGTCAATCAGCTGCCGATTGACGCTGTTAAAACCCAGTTGAGGCAGGTTATTGAAAGGAAGGTTTACTGATGGATGTAAAAGCTATACGGGAACAATTTCCGATTTTACATCAGGAAGTGAACGGACATCCGCTGGTATACCTTGATTCATCTGCGACGTCCCAGAAACCGCGCCAGGTCATCGACGCTGTGAATGCTTACTACAAGGAAGATAATTCCAATGTGCACCGTGGTGTCCATACACTTGGCTCAAGAGCAACTGACCAATATGAAGGTGCCCGTGAGAAAGTGCGTCGCTTCATTAATGCGGCGAGTACCGCGGAAGTCATTTTCACGCGTGGCACGACGACATCGCTCAACACGGTAGCCTACAGTTATGCACGTGCCAACCTGAAAGCCGGGGATGAGATTGTTATCACACCAATGGAACACCACAGCAACCTGATCCCGTGGCAGCAGGCAGCTAAAGCGACAGGGGCAACCTTGAAATATGTATCACTGCAGCGTGATGGTACGGTTTCATTGGCTGATGTCCGTGAAACGGTAACCGAAAATACCAAGGTAGTCGCCATCACCCATGTATCGAACGTTCTTGGAACCATTAACCCTGTAAAAGAAATAGCTGACATAGCCCATCAACACGGTGCGATTATGGTCGTTGACGGGGCCCAGGGCGCGCCACATATGGAAGTTGACGTACAAGATCTGGGTTGCGATTTCTATACCTTTTCCGGCCATAAAATGTGTGCGCCAACCGGCATTGGCGTCCTGTATGGCAAGCAAAAACTGCTAGAAGATATGGAACCGGTGGAATTTGGCGGCGAGATGATTGACTTTGTTAACCTTTATGATTCAACATGGAAAGAACTCCCATGGAAATTTGAAGGTGGGACGCCGATCATCGCCGGTGCTGTCGGATTAGGAGCAGCTATCGATTTCTTGAATGACGTCGGCATGGATAATATTATCGATCATGAACAAAGACTGGCTGACTATACAATGGAAAAATTACGTACAATAGATGGTATCAGTATTTATGGGCCTGAAGAACGTGCAGCACTCGTTACCTTCAACTTGGATGATGTTCACCCGCATGATACAGCAACCGTACTTGATGCAGAAGGAATTGCTGTCCGCGCCGGGCACCATTGTGCACAGCCATTGATGAAGTGGCTGGATGTAACGGCAACAGCACGGGCAAGCTTTTATCTGTATAACAATGAAGAAGACGTTGACCGCCTTGTCGATGGACTTTTGAAAACGAAGGAGTATTTTGGCGATGTCTTTTAGCAACCTTGATACACTATACAGACAAGTGATCATGGACCATTACAAAAATCCAAGAAACAAGGGTTCTGTTGAAGGTGATGCGCTGACGGTGGATATGAATAATCCGACATGTGGTGACCGGATTCAGCTTCAATTACAGGTGGTGAATGGTGTCGTACAGGATGCCAAATTTACCGGTGAAGGCTGCTCAATCAGCATGTCATCCGCCTCCATGATGACACAGGCCATTAAAGGGAAAGAGCTTGATGACGCATTACACATGTCGAAAGCTTTTTCCGGGATGATGCTTGGTGAAGAAGTCGATACGGATGAACTGGATATGGGTGACGTTGCTGCATTGCAAGGTGTTTCTCAATTTCCGGCGCGAATCAAATGTGCAACCCTGGCTTGGAAGGCAATGGAAAAAGGTGTTAAAGAAGAGTAAGCAGCCAAAGGTCTAACACTTTTAAGGAGGTATTTTCATGGCAAAACAAGTGCCTGAAATGGAAGGGTATAAGTATGGCTTTCATGATAAAGACGTTTCGGTGTTTCGTTCCGGAAAAGGGTTAACACGTGAAATTGTGGAAGAAATTTCCAGCATGAAAGAAGAACCCCAATGGATGCTCGATTACCGTCTGAAAGCATTAGAGCAATTTTATAAAAAACCGATGCCACAATGGGGCGGCGATCTTTCCGAGCTGGACTTCGATGAGATCGTCTACTATGTTAAGCCATCAGAAAAAACTGAGAGAACTTGGGATGAAGTACCTGAAGAAATTAAGCAGACTTTTGATAAACTGGGCATCCCGGAAGCCGAGCAAAAATACTTGGCCGGTGTCTCCGCCCAATATGAATCAGAAGTTGTTTATCACAACTTGAAAGAAGACCTGCAAGAATTGGGCATCATTTTCAAAGATACAGATACAGCCCTGAAAGAAAATGAAGAACTGTTCAAAAAATATTTTGGCAAAGTTATTCCGCCATCCGATAATAAATTTGCCGCATTAAATTCAGCCGTATGGTCCGGTGGCTCGTTCATCTATGTTCCAAAAGGTGTTGAAGCGAAAACACCGCTGCAGGCATACTTCCGTATCAATTCGGAAAATATGGGACAGTTTGAGCGTACCCTAATCATAGCGGATGAAGGATCGTCTGTACACTATGTAGAAGGCTGCACAGCACCCGTTTATACAACGAATTCCCTGCATAGTGCGGTTGTTGAAATCTTTGTTCACAAAGATGCTTATTGCCGTTATACAACAATCCAAAACTGGGCCAATAATGTGTATAACCTGGTTACCAAACGTGCAACGGCAGGTGAAAATGCAACAATGGAATGGATCGACGGCAACCTTGGTTCCAAACTGACGATGAAATATCCTTCCGTTCTGTTAAGAGGTGAAGGTGCACGTGGCAACACATTGTCGATTGCCCTTGCCGGGCGTAATCAGCATCAGGATGCAGGTGCCAAAATGCATCACCTGGCACCAAACACGTCATCAACGATCGTGTCCAAATCAATTTCCAAAAATGGTGGTAAAGTGACGTACCGTGGAATTGTTGATTTCGGACGTAAAGCAACCGGTGCCCGCTCGAACATTGAGTGCGACACATTAATCATGGACAGTGAATCGACATCTGATACGATTCCATATAATGAAATCAACAATGATAACATTTCATTGGAGCACGAAGCCAAAGTTTCCAAAGTATCTGAGGAACAGCTCTTCTACTTGATGAGCAGAGGCCTCGGCGAAGAGGAAGCGACGGAAATGATCGTCATGGGCTTCATCGAGCCGTTCACGAAAGAACTGCCAATGGAATACGCCGTCGAAATGAACCGTCTAATCAAAATGGAAATGGAAGGTTCAATCGGCTAAATTGGATAGACACAAGAGCTCGCTTCGGCGGGCTCTTTTCATATTCTCCTTCATAATTATAATCGTTTGAAGTCGTGAAAAAGGGGCATCCTAAAAAAAATTTTTTTCGACTTCATGCCCCCATTTTCAAAGTTGTTTCGATTGTAATAATAGAAAGCGGTTATGTGTAAAATATCTCTCAAGACTAAGGGGATATAGGGTCTGAGAGTGAGACATGAGCGTCTGACTCTAGTCCCAATAGTAATTCAACCTGTTTCGTGCTAGTATAGATGCAGAGGTAGAGATGGAAGGGATTTGGGATTTTAGTGATTTATTTAATTTGTGTTCTCATAGCACTAATCGCCGCATTTGGCGGGAGTCTTGTCGGGCTTGGCGGTGGTGTGATACTGATTCCAAGTATGCTGTTCATGCATCATTATTCGGATGCATTCGCCTGGGCAACGCCACAGGTAATTGTCGGGCTTTCACTGATAGCGATGGTATTCACAGCATCCTCGTCAACCGTTTCCTATTACCGGAATGGACGGATACATGTTAAAATTGGCCTGTTATTTTTGACCGGTAGTATCCCGGGAGGCATAATTGGTTCCTGGCTGAATCAGTTTGTTAATACGGATCATTTCTCGCTGTATTTTGGTTTGTTGATGATTGTGTTATCCTTTCTCTTTTTACTTAAACGGGATAAACGGGAGGATAATGAACAGGAAAAACAGCAGAAGATTCCACTGGTTTCTGTTATCATCATATCACTAATCGTCGGGATTATTTCCGGCTTATTTGGCATTGGCGGCGGTGCGATCATTGTTCCGGCCATGGTCTTTCTGTTCGGCTTATCGATTCATACAGCTGCAGCCACCTCGATGTTTGTGATTTTATTCATCAGTATTATCAGTGCCGGTACACATATCGCGTTAGGCCATGTCGCCTGGGAATATGTTATCTTTTTTATCATCGGTGCGTGGGTTGGCGGGACATTGGGTGCCAAAGTCAACCAGCTGATAAAAAGTAATGTTCTTGAGTGGGTACTGCGGTTGCTGCTGATTATCGTTGGTATCAGACTGATTATCGAAGGATTGATGTAAGGAGCATGGCAATGCAGGAGAAGCTTTATGTGTACTATACAAACGATTTACATAGCAATTTTGACATCTGGCCGCAAGTTACCGGATTTTTAAAGGGAGCCAGAGAAAAAAGGATGGCAGAAAATCAGGCATGCTGGTTAATGGATATAGGTGATCATGTTGACCGGGTCCACCCAATTGCTGAAGCCTTTATGGGCAAAGCGAATGTGCAATTAATGAATGATGCCGGCTACGATCTGGTCACCATCGGTAATAATGAAGGGATTACGATGGCGCATGAAGACCTATACCATTTATATGATGATGCAGACTTCCAAGTTGTATGTGCCAATTTACATAGTATGACGGAAGCAGAACCAGAATGGCTGCAGTCAACCGTTCATCTTCAATCCGACAGCGGTATTAAAATAGGTGTGATTGGTTTGACCGCACCATTTAATGCGTTTTATGAATTGCTTGACTGGCACATTTCTGCCCCCTTTCAGACGTTGGAAGAACATATAAGCAAGCTGAAAAAATCGGCGGATATCATCATTTTAATGTCACATTTGGGGATAAGTGAAGATCAGGAAATCGCCCGCCGGTTTAAGGCTATTGACGTGATTATCGGTGGCCATACACATCACCTGCTGCGAACTGGTGAGACCGTTCATAATACACTCATTACAGCAGCCGGTAAGCATTGCGACTTTGCTGGAAAAGTGGTACTGACGTGGGACCATGATCAAAAACAGCTCGTTGATAAAACAGCAACCGTCCATGATATGACAGATCGTCCACGCGACTTGGCAACCGAACAATCATTGCACGCATTAACAGAGAAAGCAGATAACCTGCTTGAACAGACGGTCATACAGCTACAGGAACCAATCGATGTTAAATGGTTTCAGCATACCACTATCATGCAGAAACTGACGGAGACACTCCAGGAATGGACGCATGCGGATGTGTCTATGCTGAATGCTGGTGTGTTGCTGGATCAAATTCCAGCTGGAAAGGTGACGCATAAAGACATCCACCGTATCTGTCCGCACCCGATCAATCCGTGCGTGGTGGAACTCAATGGCGCAGAATTGACCGAAGCCATCCGGGCATCTATGACCAGGGATTTCACTGAGCTAAAGTTAAAAGGATTCGGTTTCCGAGGTGAAATCCTTGGCAAAATGATTTATGCCGGTCTGGACGTCCATACTGTTTTACGGGAAGATAGCAGTGAGTATGTTGAGGCTATCTACTATAATGGTGCGCCGCTTGACCCGGAAAAATTGTATAAAGTGGCAACAGCAGATACATTTACTTTCGGCCGCCTGCTTCCGGAAGTCGCCAAATCAGAAGAAAAGCACTATTTTCTTCCGGAATTTTTACGGGACTTACTGGCCTATACACTACATCATAAAATAGCCGGTTATTAGGTTTGTGACATAATGCCTCCCCAATGCATATCATATCGTGTACATGGCAAGGGAGGCATTAAATTATCATGATTACCGTCAATCCGTTGGAAGTGGAAGGCATGCATTATACAGCTGTCACTGTGGAACTGCCGAAAACAAATTTATTGGTCATTTCTAATGAAGTCGGCTACATTATGTGCGGTGCGCTGGACGTTGATCTTTTAAATAAGGTTTTGGCCGACAGGAAGGTCATTGCCGGACGCGCTACTGGTGTTAAAACGATTGATGAGCTGCTGCATGCACCGCTTCAAAAGATCACAGATGCATCAAAGGCATACGGCTGGAAACCAGGTATGACCGGGAAAGATGCGTTACTTAAAATAGCCTGAAGCAATTCTACCCCGCTTGAAACAAGCATATGCTGTTTTAAGGGGGTTTTCATGTTGAAGAAACGCATGGTTCGCAGAAGGAAGATAGCCAAAACTCCGCCTTCATTGCAGACGATTATTGTGTTAACGATGATTATCTTTGCATCTATGGTGTTACTCAGTATCCTGGTTATAGATAAAGGGATAAAACCGACCTTGGTGGATATAGCCGAAAGGAGAACAGATGAATTTGCAACACGTGGCATCAATACGGCTGTTAGGTTTGCCGAAAATTATAATTATGATGATCTGCTGAATATTACATATGATAATGAGGGTAATGTTGCCACCTATAATTGGAATTCCGCTATCGTCAGTGAAATAAACCGTGTGGCGACTGATCGGGTAGAGGAGTATTTTCGCTATATGAATACAGGAGAACCACCTGATTATGAAAATTCCTTGTTTGAACCGGAAGAATTTGAAGATACAACCGAAAATCTCCCTCAGAAAGATCCGACGGTCGTGGAGATCCCGCTGGGTCAGGCCACCGGAAATACGATTTTGGCGAATCTCGGGCCGAGGATTCCGGTTAATATGGAATTCGTCGGAAATGTCCGCACCAATATTGTCCGCGACGATGAACCGCTCGGATTGAACGGTTCATGGGTGTCATTGTATGTCGAAGTCGAAGCGGATGTCCAAATTGTCATCCCATTCATGACGGATGTGACGACGGTTTCAACAGAGATTTACATCGACGGCGGGGCGCTTATGGGCGATGTTCCTGATTTTTATGGTGGAGGTGATGGGGAGAATCCGTCCATTTCCGTACCGAAAGATGATTTGCAGAATGATGAATAGCCTGGTACTATATTGGCGGATTGGATACAGGCATACAAAAGATGAGCAATAACGATCAGTCCTTCCAGTCATGCTGGAGGGGTTTTTTTCTAAAAAGTTGAAAGAGTCATTTTCGTAAAAAGATCGCTTTTGCTACAGGGCAAAGCATGTACTGGATTTTTTCAAAAATCTGTAAATAAGCCTTTGACATAGTCGGAAAGTACCGGTATAATACATACATAAATATCAGAATAAATTAAATAATTTCAAGATTATGGGAGGTTATGGAATGGAAACACGTTCGCAATGGGGAACACGAGCAGGTTTTATCATGGCTGCAGTGGGGTCTGCAGTCGGACTGGGTAACATCTGGCGCTTCCCGGCAACAGCCTTTGAAAATGGTGGAGGAGCATTTATGGTTCCTTACCTTGTCGCGCTGTTAACAGCCGGTATCCCGATTTTGATCATGGAATTTACCATGGGGCATAAATATCGGGGTTCGGCACCGTTGACGTACAAAAAAATGAACAAAAATACGGAATGGATCGGCTGGTGGGGTGTATTAGTCGCATTCGTTATTTCAACCTATTATTCCGTCATTATTGCCTGGGCAATATCGTATTCGATTTTCTCATTTAACCTGAATTGGGGGTCGGATACTGAAGGGTTCCTGTTCAATAATCATCTGGAATTGGCTGACCCCGGACAGTTTGGCGGCTTCGTGCCCGGCGTACTTATACCATTAATTATTGTTTGGCTGATTGTTTTGGGTGTTCTTTACCGAGGTGTCAAAAAAGGTATTGAAATGGCAAACCGGATTTTTATCCCGGCGCTGGTGGTTGTTTTTCTAATTATTGTTATTCGCGCTGTTACGTTGCCCGGGGCTTTTGAAGGCCTGAATGCATTTTTTACACCGGATTTCAGTGCCATAATGGATGGTCAGGTATGGGTGGCGGCATATGGGCAGATATTCTTTAGTATGTCGATTGCCTTTGCGATTATGATCACGTATTCCAGTTATTTACCGAAAAAATCAGATATTACCAATAATGCATTTATCGTTGGCTTTGGTAACTCCAGTTTTGAACTGTTGTGCGGTATCGGGGTGTTCTCGGTATTGGGCTTCATGGCTGTGCAGCAGAGTGTCCCGGTTGATGAGGTTGTGGCAGGCGGCGTTGGGCTGGCATTTGTCGTCTTCCCGCAGATTATCAACCAGTTTCCGGCCCTTAACGAATTATTCGGATTTCTGTTTTTTGGATCGCTCGTACTTGCCGGGTTATCATCGCTTATATCTATTATCGAGACATATGTGGCAGGATTGTCGGATAAATTTAACATTTCCCGGCAAAAAGCTGTTTTGTTCGGTGGCGGATTTGCTGCATTGGTTTCCTTGGTATTTGCGACACGCGGCGGATTAAACTTCCTGGATGCCGCAGATTACTTTATTAACCAATTTGGTGTCGCATTTGTCGGATTGGTTGAAGTTGTATTGATTGCCTGGATTTTGCGCAAGCTTGGTGAATTCAGGGAACATGCGGATGGCATTTCCGATCTTAAGCTTGGCGGCTGGTGGACATTCAGTTTAACTGTCATTACACCAATTGTATTGCTAATTACCATGATCGACTTGTTCAGGACGAACTTACTGGGTCTTTTTGATACGGAAAATGGAAACTATGAAGGCTATCCGGATGCGTTTATCCTGTATGGCGGCTGGTTTGTTGCTGCCGGTGCATTGGTCGTCGGTATTATTATGGCGCTGTTGAAATGGAAGGGGTCCAAGGACATGAATGAAAACGAAACACAGAATACCGGGGAGGCGAAGTAATATGACTGGTGGAGCTATCACGTTTATGATCATTTCCATGCTGATTATTTGGGGAGGTTTAGCAGCAAGTATTACGAATGCTGTGAAAAAAGGTGCAGATAGAAAATAGCTTCAATAAATGACGCCACATTAATAATGTAGCGCCAGTCAAAAATCTAAGAGCCTTTACCTTCGTGGTAGAGGCTCTTGTTGGTTTAATCCTGAACTTCGCTGTACGAAAAGTTGTTGATCGAAATGACGGTGTCGGCGCATGTTTATGAATCTGATTCCATTCGTTTCCATCGCTGTAAAAAAGGGAACGGATCAAATGACGTTTCACTATACCCATTGTCTTGGTATAAGCCATAATGCAGATGTGGCGGAAATTTGCCGGATGTACCGGGCGGGCCGTAACCGGTTGATCCAACTTTGCCGAGTAAGTCACCTGGCTTGACGACCTGACCAACTTCAACATCATCATACCCGCTCATATGAGCGTAATAATGATACACATTATTGATATCCCGGATCCCAAGGCGCCAGCCGCCGTATAAGTTCCAGCCTTTCATTTCAATGACCCCGTAAGTTGTCGATTTGACCGGTGTCCCATAATCCGCAAATATGTCTGATCCCTCATGTATTCTAAGTCCGCCAAATCCACGGCGGTCACCCCAGTTGTTTTCCGAAGTGTAATTATAGTTGGTGTCGAGCGGAAAAGCGCGATCTGTCAATTTTATCCGGTTAAATGTTTTGAAGACTTTGGCTGTATTCATGATGGTTTGCACGGTTAAATCGCGTTTATAGTGATTCCAGAGTGCAATTTTCACTTCATCCCGGGATGGCCCATACGCCAGTAATATATTTCCCATCGTGTATAGAACATCTTCCGGGTTTTCAGGATCTGCTTTATTGTCCCCGTTCCCATCTTTGCCTTTTCCCTGAAAAAATTGGATAATACTTTCATCTTTTATCATGGAACTATTACCAACCCCGTACCACATTTCATCGGGTATGGCTATGGAAACAAGCTGATCATCTTTATTTTCTTCGGAGCTGTTTCGTTCGTATTGGTCAATGGCGGCCAGATAGTACCACGGGATTTGTGTCAGTGCTTCTGTTTTCTTATAGAGAGCCATTCGTTTTTCGTACAAGTCCTGTTCTTCCTCTGCTTGTACAGGATAAGCAAGCATACCGGCCATGAAGAATGCTGCCAACAGTAAGATCATTTTTTTTGGCATTGGGCACACCTCCCTTAGAGTGACACCTCTTAGATGGGGTTTGGACCGCCATAATCTCCAATCCTGCTGTCGGTCATTCATTTAATCCCTGTGGGGACTCCTGCATGCGTTCGATGATTTGATTGATCGTATTGTCGTAGTCATCATCCTGTATACGGGAGTTGTGTAAACTTTGAATATCGTGGATCAGTGTCTCATTATCGGACTCATAAATGTCGAAGTACCCCGGTAAGATGGAAGTGGCTGTCTTATTGACGATGTCCACCGCTTTATCAGATTCTAGATCGTCTGTTTTACCGTAAGCGATGAGTGCTTTATCATCCGTTACAAGTGTTGCTGCTTCATTAAAGCCATTATTCTGTAAAATGATGCGTGTAATCATATTTGCAAGGCTTGTCCGGTCGATATTAACAGTATGCTGCTCTTCATCTTCGTTATCGATTTGTTCTTTGGTATAATGGACATAACCCAATTTATCATCGCCGGATGGGTTCGATGGTGTGTTCTCTTGCTCCGGGTTCAGTTCATCAACGATCTGATCGCGTTCTTCAGCCTGATGTCGCTCATCATCTGCCGCATTGTTTGTGCCGCCGCACCCTGCTATCGTGATGGCTGTCAACAATGAGATTGGCAAAAGCAATTTTCTGTTCATGACTGTCCTCCTCTTGTATCCAAAATGTCTTTCCACCTTAGTTTGGTTGATCCAGATGAAATCATACAGCAAATTTGCCGAAAATATTGGTGGGATGCTGCCGGCGTGTGGTAAACTAAGGGTGTAATGGGGTGATGACATGATCGAAGTACAGGGGAAAACATACGAGATAATTGAAAATGAAAAAGATGGGTTCCATGAAGAACACTTGAGGGAACGATTTTCAGACATCCTGTCCAAATATGATTTTGTTGTCGGTGACTGGGGCTATGATCAGCTGCGGTTGAAAGGGTTTTATGATGACCAGAACCCCAGGGCCGGTTTCGATACAAAAATAAGCACATTGGATGATTACTTATACGAGTATTGCAATTTTGGCTGTGCCTATTTCATCATGAAGAAAGTGGATATATGAGAGCAGTCGTTCTTACGGGAACGACTGCTCTTATTTATCATCCGGGTTTTCTTCACCTGGTTCATCGTGAATTGGGTGTGCACCGGGTGTCTGTCTTGGCAGATCATCATGCAGTTCTTTATTCGGGTAAACAAAAGCACTTTCACGCTTCTGTCCTTCTTTCCAAGGTGTCGATTTACTGCCCTCCAGTTCATCATCATTTATTTCTGAACCGAACGGACCTTCTGGAAATTCTTCAGGAATTAAATTGTGCTGATTCCTGACATTTGAGAAATCACTGTATTGTTTCTTGTCTTTTTTGGCCATTTCTGTTCACCCTTTCCTAATGCTAGTGTGTCTCGATTAGCTGATATTATAGCACCAATATCATCCAAATTTAGTTTGAATTCAGTATAAATGTGAAATATTTCCAAAAATAATTCGCAAGAACTATATTTTGTACAATGAGTACCAACTTTACACTTAGCCAGTTACAATCGCAAAAAAGCACAGTGTTAAGGGGAATAGCAAATTCAGAAAGCAAAATTTCAGGTTTGGAAGATAAGATTTCACGATTACAACAGGCTTCAAGCCAACTGGCAACAAGTATTTCAGAGTTGGAAACAATAAAGGGCTCTATTGATGGTTTGACGATTGACGCAGGGAGATGGAAGGGTAAGGAAGAAAATAGTTTTGAAGAAAATTACAGTAGTTACAAAGATAGTGTTAAACGTTTTGTCTCCAAAACAGAAGGCGCCAAAGATACAATCGATCAGGATATTAAACGGTATGAAGCAGATAAGGCGGCCTATTCAACAGGATTAAGCAATTTGGAAGATACGCTTAATTCACTTGAAACCCAGATAAGTCAAGAGCAAAAGGAGTGATATAGATGGCAGAAGAAGTAGGTATCAACATGGGTGAATTTCGATCCAATATAGCAACATTAAGGTCCTCGGCATCCAGTATAGAAAGCGGTATTAAAACGAATCGTACATTTGATAAAACGACTATCAAACCATTTACAAAAGACCTGGAAAACGTGATTAAAGCGATTGAATTGCTGCAAAAATATCAAACGCTGCTGGATTCGGACATTGATACATTGGAGCAAACCGGAGAGAAGATGAAGGAAAATGACGAGAGGCTGGCTCAAGCAAATCCTGGTATAATGGGGCCACAGCCGATACGCTAATTGAGAAGGGGGGATATAAATGGGGCATAAAGTGGATATTTCCGAGGTTACTGAATTATCGGATGATTTAAAAACTGCATCTGAGGATATTAAATCAAGCCTGAATCGTGTTGACGAAAGCATTGATAAGATGACTGCCATGAGTTCTTTTTCTGGAAAGACGGCCAAAGAAGCAAAAAATTATTTTAATGATCTTCATAAAACGATTTTAGAATCGTTTGACAGCTTATTCAATTACCTTGATGACCATTTAAAGAAACATTTGCAGACATTCCAATCAAGAGTTGATGCAAGTGAGTCTGCGATTATTGAGAGTGATTATTTAAATGATACGGAAGCGGATGTAAATGATGATTACGACCGTTTAAGCGAAGGGCAGGAATCTGTCAGAGAGACAATCAGTAGTGTATCAGATATTACCAGTGCAAGACATTCTAACTCCTCGACCCTTGATGCGGATAAGGCTGATGTCATTAAAACGATAACAAATTTAGAGGAAGATTTAGACTCATTTACAAGTGAAGGCAATCAGGAAATTTCACAAACAGAGGATTTGCTGCATCAAATTGAAGTGGCGATAAATAATGCTGGCGCCGTAACTGGTCAAACACGATTTACTGATTACAAAGGTAATTCCGCAACGGTCGGCTTGCCAGCGTTGAAGGGTTATATAGATGAAAAAACGGAAGAGGCCATAGAGAATCTTGATCCCGACGCTAAGGCATGTGTGGAAAAGGCCGTTGAGGATTACAAAAATGGTATTATTAATAAGGAAACACTTGATAGTATAAAATCAGGTGTAATTGCATCAGGAACCGCATTTTTAACAGGTGCTGCAAATAAATATGTAACCGGTAAGGTATCGGAACAAGTTGCATCATCTATCGTTCAATGGGCACAAAGGAATACATCCTTTTTTGTAGATAGAGGGTTAGTCGCTGCACCGGTAACCGGTAATGTGACCACATTTACTGAATCACCATCAATATTGTCACAAGCAGTACGCACTGGGGCAAGATATGGTGTGCCAATTGTGGGTTCAGCTATTGATTTTGGCATACAGGTTTCCCAGGGAGAAGATCCAACAGACGCGGCAATTAAAACAGCTGGACATTTAGGAGCAGGTATGGCAGGTGCAGCAGTTGGGACTGCAATTGGTGGGCCAATTGGAACTCTGGTTGGCTTTGGTATAGGTGTTGCAGGTAGTGTCGCTTTCGATTTTGTGTACGACAATAAAGAGAAAATAGGCGAGGCCATCGGTGATGCTGTCTCAGGTATCGGCGATGCTGTCTCGGGATTAGTTGGTTGATGGTTTAGGCTCATGTTTCGGATAAGATAAGTTGAATTTGGGAGTGAAATAATGAAAAATAAATTGATACCAATTTATAGAGAAAAGGAACTTTATACACTTTTTTATGATAAGGAACATACTGAATTATATAAAGTTCAGCATCGAAAGAAAACATATGTAGTGTACATTATGCTGTTTTTAATCGTGATATATGGATCAGACTTTGCTGATCGTTTTTATAGTCAAATTCAAAGTACTTTTTTAAATATAGCTATGGTTATGATTATGTTTGTGCTTAGTTATTTCATAGGATTAATCATATATCGTAATTATTACCTGGAAGATACGGCACGTCCTGTGTTTTTTGACCCAGAGTACTTAGAAGAATTAGCCATTAAAGGAAAGAAACAGTTACGTATAGAATTGTTTGGATGTGGTTTGGCAATTCTTTTAGCTATTGGTGGTTTCGGTTTTTTTCTGCTAATCCACCAAATCGTGTTATTGATTATCGGTGGTGTAGGGATAGCAGCCTTATGGGTTCTTGTTTTTATGAAACCCGTTGAAAGGGTTAAAGTTCTTAAAGGTTTTAGAAAAAAAGAAATAGAGTTATAGAGAATAATCAAACTGTATAAATAAGGTGGTGTAAGAATGGCTATATTACCAATTGGTAGTGTTGTGCGATTGAAGAATGGTGATATCAAACTGATGATTTTAAATAGAGCACCATTATATAATCAAAAGGGTGTTATCGGATATTTTGATTACTCGGCATGTATCTATCCCACAGGTAAAGTGGAAGAACAAGTCTATTTCTTTAATAGTGAAAACATTGGGGAAGTATATTTCAAAGGATATGTTGACGAACAAGAAGAACTGTTCCAAAAACAGTACGAAGAAAAAATGAAGGATATTCAATATCCAAAGTTTACAGTAGAGGATTAACATGTGCTCATTAAGTTTGGATATCCAAACGCAAGTATGTAGCTTTGGCTTTTGAACGACAAAAGTACATGTATCCTAAACAGGTGATTGCTGGTTCCCACAACACATGTTTAGTGAATTGCGAGGTACATGTTGTATATAAAAATACAAGATATCGTATACTGATCATTGATGGTCAACCTTGTATACTGGACAATACCATGGAAAGAAAAGGGAAAATATTATAAGATCTGGATAGGCTTGGATTGGGCCGGCAACAAATAAATAAAGGTTGGGACTGGACAACGGAAAAGATTGGTGGTGGATGGAATTGGTCAGGCGATCAATTAGATAATGCTGGCGAGCTTTGATTAGTGATCTTGATGATCCGTGCAGCAAACGAAAGTCAAGACAACTTAAAGGAGATTGATTCTCAGATTATGAAAATGGATGCTGGTCAATTAAAAATGGTCGAGACAGAAGAAATAAGTGAGTCCCGAAACATATGGGATCAGTATTCCTTTACAACTAGGAACAAGTCTTATATTATCACTGAAATAGGCAGGTAAACCTTGATATAATTTAGCAGACCTGCAATCCATAGCTGTAGTTGACTTTTGATGAATGGTTATGTGGCTGATAAGAGCGTCATAGGAACGACTCTGGAACTCCTTTTGAAGTTTCAAAAGAGACTTTGTCGTTTTGAAGAAAACTTCAATGTCCCAGCGTATACCGTAAATTCGGATGATTTCCTGGTCGCTTAATCTGCAGTCTGTACTTAAAATCGCCAGCCACTCACTTTTCTTATTTCAGTTACAGACGAAAACGACTATGATAGGCACCATTGGCCTGCGTTGTGTGGATGGAGCGTAAAATGCCCTTTTTCCCATCAGTGGGGGCAGCCAGTCGATACAGCTCATCCAGGCTAATGCGCTTGCCATCTACGAGGTAACGCTGCTTTAATGATTTTATTAATCTGTCAGCAATAAAAACTACAGCATATCAATTGTTGTTGTTGTGGTACCATATCGAGGTTACAGCTTACTTAGCGCCTAAGTAGTTCATGATGATCCATAAGAAAATCGGTTTGTCACCATTGCTTCGTTTTGTTGACGTGTGGTTACTCTATAGATATTTGGTGGTGATCCAAGTAACATTTTATATCTTTTGGATAAAATAGTGTGGAAATAACTTTTACTCATCAAACCCTACAAATGGAATATACTCGCCTCCAGGGTGTTGCGATTTGCTTCCGAAGTACAAGGAAGTACAGCTGTCGATAAAGTCACAAGACAAGGAAAGCTCGGCAACGATACATCGTAAGAGAAAAAGTGTTTCCCTTTTTCAATCGTGGCGGTTTTAGTCGACCAGGAGTCTTGCATATCCCATTTGCTGGTTAATCATTTACGCTTTTCCACACAATACCGCTCCTCAAATAACTAACTCATATTTAGCTAAACATTAACCAACTGAAGAAATGTCTGTATCGTCATCCTCTTTGTCAGTTTTTCTAATTCTCTTCGCTTTGGCAGCTTGAAACATTATTAAGAAATATATACCTATTACTACGTAACCAATCGCATACTCAGGTGAGGCGTTAAAGGCTAATGCAGGTGCGTGAATAATCCCGATAAAGGATAATACCGTTCCTGCAAAAGAAAACATTGCTGCTCTAAAGAAATCCATATCTATTATGTGCACGACAATAGCTCCTAAAATGATACCAGAGATAAGAGCACCTTGCCCGAACGGTATAATAGACACAGATATATCATTAACGACTGCTCCTGCATCATCTTCAAAACGTGTCGCAATATAGTTGGCGAAATAAGGTAACATGGCTACAGCAATAGCAGGAAAATACTTTTTATCCGAAGTCTGATAAGCTGTGACAATCATAGATAAACCAACAAAGACCATGATTGGAGCGATAGCAGATATAGGTATAACAGCTGATATGACTGCAATTAGACCAAATATAGCTGCAAATATATATACAACACCATTTATAATACTGTATCCACGTCCTCCACCCATCCATTTAGCTCCTGTTGAAGCCATATAGACAGTTGTCGGAAATGCCCCACCAAATAATGGCCCAATGATTGTCCCTATTCCATCAACAGCCATGCTTTCTCTCACATCATATTTGTCTCCTAACGACGAAACCGCTTCCACATTATTCATCGTTTCAATCGCATTATATATCGTAATCGGCAGAACGACAGCCAGTATAGATGCAGCAGAACCAAAAAGCAATCCCATTCCCTCAAAACCAGCTAATGTAGGAATGAAAGAATATATTCCAAACTGAGAAAGTCCTTCTCTAATCTCATCAACACCAACATATCCTAAAACATAAGCTAATACGGTTCCTGCGACAATTGCGAAAAGAGATGTCGGAATATTAAATGGCATCGCTATTTTAGCAAATATCCCAACTATTAAAAGCATAAATACAACAAGGCCAACTACTGGAATCTCAAATGTATTAAACATCATTTCCCCAGCAATAAATGTAAATGCAAGACCAGCTAAAGTACCAAGCATAGCTGCTCTCGGGATGTTTCTATGAATCCACTTTCCGATGAATCCCATTAACGCCTCAACAACACCACTTATTATACAAGCAGCAGCTGCTATTTTCCAGGCTAATTCATGACTATCTGTTAGTGCTAAAGCAGGTGCCATTACGCCAAACAAAAACACAAACATAGGTGGTGTACTAATACCGTACGATAAAGCTGTCACATCTGTTCTATTTTCATTTTTCGCTAAGCGCTTTGCTGTATATGCATAGTAAAGATTACCTGCTAAAACAGCAACAGCTGCTCCAGGTACTACTTTGCCAAATACGATTTCTGTGGGAAAGCCCATACCTAACATTGAAACCGTTATAATAACAAAGTTTGCTAAGTTGTTTTGAAACAACGCAAAGAATGCATCCATGTCTTCTTTTTTAAACAAAGGATAATGTACAGCAGTTTTATTCAACTTCATTCCCTCCTATTTAATGGTTGCTGGATAACATTAATGTTTTTCTCAGTAAAAGTTAGTAAAAATCAATCGTACAAACCTGAAGCATGTCTATGATGATCTGCTTTATTATTTCACACGTTCACCCCCTTTAAATAATAAAAACCGCAGATTTAATTAGTGTTTAATAATAAACTAATTAAATCTGCGGCTTCTTAAATACCGTTGAACAGGATTTAAACAGCCTGCATATTTAAATGAAAGAACATGAACGCTTTACGAACATGTTCCTTTGTAAAATCGTGATTTAGTAAACGCTTTCAATACTGTTTTCTATATGCTACATTAATAATTCCGAAAAGTCAATGTATTTTAAATCATTTGTATATATCGATAAACATTTATATTTTTATAAAAATATAATGGATAGATGCTATTTAATAACTTATTCACTCAATTTACGAACCTAAAAAATTATAATAATTTACAAGGTATATTGCATTGTCATGCCTGCCTATTTCAGTCTGCGAAAGTTGAGCTATCAGTAAATTTTCGCTATCATGATACGGAATGACAAGGAACATACCATTTAAGCATCCTCCTTATAGCACTTCCCGCAAAAATTCCCTGATCTCATCGGCTTCCATTTCGGATTCATGAAACGTATGCTCGATATCGCCTTTATTGGATAAGTCCTCTTTACCCAGAATAGCAAACCGGTTTTTTTGCAAGTCGATGACGGTGTATTTATCCGGATGTTCATCATTTTTCATAAACGCAAAATCATAGCGCCTTAGACTGCTCGTGAAACTTACGTACCGGATTTCCCGTGTAATCGTTTCGTCCCGCAAATACTCAAATCTTTTTCCCATGACGATCCAGCTCCCAAAATTTGATATTTCCCTTACTATATCATGTTTTGGTTCTTTGTTCATTTATTCATGTGGTATGATAGATATATTAATGGATCTGGAGGGTTAGCAATGTACTTCGTTGATCGAAAAAAAATTGAAGGAACATTAATATATATGGATAAGCTGCTTCAGGAAGTCAGTAAGCATTCATTTGATACATTTGCTGAAAAATTATACCTTGAGCGCACCGTGCATATGGTAATTGAGGCCATGCTTGATGTCGGTAATATGATGATTGATGGCTTTATCATGCGTGATCCGGGCAGTTTTGACGACATTATCGACATATTGATTGATGAGGGTGTTCTGCCGGAAAATGAAGAGAGCGACTATAAAGCCATTATCCGGTTGAGAGAAATGGTTGTCAAAGCGTATTTGCAGATTGATCATCGGCTGTTGGCTGATACGCTTCAGCAGCATAAAGAGACACTAGACCAGTTCAGTTCGCGTATTAGACACTATCTCGATAACGAACTGGGCGTTGCGAATGCTTTTTCCAACGAGTAGGGAGGGAATTGTCAATGGAAAAACGGACACCAGTCAAACTAACATTGTCTGTATCACAAATGGTGATAGCTGCTTAAAAAGGACAATCAAAAGAAGGTGACCTGTCTAATGAAAAACTATCATACGTACTTAATTGACTTGGATGGGACGATGTATTGGGGAGACAGGCCGATTAAATCTGCAGCTGAATTTGTCAGCAAACTGGCGAAAAATAGTATTCCATATTTGTTTTTAACGAATAACTCGTCCCGGACACAGGCCCAAGTTTCTGACAAACTGCAGCAAATGGGTATCCATTCAACAACGGAACATGTTTTTACCTCCAGCATGGCGACAGCAAAACATATCAAACAGTTAAACCATCAGGCGCGCTGCTTTGTGATCGGTGAAGAAGGGCTCTATGATGCGATGGAGCGGGAAGGGCTTACCATTGTTGATGGAAACAGCGATTTTGTTGTGATCGGCATTGATCGGCACATCAATTATGAAAAATTGTCCAACGCTTGCCGGGAAGTCCGCGAAGGTGCCACACTCATTTCCACAAATGGGGATGTGGCGCTGCCGACTGAACGCGGACTGGAACCCGGAAATGGGGCGCTAACGTCAGTCGTATCGGTCAGCACGGGAAAACAGCCACTATTTATCGGTAAGCCTGAAACGGTTATGCTGGAACAAGCATTGGAACAGCTTGGGACTACCAGAGAGGCGACCCTGATGGTTGGTGACAATTACGATACCGATATTCTCGCGGGAATTAACACCGGTATCGATACACTAATGGTGTTTACGGGTGTGACACCGTTCAGTAAGTATTCCACTCTGGTGCCTAAACCTTCCTATTATGTTGAAGACTTAAATGAATGGCTCCCTTATATTTAAAAAACTGCTCCAAATAGAGCAGTTTTTTTATAAGATCAGAAAGCAAAACTTTGGACGACGTTTTCAATACCGAAATCGGCTACATCACCGATGTCTTCCAATCCGACTTCTGACCTCTGGTATCTAAAAGTCGCGTCAGCGTTTTTTCCTTAGTCATCCAATAATTCATCATCGGCAGTAGCATGGGCCAACCGGCTTGATGCAGCCGCAGCGATGGCACCGACAATATCATCGAGAAATGTATGGCATTCACCCGTCGATTTATCATTTAGATGCTTGAGAATGCCCGGTTTTTGCTTGTCTATATAACCATAATTGGTAAATCCGATGGAACCATACACATTCACAATCGAAAAGGCCACAATTTCATCGATTCCATATAGGCTTTCATCAATTTCAATTGTCCGCTGTAATGGCTCGTCGAGGTCTTTCCGCTCAGCCAGTCGGTCAAGCTGGATTCCTGTCAAAATCGCATTTTGCACTTCTCGTTTGCCAAGTACCTGGTTTACGTTATACCGGCAAGTGTCCATGTCCAAATCATCATGATAATTGGATTGCAAATAATACACGAGATCCGCTATATCATCTATGGTAACACCGCGTTCTGATAACCATTCGCGTGCATTCGTTTCCAATTTGGTTCGGTTTGTTTGGTTTTCCATCATTATCACCTTTTCCTAAAAATTTGTTAAGATTCATTGTTTCCAGACATATATTAAAAGGAGAAGCGGAGAAAGGAGTGACCGTGTTGAGACAATTTCTGGCAGCCTATTATGGCATTCAAACCAGAGACAAAGCGTTATGGGATGGCACGGAAGGCTTTAAGGATGATAGTTATGTTTATTTTACCATTTCTGCCGGACAGAATGAAACCATACATATGGAGCAGGCCGCGCTAGCATTTTATTTGCATGGCAATCAGCACCCGCGGATCACTGTACCGGTTCCGAACAACCAGGGCGATTGGTATACCTTGTATAACGATAGCCATTACATGGTGCTCCGAGCCGAAAACAGGTCTTTTGTCCAACAGGGACCGTATGGTGAGCGGCTGGCATCCTTTCATTTAACCGGAACGGCCTACCCATATGAACCGCAGACCATTTCCAGCTACGGTCAATGGAAAGGGTTATGGATTGATAAATTAACGGCCTTTGAAAAAAAGATCGAAATGGAAGCGAACGCGTATCCGACCCACTATTACCGCCTGCTAAAGGATTCTTTGCCGTATTTAATTGGTATAAGTGAGAATGCCATTCAATATATGCAGGAATCAGAATCAGATCCCAGGTTTCATGATGTTGATCAGGGAACCGTTGTATTTGGTCGCTGCCACAATCAGCTGCAAAATCATGTTTTGTGGATGACAGACTTGGCCTACGATCACCCGGCACGTGATTTAGCGGAATATATTCGCTATCTGTTGCTGGAAAAGGAAAATCCGATGCATGACATTAAGACATTTTTGGATGATTACCAGCGTGTGCGGCCTTTATCAATTTTTAGCTGGCGTTTATTATACGCCCGGTTGTTATATCCGATTCATTTATTTGATGTGATTGAACAGGGATTTTTAACGGATCACTATGAATCCGCTTATTCGAATCTGTCGGCTTTATTACAGCTGCAACCATTGTACGAAAAACGATTGGGATTGTTTTTTGAAAATGCCGGCATTGATTGTGAAGAATGGCAGATACCTGTGTTACACTGGTTGTAGCGTGAATCTTCAATCATCAATGACTTTTTCCAGCTATGAAGGGGATAAAGACCAATCGTGAATGGGGTGGGAAGATCATGAAACCAGTTGTTTATGTGACCAGAAAAATTCCTGATGATGTCTTGCAGCCGTACCGCGAAGTATTCAATATTCGCATGTGGGAAAAAGAAGATAAGCCGGTGCCCCGCGACATATTATTACGGGAAGCCGCAAAAGCGGATGGACTCTTATGTTTGCTGACTGAATCAGTTGACAAGGAATTACTTGCTGCTGCCAAAAATCTGAAAGTCGTGGCCAATATGGCTGTCGGCTATGACAATATCGATGTGGAAGCTGCCCGAAGTAATGGTGTGGTGGTAACGAACACACCGGATGTGCTGACGGAAACAACGGCCGATTTAACATTTGCGCTGTTGATGGCTACAGCGCGCCGGGTCGTTGAGGCGGCCGATTATATCCGTGAAGGAAAATGGGACTACTGGTCACCTTATTTGCTAGCCGGCTCGGATATCCACGGCAAAACAATCGGCATTGCCGGTATGGGCAGAATAGGTGAAGCGGTAGCAAGACGGGCCAAAGGTTTCGGTATGTCCATTCAGTACAACAACCGTTCAAGGAAGGAAAAGGCCGAACAGGAACTGAGCGCCGTTTATAAAAATTTTACGGCTATGCTGCAGGGATCGGATTTTATCGTATCACTAGTGCCTTTAACACAGAAGACGGCACAAATGTTTGATGAAGAGGCTTTCCGGAACATGAAATCATCGGCCATTTTTGTTAATGTTTCGCGTGGCGGGACAGTGGACGAACAAGCACTGTACGATGCGCTGACAAATGGTCAAATTCGGGCTGCCGGTCTCGATGTGTTTGACCAGGAACCAATTTCTCCGGAGCATCCGCTTGTAGGGCTTCAAAATGTCGTATGCCTGCCGCATATCGGTTCTGCAAGTGAAGCAACCCGGACAAAAATGCTTAAGCTGTCGCTTGATAACCTGAAGGCTGTATTGGATGGCGAAAAGGCCATCACACCGGTATAATAAAAAGGCAGACATCGATTTGTCTGCCTGAATTATAGTGTATGCTAAAAAACCTGTTCGATTTCTGTCACACCTGGAACTTCAGATCTTAAGGCACGTTCGATGCCAGCTTTCAATGTGATGGTAGAACTTGGGCAGTTACCACAAGCCCCCATAAGACGAATAAGGACGATGCCGTCATCATCGACATCCACCAGCTCCACATCACCGCCATCGCGGAGCAGGAATGGGCGGAGTTTGGTCAATACTTCCTGTACTTGTTCTTGCATGATCCGCTTCTCCTTTCTAAAGGTTATCCAAAGCATTACCAGCTTTTAAACATGCTTCTAGAGGTCGTTTAAAAAGGCCGGTAAAAATGAGGTGTCGATAGAGGATCTTCCGCTAAAACCGCTCACGTCCCGTGGCGGGCGCAGAAGTCACAACAACACGCGAGAAGCTCGTCGGCTTGCTTTTCCGCTGCTCATGTATTTGAAAACATACACGCCGTACTTTGAAAAGGAAGAATCCCTTTTCTTGCGTGTGATGTCTTTTCATGGGAGCTTTCCTTATGCTCAAAGCCATGCCGCCCGGAACTTCCCGGTCTTTTTTTATCCAGCTTTTGAACACGCTTCCTATGATCATTATAAGATGAGTGGTTTAAAAAATCTATCCATTAAATTATTTTTCTTGATTACTTTTATTTTATCTTTAATCAAGCATTTTGTAAAATAAAAGTAATCACATGATTGGGGGGAGTCGAAATGGGGAACAACATCTTGATTACGGTTTACGGGGCAGAACAGATTTGTGCAAGCTGTGTTGGTGCACCTGGTTCATGGGAAACTTACGAGTGGCTGCAGGCGGCTATCGGTCGAAAGTATGTTGCTGATAACATTTCGTATGAATATGTCGATATCGAACAGCCACCGGATGATGTGAAGCACCAGCAGCTGGCGGAGCGCATTTTGGATGATGAATTTTTTTATCCGCTTGTGCTCGTTAATGGCGAAATAGTTGCTGAAGGTATTCCGAGGTTAAAAACCATTTACCTGGAATTGGATCAAAATGGCGCTGTTGCTAAAGCTTAGACAGAAGGGTTGAGACATGAAAATACGTTTACGAACATGTGCGATGCATCAATTTGATATTTCCGACCCGTTTATACAGGCTATAACTACAGGCTATAACGATTGAATCATCGGTCGATAGTTTGTATACTTATTGGTAGAACATCGATTGACTCATCTTAAAAAAGAGGGAGGATGACATTACTATGGTTATTTCCATCACAGAAGGTGCGGCAGATCAGGTTAAAGAAATGATGAAGGAAGAAGAAGCTGGTGCCCGTTTACGTTTTGGCATAAAAGGCGGTGGCTGCAGTGGCCTTTCCTATTCATTGGGATTTGAATATGATGTGAATGATGAATTAGATATGGTAGAGGACATAAATGGCATTCCGGTTGTGATTAATAAGCAGGACGTACCAATTATCGAAGGAACGACGATTGATTTTAAACAAAACATGATGGGCGGCGGGTTTTCAATCGATAATCCAAACGCTATCGTATCATGCGGCTGTGGATCCTCGTTTAAAGCAGATAAACGTCAGGGTACACCGGAGAAATGTTAATAAAATGACAAAAAACCAGAGCGCTTGAATAAAGCACTCTGGTTTTTGTTATAAGATCAGACAGTATATATTTTGGGTGTCGTTTTCAATACCGAAATCGGCTAGGCTACATCACCGATTTCTTTCAATCCGACTTCTGACCTCTGGTATCTGAAAAGACGTGTCAGCGTTTCCTTAAAACATGGCTGTTGAGTGTTTGGGCTGGATGCGCGCTTTTGGATCGATGTATTGTTTCGCGTTGTTTATCGCTGTTGGCCCTTCCCCGAATCCGGTGGCAATCAGATTCACTTTTCCGGGATAAGTTGTGATGTCACCGGCTGCATAAATCCCCGGAATATTGGTTTCCATACGGGAATTGACCATGATACTGTTTTTTTCAATGTCGAGTCCCCAATCTTTAATGGGCCCGAGTGACGAAACGAAACCATAATTACACAGGACGGAATCAACGTCGATATTGAATGATTTATCACCTTTAGCTTCATTTAACGTAACACTTTCGATTTTATCCCTGCCACTGATCGCTGACGGGACATAAGGCGTGACAATCTCAACACTGGAGTTCATTAATTGTTCAACACTATGTTCATGTGCCCGGAATTTATCACGGCGGTGTACCAGTGTGACCTTATTGGCGATCGGTTCCAGCATTAGTGCCCAGTCTACTGCTGAGTCACCACCGCCGAGTAGCATGACATTCTGCCCTTTATAGGTGCTCATATCTTTCACATGATAATGCAAGTTGACACCTTCGAATTGGTCACAACCATCAACGTTCAAACGGCGCGGCTGAAATGCCCCATTGCCTGCTGTAATGATAATCGTCTTCGTATAGTGTTCTTCACCGTTGTTGGACGTTAATTTAAGTGTACCGTCGTCAAGACGCACCACTTTGTCAACCGATTGCCCCAGCACGATTGTCGGATCAAACATGCTTGCCTGCTCCTCTAGGTTGTCCACCAAATCCTGGGCGCGTACTTTCGGGAATCCTGCAACATCATATATATATTTCTCTGGATATAAGGCTGTCAATTGCCCGCCAGTATGTGGTAAACTTTCCATTATTTTAACGCTTGCCTGACGCATTCCACCGTAAAAAGCAGTGAATAACCCAGTGGGACCGGCTCCAATAATGGTAACGTCATAAACTTTATCTGACATGGATGTTCCCCCATTAAGTATGTTTTGATGATATACCATTCCTATCGTACCACAAAGAGACCCGTTATGTGTATTGATGCACTCTGAACAGGAAGTAACAACGGACTAGGAAAAATTAAATTTTCCGGAAAGTAATCGATAGCCTTGAAACTTTGCAGGAAAAAGCATAAGATATAGAATTGATTACAATTGGATGACAACATACTGGTTGTTTTGAAAGGAATGCCTTTGCCGGAAAAATAAATACATGCATTAAAACGGCATGATTTTGATACGTTTATATAGACAGAATTTCTTGTTAGATGGAAGTGAGGACAAAATGGGGAAGCCGAATATTGTCATCTTAGGCGCGGGGTATGGTGGCCTTATGACGGCCGTTAAACTGGAAAAAATGTTGCCGGCTCATAAAGCAACCGTCACACTCGTCAACAAATACGATTATCATTACCAGACGACGTGGCTGCATGAGATTGCGGCTGGTACACTGCATCATGATCGGGCACGGATTCCGGTCAAGGATGTCATCAACATGGAGAAGACCCGGTTCATAGTGGATAACGTTATCGCGATAAAACCTGATGAGAAAACGATCAAATTGGAGAGCGGTGAATTGTCATATGACATTCTTGTCATCGCATTGGGAGTTGAGCCGGCGACATATGGAATACCCGGTTTGGATGACTATGCCTTTACAATCGAGACTGTCAATAATGCCCGCCTTCTTAAAGAACACTTGGAATATAATTTTGCAAAGTATCATCACGAAGATGAAAAAAATAAGGGCAGACTCAATATTGTTGTTGGCGGCGGAGTGAGCGGGGTTGAATATTTGGGTGAGTTGACCAACCGGATTCCGGACCTTTGTGACGAATATGATATTCATAAAACGATGATTCGTGTCATTAACATTGAACAGTCGTCAACAGTACTGCCGGATTTTGACCCACAGCTAGCCAAATATGCCATGAGTTCACTTGAATCCCGCGGTGTCGAGTTTATTACCGGGGCCAGGCTGAAGGAGTGTAAACCGGATCACGTGATATATGAAAAAGCCGGGAAACATGAAACCATCCCGACGTATACAACCGTTTGGACTGGCGGTGTCCGCACTAATTCAATTGCGGTGAATAGCGGGTTCACCCATAATCAGGGCGAAATTGATATTTGTGATGATATGCGGGTATCTGGTTTCGAAGATGTATTTGCTATCGATGAGTGTACCGGTGTTACGGAAAAAGAATCCGATAAACTTTATCCGTTAACTGCAAACATGGCGATTCAGCAATCAGACATTGTGGTCCATAATGTTAAAGCACTCATACAGGGTGAAGAAGAATTCACGGCATATAAACCGAAGCGGTCCGGAACCGTTGTGTCTCTTGGCCATACGGATGCCACAGGGACTATTCTAAACAACCGCAAATTATTTGGCTGGAAAGCTGTCATGTTGAAGAAACTAATCGATAATTATTATTTATTGAGGTTGGGTGGTTTCAATCAGCTAATGCGTAAGGGTAAATTCAATATTTTTTATTGACAGGCTATGATAAGCAAAGATAGAACGGTCGTCTTTGCTTTTTTATTGTTTTGTTATAGAATAAAAGCTGTATTTATTGGTGAAGGGAGATCCAGCGTTGATACAGTTTATCGTTTCGATTTTATTGTTTTTTGTCATATTTTTCGGACTGGCGTTTATATTGAATATGCTGTTGCGTCGTACATGGCTAATGGCTGTTATTTATCCATTTATCGTTTTGCTGATTGTTGATGATATTGCGACAACGGAATATTTTACAGCACCAGGAGCATCATTTACTGCAGCATTTTCCCGGCTGACAGAGATTACCATTGCGGATATAAGCATTTTGGGAGCAGGTTTTATCGGGACCATTGTATCCGGAATCGTGATCCGATTGCTCCGCAAAAGCGGCTATCAGATGTTTTAGGTGCTGGACTGGAAAAGGGCGTTAACCTGGATATAACGGGTTAACGCTTTATTTGTATCAATTGGGAGCCATGGTCAAGGCATTTAGATCGATTGTTTTTAATCATCACGTATATATTTTTTTGATTTGGTAACACTGTCCAAGTAGGCAGTTATTTCCGGTGTAACAGGGAATTACCTGATTGTTACACGAAAATAGCACACTGCCGGAAAGGTGTTATCATTTAGTATGTTGACGCTACTTAAACGATTTGTCATGACGTTCTTGTTTTTCGGAGCGCTTTTGACAACATGGTCATCGATATCCAATCTATCATTTGCAGATGTACAAGCATGGTCGAGCGGGGAAAGGGCAACATCATCCGCATCCTCTGAAAAAGCCGTCCTTAGGGAAACGGTGTTGCAAGACAAGGAACTGAAGACAAAAAAACAGCAAAAACGTTATATTTCCAGTGATCAAATTGAAGGACCGCAATCATTGGAAGAGTATGTGAATACAAAAGACTATCCAAGTGCAACCGTTACGGCAACCGGCTATACGGCAGGTGTTGAATCAACCGGTAAAACGTCTGACCACCCGGAATACGGTATCACTTATTCCGGTGTCCAAGTAAAACGCGATCTATATTCCACTATTGCAGCTGATCTGGATATTTATCCGATTGGTACGATTATGTATATCCCCGGGTACGGATACGGGGTTGTTGCCGATAAAGGCGGTGCAATTAATGGAAATAAAATAGATTTATACTACGATACTGTTGAAGATGTTTATGACGAATGGGGCAAGAAAGAAGTTGAGGTCTACATTGTCGAAGAGGGCGACGGCACGTTGAGTGAAGAGGCTTTAAACAGTTTAAACGAAAATGAATCGATGCAAGTCTTCAGGAATCAGATTGTCGAAAGCTAACCAAAAGACGTTCCGCAAATCGGCGGGACGTCTTTTTCATCAGCGTATAATGTTGGTCGACGTTTTCAATACCGAAATCGACTAAATCGCCAATTTCTTCAAGTCTGACTTCCGGCCTCTGACCTCTAAAAGACGAGGCGGCAGCCGAGTTTTCCTTATTTACACGTTTTATGAGAAAAATTGATATAGGAAAAAGGCCATTCCAATTCCCGACAGCCCGCCGATCAATACCTCGATTGGCTGATGGCCGAGAAGTTCTTTCAGTTCTTTCCGCTTCTGGTATTCCGCTTTGCGATTCCAGTCTTTTGCACCTTCCACAAAGTATTGAAAGTCCTTCACCAGTTGGTTGATGACAATCGCTTGTTCACCTGCCTGTCTGCGGACACCTGAGGCATCGAACATAATAATCACACTGAAAACCGACGATATGGCGAACATGATAGAATACGTTCCTTCCATAATCCCGATTCCGGTTGTCAAAGCGGCCACTGCAGCAGAATGGCTGCTCGGCATACCACCGGTCGAGAAGGCTAACCCCGGTTTAAATTCTCGCATTGCCAGCAGTCGGATAGGAATTTTGATCACCTGCGCAAAGACGATGGCAGATAATGCAGCCCATAACGGGAAGTTCGTGAACAGTTCCATGAAGGCGGGAACATCCTTTCTTTATTGCTGTTGCAGAATATGAATAAAACGATTGACATACATGATAACGTTATTTTACCATATCCCGGTTTAAAGTTTAATCAAGAAAGGATTGTCCCATTTAAAAATTTGTCGGAGCGATCGATTAGGAAATTCATGCCGTGGCTATCCATCTTGACGGGACGCGTTTGGCCAGGCTTACCATAAATAATGCAGCTAAACAGGCTAATCCCGCATCTTTAATCAAAAATGGCATCATACTGGCCCATGCAACCGGATAGGAAATGGCCAGCGCCAGCCATGTATTCATCGCTAAATACATATAGGTTACGCCGATTCCATAATTAAATGCTAGTCCCACCAGCGATGCTACGGTATATGCCGGTATGGATGGTTTTCGGCTGCGTTCAGCTATCAATCCGGTGAAGAAGGCCACGAAGATAAATGAGAGAATAAATCCGCCGGTCGGTGAGATAAGCTGCATTGGACCTGCCTTCATTTGGGCAAATACCGGTACACCCGCCATCCCGACCAATATGTAGGTCATCATCGCAATACTCCCACGCTTTTTTCCAAGCATCAACCCCGCTATGGTGGCGAAAAATGTCTGCAGCGATAATGGGACGGTCGCACCGCCGATCGGTAATGCCAACACAGGGAACCAGACGGTAATGTTGGCACCTATGGCCATCAAGCAGACAAAAACGGCCCCAAACGTTAAATCAACTGTTCGTAATGTATTCAATCACAAGCCCCCCTTTATATGATTAGATAATAACTATAATTCAATATATTGTCAACCTATATTTTATTAGGTTGACAATATAAACAAAAAAGAGGCTGGGACATAACTATAATGACAATTCTAAAGATGAACAATCCACTGCTTGAGCGGAGGAAATATACGTAGACTCCAGCGGGAGGAAAGGCATAGGTGAGACCCCGCAGTGCGCCAGCGCGAGGAGGCTCACCAGCCGCCCGCGGAAAGCGAAGTATATTTCCGGAGCGGATTATATGCACCAACCATAACTTCTAGTTAGTTCGGATTTTACTTTATTTTAAACACTTTTGTCCCATCCCCTTTGTATCGAGCTGTTCTGATGACTTTTATTTAATAGCTGTATCAAGCGCAACTTCCATCATATCATGGAATGTTGTCTGGCGTTCTTCAGCGGTCGTTTCCTCACCCGTGAGAATATGGTCGGATACCGTCAAAACGGTTAATGCCTGGCGGTTAAATTTGGCTGCGAGTGTATATAATGCGGTCGTTTCCATTTCAATCGCCAGCACATTATATTTGGCAAGCAGTTCGTTAACGTCTTTGGCGTTGTCCCGGTAGAACGTATCACTCGTAAAGACATTGCCGACTTGCAAGTTCAGGCCTTGTTCCTTTCCGGTGTCATAAGCATTTTTCAGCAGCTCGAAATCGGCCAGGGGAGCATAATCGATCCCGTTGAAAATCATCCGGTTCATTTGGGAATCTGTTGTGGCACCCTGGGCCAGGATAACATCCCGGACTTTAACATCGTCCTGGATTGCCCCGCATGTACCGACGCGAATTAATTTTTGTACATCATATTCCTGGATTAGTTCGTTAACGTAAATCGAAATAGAGGGGACGCCCATACCGGTCCCCTGGACGGATACGCGTTCTCCTTTATATGTACCGGTAAAACCATACATGCCCCGTACCTGATTGTATTGTGTAACATCGTCCAAAAAGGTTTCCGCAATGAACTGTGCTCTCAGTGGGTCACCGGGGAGTAAAATTTTGTCAGCGATGTCACCTTTATTGGCTCCTATATGGATACTCATGCTCATTCCGCCTCCTGCAATCAAAAAATATTCAACTTAAACGTTATCATAACGGGTGGGGAAAAACAAATTTCACGAAAATGCCACAGGAATCGTTGCTTTTCTATTTCAATAATCACCATTATTGTATATAATACGAATGTATAGTATTTCATGATAAGCGGAATACATACGATAGGAATTATTTTTTGGAAGGATGAATATTCATGGAGGAAAAAACGTTTACGATTACAGCGGATACCGGTGTGCATGCACGTCCGGCAACATTACTTGTTAATAAAGCGGGGCAGTTCGAATCGGAAATCGAAATTTCATATAATGGAAAAGACGTGAATCTTAAATCGATTATGGGTGTCATGTCCTTGGGTATCCCAAAAGGTGCTGAAGTGAAAATTACTGCAACAGGCGGGGACGAAGCTGAAGCAATTCAAGGCGTTACAGACATTATCAATGAGCACCTTGGTGAATAATAACGACGAATGGCGTTAAGACGAATGCCGTCTGAATGGAAAAGTGGAGCCGGTATATTTTACTGCCAGCTCCACTTTTCTGGTTAGAATCGAAACATTGCGAACAGGATCCCGCCAAAAAAACGGGGTTTTTCCTATTTATAATAGCTTTTCGTATAGACGTCCTGCTCAAGCTCTTCAATCTGTTTCAATGACTGCTGGTTGAAGGTAGTATCCTTTTTGGAAAGCTGCTGTTTCATATCTGCGATGGCTTGCTTGAGTGATGTCCCGTAATCCGGCAACCCACCGTCAAAGCTTTTGACCGCGGACTTGACGACGTTCATTTTTTCATAATGCGCAAGTGCTTTTCGTACTTGGAAAAAGACCCCTTCTGTTTCACCAGGGTTATGCAGATCACCCTGCATTGGGTGCTTGACAACGGCATGGACTTTTATCAAATAACGTTCGCCGCGGTCTTCCAGCACTTCACCTATGTATTTGCCGGAATTATATTTGACCTGAACCATGTCACCAATTGAAACTGCCATACGATAACCTCCTCCTTACTCCTATTGTGCCAGATGTTGGATGGATACGGCAATCGTCAGGTTCTCTTTTGGTTTGATGATGATGAATGCTATAATAAAGGGGAAGGAAGTGGTCTGTCATGATGGAATTTTTGTATTTTCCGGATGATAAAACGGAATATATACCTGCTGCCATCACACTTGTTATTTTTATAATCGGTGCTGTCGTGACCATGTATTTTTTGGTCAAACACTCCAAAAAAGAAGCTGACAAAGTCGACAAGCAATACGAGCAAAACGTCAACAAGAACGAGGAGTAACCAGGCTCAAGTCATCATGGGCCTGTTTATTTTTTGTCTAACTGCAGATACTGAAACCAGAGCATCTGCAAAGGAGCAGGGTTTATGAAAAAGATATGGTTCATTGTTTTACTTATAGTCCTAACGGCTTGTCAGCCAAATGACGATACGTCAAGGACAGTCAGTATGTATAACGTGTCCGGAGATATGATTGGGACGGCGAAATTAACAGAAGGCGATGATGCCGTCGATTTTGAATTGAAGCTTGAAGGATTGGATCCCGGTTATCATGGCATCCATGTACATGAATATCCGAAGTGTGATCAGCCAGACTTCACTTCAGCTGGTAGTCATTTTAATCCGGAAGGCAATGAGCATGGTCCCATGCACCCGGAAGGTTCACACTTAGGTGATCTGCCGAATATTGAAGCTGATCAGAACGGCCTTGTTGACGCGGAATTGACGCTGCCGGAAGCGACACTGCTAGATGGCAAAAATTCGCTGCTGAAAGGTGAAGGCACATCACTCGTCATTCATCAGGAAAAGGATGACGGCGTCAGTCAACCGGGCGGCGAATCCGGTCCCAGAATAGCATGCGGGCTGATTGCCGATGACGAAAAAGAATCAAGTGAAACACCAACAGATCCAACTGATTTTAATGAAGATCAGGAGGATTAATGGTCGGGTAGAAGCGAGCAGATATCAGAAAAGCGGGAATCTCGACAGAAGAGCAGAGCGGAAACAATAGGGAAAAAATTAAACTGGGGGAGAACCCATATTAACATGGTTCACCCCCGATTTCTTAACGGGAATTGACGGCTTCAATAATCCGGCTGACACCTTGTTCAAGTGTTTCGCGCGGACAGGCAACGTTCATGCGCATAAACAACTGGCCTTCCTCACCATAATCCACACCGGCATTAAGCCCGACTTTGGCTGTTTCATTCATGAATTGTTTCAAAGTTTGACTGTCCAATTGCAGTCGGCTACAGTCAATCCACAGCAAGTAAGTACCTTCTGAGCGTGTCACTTCCAATGCATCGGTACGTTTTTCAAACTGTTCGATCACATATGCCTTATGAGACTGTATGATTTCACGGAATTCATCGAGCCATTCTTCCCCGTACCGGTAAGCCGCTTCCATTGCCGTATTGCCCATCGTATTGATCATATTAAGACCTTGTTTCTTTAATTGGTCATCCAAAGCCTCTTTTTTTTGTTTATCAGTTGTGATCAGATAGGATGCTTGCAATCCCGCCAGGTTGAAGGTTTTCGACGGTGCCATGCACGTAATGGTCTGTTCGGCAATCTCATCTGACAGGGAGGCGATTGGAATGTGCCTTTCCCCAGGATAAATTAAATCGGCATGGATTTCATCGGACAGGATCAGCACGTTATGTTTCAGGCACAGTCTGGCCATTTCCTCCAGTTCTTCTTTTGTCCACACGCGCCCAACCGGGTTATGCGGCGAACATAGGATAAATGCGCTCACCCCTTGTTCCAGTTTCGCTTCAAAGTCGTTAAAATCAATCTGATAATAACGATCTTCGTGGCGAAGCGGATTTTTTATAACCTTTCTGTCATGTGATTCAATCACACTGTAAAAAGGGGTGTAGACGGGTGTTTGAATCAGGATGTTGTCACCGGGTTCAGTAAAAGCCTGGACGGCCATATGTAAACTTGTCACAACGCCGGGACTGAAGGACAGCCATTCTTTGCGGATATCCCAGTGATGCCGTTTGGAAATCCAGTTTATGATTGGCGTTGTCACATCATCATCAATCGTCGTGTATCCGTATATGCCGTGTTTAGCCCGTTCGATCAAAGCGTCATTAACGGCCTTTGGCGCCTGGAAATCCATGTCAGCGACCCACATCGGCAGAACATCATCTGATTGAAACACAGCCTTGCGCATGTCCCATTTAACTGAGCGTGTATTCTTGCGATCATGCACTTCTTCAAAAATTCCCATCGTTAACCTCCTACGCAATATAAGATTTAAATCAGGTCCCTGATAGGTATTATACTGGAAAACGCTGCACAGGTTAAATTTTAGCCATTGTGAAAACAAAAAAAAGCAAGACGTTTGTAACGCCTTGCTAACAGGGGGAATACGAGAAAGTCTTACAGTTATAGTGTTACCCTTTATTTAAAAATATAAACATGGCACAGGAAAAAATTAATGATCCTTTTGACTTTAAAGTGGGGAAGGCTGACAACATCAACGGTCGCCCTGTTCCGTATATTGCTTTTGTTCGTTATTTTAGGCGCTTCGCCAGTTTCGCTCTCTCATCTTCAAACCCGGGCTTGCCTAAAAGGGCAAACATATTTTTCTTATACGCCTCTACACCTGGTTGGTCAAACGGGTTAACACCCAACAGATAGCCGCTCATGGCACATGCTTTTTCGAAAAAATACACGAGATACCCAAATGTGTAAGCATCAAGTGTCGGTATTTCGACAATTAGGTTTGGTACGCCACCGTCGGTATGGGCCAGCAGTGTCCCCTGATATGCTTTGTCGTTAATCTCATCGAGTGTTTTTCCTGCCAGGTAATTGAGGCCGTCAGCGTTTACGTCATCGGCTTCTAACGTCATATTCTTATTAGACTTGTTTACATGCAGGACGGTTTCGAACAGGTCGCGGCGGCCGTCCTGGATATATTGGCCCATCGAATGGAGATCGGTCGTGAAATTGGCCGAAGTCGGAAAAATGCCTTTCTGATCCTTTCCTTCACTCTCACCAAAGAGCTGTTTCCACCATTCGCTGAAATAGTGCAGATGCGGTTCATAGTTGATCAGCATTTCAATGGTTTTGCCTTTGTTATACAGAATATTCCGGGCAGCTGCATATTGATAAGCAGGATTACCAGCAAGTGATGGCTCAGCTAGATCATCCATGGCGGCTTTTGCGCCTTGCATCATGTCATCGATGGAGACGCCGCTCACGGCAATTGGCAGAAGTCCGACTGCTGTAAGAACAGAATAGCGCCCGCCGATATCATCGGGAATCACGAAAGTTTCGTAGCCTTCTTGATCGGAAGTGGTTTTTAATGCCCCTTTCGCCTTGTCGGTGGTGGCATAAATCCGGCTTTTGGCTTTTTCCGTACCATATTTATCTTCAAGAAATTTCTGGAATATGCGAAAAGCGATGGCCGGTTCGGTGGTTGTACCGCTTTTGGAAATGACATTAATGGACACATCTTTATCTTTGAGAATATCGAACAACTCGTTAATATAAGTGGCACTCATATGATGTCCGACAAAAATCACTTGTGGTGCATGTCGTTGGTGATCGTGCAACATGTTCTGGAATGAATGGTTCAACATTTCCATAGCCGCACGGGCACCCAGGTATGACCCGCCGATGCCAATGACAAGCAGCACATCGGAGTCATTTCGAATCTTGTCCGCTGCTGAATGAATACGTGCATATTCTTCCTGATCATAATTTTCCGGCCAATCAATCCAGCCGAGAAAGTTATGGCCCTGACCGGTTTTTTCGTGGAGTTTATGGTGTGCTAATGTCACGTCATCCGATAAATAATCAAGTTCATTCTGGTTCAAAAAATCCAACGCCTCGTCATAAGAAAAATGGATATGACCCATGTTTATCCTCCCTTACCCTAAAGAATCAGTTATTATATCATTCAACGGACCGCTACTGGAAAATGAGGTTGCCCTATTTTACTTTACCCGATGCGGGGTAGCTAAATCAAGAAGACGATTAAAAAAAGAAGCTTTATCACGTTTTCTTAACGAGACAAGCCCCTATCACCCGGCAAATTATCTTTTGAATGTTCCTTCCCGATTTTCGGACTGTTTGATCCATTCGTCAAGTTTATCTTTTAAAGTATTAAAACCGGCGCTGGCATTATCCTGCTGCTTTGGTGCATGGTTTTTTTGGTTATTGGTGCGGTTTTTAGGCGGTTCCTGTGTTGCGCGGATGGATAATGACACCTTGTTGTTTTCCGTATCAACATTTAACACCTTTACCTTAACCGCATCCCCGACTGCCAGATGGTCATGAATATCCTTAACATAGCCGTGTGTTATTTCAGAAATATGGACCAATCCTTGTGTTTCATCATCCAGAGCGACAAATGCACCATATGGCTGAATGCCTGTAACGTTTCCTTCCAAAACCTGACCCGTTTCAAACTTGTCTGTCATGCTGAACACTCCTATAACTTATTCGGTATTTTTTTACACAATAAAACATTTTAGCATAAATTCCGAATCCGGGCAAAACATAGACATAGAAGCCTGGAAGGGGGAGATTTTGCGATGATCCCACTGGATTCAAGCATTTGTAATCATATCTATCCATTATACGTACTGGAAGAAAGATTAAAGCCTGATGGATTTATCTTTGCATCGAATTGGAATTATCAGGAAAGGTACGTTGACATTAAGATTGATGATCAAGGTGTCTATTACGCTTTAAGGATCCCTTTTTATGCGGTTTCCGGGTCACTGGATTACCCCGGTGTGACGGTACGAATCGATCAGCCATTCTTACTCGACCGCGGCTATGATAATGCAATGGGGCCATACATGGTGGGTAAGGCAACAACCGGGGAAGCAACACCGGTTCCATCACCGGCGTTTGCCGATACTGGTACACCCGGACAGCCCGTTCAGGCAGGCAAGCGCATCATGCAAAAAGTGGAGAGACTGTTACTCCCAGGTTGACAGGATAACGAGTGTATCATCCATGTCCAGCGTGATCGCTTCTGCTGGATTCATGATCCACTGGCTGTCGCGGATGAGGCCGAGCAACAGTTCATGATTTTCCAGAAAAAAAGCTACCGCCTGCTTAAACGAACTTCCGTCCAGCTCGTCCGGAAGTTTGATATGGGAAAATTGCTGCTGGTTTAACAAATTTAAGACGGTTTCGAATGGGCGTGTATGCGCTTTATGAAAAAGCTCATGGTAAAATAAGGTGCTCATGAAATCATTGGAGCTGATAACCGTATCGGCACCGGCACGAATCCCGTTTTCAACTTGACTGATGGTGAGTATCTCAGCATTAATCGGTATATCCTGATTATTTCCCCGGACGGCAACCGTCGCCAGGATAGTATTAATATCCGCTTTACGCTCATCGATCGTGATGTCAGCACTGATCAAAACTGATTCAGCTTCTTCAATATTAGCCTGCACCAATACGGCATCCTCACTTGGATCGCCATGAATAAAGTGAACCGGAAAATGCCGGTACTGCAATTCACTTAATGTCCGGTCGATCAGGACAATTTCCTGATTGGTGTCTTTATCCGCAATCATTTCGACCAGTTGCTTCGTCCGTTCGTTCCATCCAATCACAATGATATGCTGTTTGCCTTTATAGGAAACTTTCCCCTCCGACAAATCATTCTCATGATTAATCGTTTTGGCAGCCAATGTTGTTATGTAAAATGTCAGCATACCCCCACCGGAGAGAATGAGAACTATCCCAACAATTCTGCCTGGAGCTGTTAGCGGGACATAATCACCGTAGCCAACAGTAGCCCCAGTCACGAAAGCCCACCAGACCCCGTCGAAAACCGATGGGAATTGCTGTGGTTCTATCACATGAATCACTGTCCCGAAAAACAGCATGAGGATAGTGACGGAAAGCAGAAGCCTTACGACAATCGGCATCCGATAAAAAATATGTTTAAACGTCTCAAGATTCATTTTGTCACCTTTGCCTATCATTATAGTCACATATAGTATAGGCAAAGGGCGTAAATCTCTATACGCACTGTGGTCCGGCGATTCGTTTAAAGATTCAGCGCGCTCTTTAGTGTTGACCGGATGCTGGTATAGACTGTCTCCCAAAAGTCTGTATTGTCCCGGAACGATTTAGACATGAACAAATACATTTCGTTTGCTTTTTCTTTGTAGGTGTCATCATCTTTGGGTGGCAGATTATTTTGTGATTCATTCACAAACTGCTGGATTTTCTCAGCTCTTGGTCCCCATTTGGCTACTTCATTCCCATTCTCATCAATGAATATAAAAATCGGAATCGAACGGGATTGACCATTCGTTAAATACTGATCCATTAAGTCAAGGTTGTCATCGCGCAAAAGAAGTTTGACCGGCATGTTTGCCTGTTCCGCAGTACGAAGCAATATCGGGATGTTCAGCATGGCATCACCACACCAGTCCTCCGTCAGAACGATCACGCGTAAGTTTTGACTCGACAGTTGCTGCATAAATGCACTGTCTTCCGGAGGTGTATACGCATCATAAATATGTAACAGGTTTTGTTTGTTTTCCCGCATTGATTCGATATATGTATCAGGATCCATTCCTTTTTCAAACCATTCATTCAAGTTCATTATGTTGGCCTCCTTTTTGTTCTGCTGTTAAGTGTACCCAATCAGGTTGATAACGTAAACAGAAACGTTTTAAACGAGGCTTCTCCCACATTTTTGGGAAAAATCTGCTATGATGAAATGGCATTTAAACAAGGAGGTATTTTTGTGACACAGTTAAACAGGGATTTTTTGATGGAACTTTTAAATACGCCGTCCCCGTCCAGCAGTGAGATGGCTATTCAGAAAAAATGGATGCATTATGTCCAGGATTTTGCCGATGACATGAGAACGGATAATGCCGGTAACGCTATTGGCATTCTGAATCCGGATGCACCATTTAAAGTGCTGCTGGCGGGTCATTGCGACGAGATTGCGCTTGTTATCAATCGCATAGATGATAATGGTTTTTTGCATTTTGATAAAATGGGCGGCATCAACCCAAAAGCCGCTGTCGGCATGAAAGTCACCACTCTCGGTTTTAGTGAAGCAGTTACCGGTGTGATTGGCGTTAACGCCCAACATCATGGCGGTCTGAAGGATGACTTCGGACTGACGGATCTGTTTATTGACTGCGGCTATAAATCGAAGGAAGAAGCGGAAAAGCATGTGCAAATCGGGGACTTGGCTGTTTATAAAACAGAGCCGGAATTTCTGATGGATCGATACATATCTGGACGCGGCCTTGATAATCGGACGGGTGCGTTTATAGTGGCTGAGGTGCTAAAGCGGCTGTCAGATAAGGGCTGTGATGTTGGGGTGTATGCTGCAAGTACCGTCAACGAAGAAACGAATATGGGCGGTGCCTACTTTGCAGCTGCGGGGATTGAACCGACGATGGCAATCGCCGTTGACGTTACCTTTGCCACGGATTATCCGGCAGTGGATAAAGATAAACATGGTGATGTCAAGCTTGAAGGCGGTCCGGTTTTGGCAAAAGGAGCGCCGATTAATATTAAAATGAATCAGCTGCTAGAAAAAACCGCTCGCAAGCTGAATATGAAAGTCCAATATGAATTGACATCAAGGATGACCGGAACGGATGCAGATCGCATGCGCCTGACCGGAGCGGGCGTGCCGATTTCATTGGTGTCCCTCCCGCTCAGATATATGCACTCACCAGTGGAAACGTCCAGTTTGAAAGACATGGAAGAGGAAATTGAACTACTGGTTACGATGATTGCTGATTTGACCGGTGAAGAAAGCTTAAATCCACTTGATTAGAGCCAGCTTATAAACGTCTCAAACCGCTGCAGGTTTGGGGCTTTTATATTGGAAACGAAAGTACCTGTGTAAACCTCTTTTAATTTCTGGCCATTATACTCGGATTTGTCAGTTATTTGACCTTGAACGGGTCTTATCAACCATAATTTTATAGAAGTTTGAGATATTGTCATAATGGATATTTTTAGTGGGTCTATTTAATCGGGACGGGAAAGGTGCTGATAGGTTAAAAGGCGAGGTAACTATTGAGATGTTGCTATGCCAGTGTTTGAAGGGGTTTGTTAAGTTTAAAATGATGACAAAAAAGCGTTATTTCGCATCCCGGGAGTATTTTCAATTTGTTTCAGCGTCATGAAAACAAGAAATTGAAGCATAGATCTTTTCAAATACATAAAATCATTGTATAATACATTTAAAATACGATATCGATTTCACATCTTCGGGGCAGGGTGCAATTCCCGACCGACGGTAAGGAGCATGATCGAATGTTTCAAGTCCGTGACCCGCTTTGTCAAACAGAGCGGTGGATCCGGTGTAAGTCCGGAACCGACAGTTACAGTCTGGATGGGAGAAGATGGCAAGCCGAAAAAGGTGCAGGTTTTATCTTGACTTTTTTCTGTGAACTGATTCCCTAAAGCCCCTGACAGGTTTTAGGGTTTTTTGTATGTCAGGGAAACCATGAGAATGACAGTTCCGGGAAACTGCCTGTCAGCGAATGCGGCTTATCCTTCATCAGACAAAGGTGTGAATCGAACAGGATGAAGGAGGCGATTGATGATGCAAAAAAGTGTTCAATCATCAAAACTGTTAAAAACAATTATTCTGGCCCTAATGGGGACGATTTCTCTCGTGTTATTTTTTTTGAATTTCCCGCTGCCGTTTTTGCCGGCGTATTTGAAAATTGACTTCAGTGAAGTGCCTGCTTTGATAGCAGCCCTGATTTTTTCACCAATGGCTGGTGTCGTGGTGGAAGCCATTAAGAACGTATTATATCTGCTTGTTTCCGGCGCCGGTGATCCGATTGGTGTTGCAGCAAATTTCCTGGCTGGTATCATGTTTGTCGTGCCGGTAGCACTGCTTTATCACAAATATAAAGGAACCAAAAGCATTGTATCGGGGCTTGTCACAGGAACGATTGTGATGGCAATCGGCATGAGTATTCTTAATTATTATGTGATTTTGCCGGCATATGCCTGGTTCATTGGTGCACCGGAAATGGCGGGAACAACTGCCAAATGGATCGCCGTCTCAGCTGGTGTGCTGCCATTTAACTTGTTAAAAGGTATTATTGTTGGCATCCTGTTTGTGCCTTTATTTATCAAAATGAAAACGTGGATCGAACAAAAGCAAACGAATGCAGCAGCATAGGAAAAGAGGGTGTCGCGAGAGGCACCCCTTTTTTCATTTTATTTCGTGTATCAGCTGAAAACAAATAAACGAAAGGACTGTCTGAAATATGGACAGTCCTTTCGTTTATTGTTCATCAACTCTTGGTTCTGCTTCGAGTCGTTCTACAGGGATAGGTTTGCCGGATTTTTCACTGACGCCGTATGTGCCATTGTCAATCCGTTCCAAAGCTCTTTTTATTTCCTGCAAATAGTTGGAGCGATCCATGTTCAGACCAGCATCCCGCTCCTGTTCAAACTGCTCTGTTGCCATATCGCCGGGGTGGTTATCATAATCGGATAATTCACCCGTCTCTCCATTGGGGCTTGTGTATTGACGTTGTTCGTTACTCAGCATTGGCATGACTCGTTTCTATTTTTTAGGAACAATACCAATTGTGCAGCGTGACAGACAGATCAGATTACCGTGTTCATCGGTTATTCGGATCTGCCAGACCATCGTTGTTTTGCCTTTATGGACTGGCTCTGCCGTGGCCGTAACGTTGCCTTCACGTTTACTTTTAACATGGTTGGCATTAATTTCGATGCCAAATACATTGTATTTAGCGGCATCAACGTTTAAAAAAGCGCCGATACTGGCAGCTGATTCAGCCAGGGCGATATTGGCGCCGCCATGTAAAAGTCCGGCCGGCTGATGCGTCCGATGGTCAACAGGCATCGTCATGATTACCCGATCCTGTTCAAGCGATACGGTTTCGATGCCGAGCGCTTCCAGTAGTGTATTTTCATAATCCATTTATGCGCATCCCCTTGTGACAGTCAGAATAGATAACTGGCCAGAAGCGAAACACCGAGCAGCAATCCATAGAGGGTGTTTGTTTTTCCCGTTGCTGCCATGGCCGGCATCATTTCCAACGGTTTGGTTTTCCCGCGGAATTTTTTGATGACATCAGTGGCTTTTATAATGCTTAAGAAGGCCAATACTGACCATACTGGTAAAACGCCGGCAACAATATAGATGGCTGTTAAAAAGTAGGCACTCATAAACATGGCTGCCAGGAAGCGGACAGCATTCTTTCGTCCCAACAGGATGGCGACTGTTTTCCGGCCGTTTTCCTTATCACCATCCAAATCACGAATATTGTTGGACATCATGATAGCACCGATGAAAATGGCAATCGGAATCGACAGCCAGATGACCGTGCTTGTCAAGGTGGCTGTTTGGATATAATAACTGATACCGATGATGACTGTTCCCATAAAGAAACCGGAAAAAAGCTCACCAAATGGTGTATAGGCAATTGGTAAAGGTCCTCCTGTATACAAATAACCAAAAAGCATACAGATTAAACCGATGGCAGCAATCCACCAGCTTGACGCGATGCAGATATACACACCAAGCAAAATGGCAACGCCAAAAAAAGTAAACGCCATGCCCAGAACTGTTATGGGTGAGATACCGTCCCTGACAATCGTCCCGCCGATTCCGACCGATTGCTCATTATCCAGGCCGCGAACAAAATCATAGTATTCATTGAACATATTAGTTGCCGCCTGGATCAATATGGAGGCCAGCAGCATAGCCAGAAACAGCAGTAGATTAATCTCGTGACCGGTTAACGCAAACATCGTGCCGACAAAAACCGGAATGACAGAAGCGGTCAGTGTATGCGGGCGCAAAAGCCGCCACCAGATTTGGAAGCCGCTTTTCTCATTAAGTTCGTTTTTTATTGAGGTTATGGAATCCACAGTTCCTCTCTCCTTTACTCATATCACTACAAGTTTAGGCAATTCGCTGTGGCGTGTCAATCCAAATTGTCGATGATTTGTCATGTTTAAATAGCATTCCTTGAGGAACATGTGAAAAAAGAATAAAATAGATATGGTACTTTGTCATGGTAGAAGATCACGGAGGTTTATATAGATGATAGAGGTAAAAGAAACATCACGTCACACAATGCTTGATAAAGCCATTAACAGGGCAAAGGAACGTCATACGTCGCCGTTGATGAGTATGACAAAAAAAATCAGGCCAACCGATCCGCTTGCTTTTTTTGAGGCAGCAAAAAAGCTGTCGATGGACCGAACGTTTTGGTCAAGTACGGCGGAAGACTTTTGTATTGCCGGTGTTGGCAGTGCATTTGATGTCAAAGCTGAGACAGATCGGGTTGAGCAGGCCGAAATATCCTGGAAAAAACTACGACATGACGCCGTTATTCACAATCCCTATGAGACGCCCGGCACGGGGCTGCTCGCTTTGGGCGGCATGTCATTTGATCCGGCGAAACGACAATCCCTATTATGGAAAAACTTTCCGCAGCTGGCATTAACTGTCCCAGCATTTATGCTGACAAAACAGGGAAATACATGCTATTTAACCATCAATATCCAAGTACAAGAAAACGATCATCCGCTGCAATTGGAACGTAAACTGCAGCAAATGGAAGCTGTTTTAATGGGGGCTTCTGGTGACTTGCCTAAAGGCGCACATATTGAAGCGCAACAGGAAGTGGCCCCTGGTGAATGGAAGGAAACCGTCAAGTTTGCTGCCGAGTCCATTCAACAGCAGCATGCCGAAAAAATCGTCCTCGCCCGGGAATTGCAAGTGAAACTGACAGATCAGGCTGCCATATCGGCTGTATTAAATAAACTGATTGAGACACAGCCGAACAGCTATGTTTTCGCTTTTGAACGTAACGGTGACTGTTTTGTAGGGGCTTCCCCTGAACGACTGGTGAAGCAGGAAACAGACACTATATTGTCCACCTGTCTAGCTGGAACAGCATCGCGTGGGAACACAAAAAAGCAGGATACTGAGATTGCCGACAACTTGCTTCACGATGAAAAAAACAGACGTGAACATGACTTTGTCGTGAAAATGATCAGACAATCAATGGCACATTATTGCACGGATATCACTATTCCGGACGAGCCGGTTATTTATCCGTTAAAAAATTTGCAGCATCTGTATACACCTGTAACGGCAACATTACTAGATGGCTACAGTATCTTTGACATTGTAGAAAAACTGCATCCAACCCCTGCGCTCGGGGGCGTCCCGCGTGACGAATCGCTCGCATTTATCCGGCGTCATGAAGCACTTGACAGAGGGTGGTATGGTGCTCCTGTCGGCTGGCTTGACAGTAATCAGAACGGCGAATTTGCCGTGGCTATCCGATCAGGGCTGATTCGGGGAGATCAGGCCTCTCTCTTTGCCGGTTGCGGGATTGTGAAAGATTCGGATCCGGAAACAGAATATGACGAAACCAATATTAAATTTAAGCCAATGCTGTCCGTGTTGGGAGGCTGACCGATGAATCATACTGAAAAATTGACACGCTATACCGCGAATTTTGTTGACGAATTATTCAAAAGCGGACTGACGGATGTTGTCGTTTCACCGGGATCTCGTTCCACACCGCTGGCGATGACGATTAGCGAACATCCCGGATTGAACCAGTGGGTTGTGCTTGATGAACGTTCGGCTGCTTTTTTTGCGCTGGGAATGGCCAAAAAGCAACAGAAGGGTGTTGCCATTGTCTGTACTTCAGGGACGGCTGCTGCCAATTATTTTCCGGCGATTATCGAGGCGTATTACAGCCGTGTGCCGCTTGTTGTCCTGACTGCTGACAGGCCGCATGAATTGCGTGATGTCGGGGCGCCGCAATCAATCGGACAGCTTAAATTATACGGTGATTATGCTAAATGGTTTCATGAAATGGCGCTTCCTGAAGCTGATGACCATATGCTTGCTTACGCACGAAATAAAGCATCACGGGCTGTTCTTACAGCCAATGGAGGCAACTCGGGCCCTGTTCATTTGAATTTTCCATACCGGGAGCCATTAATCCCCGATTTTTCATTGGAAAACGTGTGGGGCGACCAGAATGATATATCGTTTTATACAGCAGCTGACGGGAAACGTCGTCTCGATCCGGCGCAACTTGATGCACTGAGTGGCAAATTACAGTGTTTATCAAAAGGACTGATCGTTTGCGGTCCACAGACAGATCCGGCCTTTGCACAAGCGGTAACGGCATTTGCAAGGGCTTGGCGATTGCCCGTTCTTGCTGATCCATTATCACAAGTAAGAGCCGGGCAGCACGATAAAGGTGTGATCATCGAAGGCTATGACGCCATTTTACGAAGTGAAACACTAAGGCAGCGGCTCAAGCCTGATTTCATTATCCGCTTTGGCGCCATGCCAGTATCAAAAGCCTATCTGTTCTATGCCAGAGAAAATCACGACATTCCGCAATTTGTCGTGGAAAACACGGCCGGATACCGGGAGCCTGCCGGCAATCGGACAGAATGGATTTATGCTGATGCAGCTTTGTTATGCCAGGATCTGACAAATAGATGCGGTAACGGCGCGTCTGATGCCGACTGGCTGGAAACGTGGCAACAGATGAATCAGACGGCGAAAGATCATTTATTGGCCTCTGATGATCGGGATACGGTTACAGAAGGAGAGGCGGTCCGCCGTTTGCTGGAAGTCGTTCCGGATGAAAGCAGTATCTATGTCGGCAATAGTATGGCTGTTCGGGATCTGGACACCTTTTTCATGACAACCTATAAATCAGTGGACGTGCTGGCAAATCGTGGAGCTAATGGCATCGATGGCATGGTTTCCAGTGGTCTTGGTGCCTCGGCCGCGGGAGAGCCTGTCACCCTTGTCCTTGGTGATTTGTCCTTTTTCCATGATATGAACGGGCTGCTGGCGGCCAAGCACTACGATCTCAATATCACGATTCTTGTGGTCAATAATAACGGTGGTGGCATTTTTTCCTTTTTGCCGCAAGTTAATCATCAAGCGCATTTTGAAGCATTATTTGGGACGCCGCCGGATATTGACTTTCAGCATGCTGTTAATATGTATGGCGGCTCCTATCAGCGGCCCGCTAGTGCTCCGGAATTGAAGCAGGCGCTCCGTGAAAGCTATCAATATGATGGTCTGTCGGTTATAGAGGTGAACACTGATCGGACCGCTAATATGGAATGGCATCGCCGCAAATGGCAGGCTATCGAAACATCACTGTTAAAGGCGTGATGATATGCATGTGACGATTAATGGGACAGCTTATTGGTATGAACTGCAAGGTGATGGAGAGCCAGTCGTTCTGCTGCATGGGTTTACCGGGACGGCTGGCACGTGGACAAATTTAATACAGGATATGGCGGATACGTTTCAGGTACTAACCCTTGATTTACCTGGTCACGGCCGAACAGGACAAGACCCTGCCAAAACGATGGAGACGTTTTGCCGTGATCTGGCTGGATTATTGGATGAACTGGAATGGCAACAGGTGTACCTTATAGGCTATTCCATGGGTGGACGAGCGGCCCTGTCGTTTGCGCTTGTTTATCCAGAACGTGTCGCATCACTCATATTGGAGAGTGCTTCACCCGGGTTGGATGGTAAAACAGAACGTGAAACCCGCCGGCAGCGTGATGAAAACTTGGCACAATGGATTGAGCTGGATGGGATCGAAGCATTTGTAGCCTACTGGGAGAATATCCCGCTGTTTCAATCACAGAAACAATTGCCTAAAGCAGTCCGTGACCAATTACGAGCTGAGCGCTTATCACATTCTGAGAAGGGACTTGCCCAGTCACTGCGGTATATGGGAACGGGGAAACAGCCTTCCTGGTGGGGCCTGTTGGAGCAGCTCCGTCTGCCTGTTTTGCTGCTGACCGGTGAGTGGGATCAAAAATTCATCAATCTTAACCAGGCGATGGAAAGGCTGCTGCCCGAAGCTGAACATATCGTCATTAAAGGTGCGGGACATGCAATTCACGTGGAACAACCGGCGACTTTTGGTAAAATAGTGAATGAATATTTGCAGTCCAGTTAAAATGGCTGTACATATTAACAATTTAAGGAGGCATAACATGACTGTTCAATGGGAAGAAGCGAAACAGTACAACGAAATTATTTATGAAAAGTACGACGGCATTGCTAAAGTGACGATGAACCGCCCGGAAAAGCGTAATGCGTTCACACCGCTTACCGTCAATGAAATGATTGATGCGTTTGCCGATGCCCGCGATGACTCATCAATTGGTGTCATCATTCTGGCCGGAGCCGGTGACAAGGCGTTCTGTTCCGGCGGTGACCAGTCAGTCCGTGGACACGGCGGCTATGTTGGTGAAGATCACGTACCACGACTGAATGTTCTGGATCTGCAGCGTCTTATTCGTACCATTCCAAAGCCTGTTGTCGCCATGGTTTCCGGTTATGCCATTGGTGGCGGGCACGTGCTTCATGTCGTTTGTGACCTGACCATCGCTGCTGACAATGCCATCTTCGGTCAGACCGGCCCGAAAGTGGGAAGTTTTGATGCCGGATATGGAGCCGGGCTGCTCGCACGGATGGTCGGGCATAAACGCGCCCGGGAAATTTGGTATTTGTGCCGTCAGTACAATGCCGAGGAAGCCTATGAAATGGGCTTGGTCAACACGGTGGTACCGCTGGAAAAACTGGAGGAGGAAACATTGCAATGGTGTGACGAAATGCTGGCGAAATCACCAACCGCTCTCCGGTTCTTGAAAGCGTCATTCAATGCTGACACGGACGGTTTGGCTGGGTTGCAGCAAATGGGCGGTGACGCTACATTGCTTTATTACACGACTGACGAGGCAAAAGAAGGCCGTGATGCGTTTAAAGAAAAACGCAAACCTGATTTCAAACAATTTCCACGTTTTCCATAATGTTACAGATGATTACCAAGCCTTTGCTGCTAAGCGGCAAAGGCTTTCGGTTTATCTACAATTTTGCTATGAAAGAAGGTAAGACATATGGCTGAAGTTATTCCCCATTGGCTTTCCAAACAGGCTGAGCTGGCACCTAATCAAACGGCCATCGAACGACCTGATGGCAATACTTGTACTTTCTTGGAACTGAAAAACAAGAGCCAGTCATTTGCCCGGAAATTAAGTGGCCTTGGTGTGCAAAACAATACGAAAGTCGGGATTCTGTCTGCCAATCATATCGATATGGTTGTGGCGATTCATGCGTTATCGTATCTTGGTGCAGTGGCTGTTTTGCTGAACATCCGGTTGACTGAGCAGGAATTAAATGATCAGCTGAATGATGCCGGCGTCAGCCTTGTGTTGGGCCAGCTTCACGACCGGAACCTAAACGCAACTTTCCATAAATTTTCAGACGTTTGGGAGTTGCCGGAACGAACAGGCAAACTGCAATCGGAAATTGATCTGGATGCGGTTTTCACGATCATTTATACATCAGGTACAACCGGTTTTCCGAAAGGTGTCGTTCATACATACGGCAATCATTGGTGGAGTGCAGTTGGATCGATGCTGAATCTTGGCCTGCGAGCCCGGGATAAATGGCTTGCCGTCCTGCCGATATTTCATGTCGGTGGTTTAGCAATCCTGATCCGGAGTGTCATTTATGGTATGCCGGTTTATTTAATGGAACATTATAACAGACAGCTCGTTCACGATGCGATTATGACAAGAGGTGTCACGATTGCTTCCGTTGTCACCGTGATGGTCAACGATCTGCTTACGCTGTTGGGGGACAAACGCTACCCGGATACGTTCCGGTGCATGTTGCTCGGCGGTGGTCCGGCACCGAAATCATTGCTGGAACAAGCGAAGGCCAAACAAGTGCCCGTTTTTCAATCGTATGGTATGACAGAAACGTCATCTCAAATTGTAACACTAAGTCCGGATGATGCATTGGAAAAACTCGGTTCATCCGGAAAGCCGTTGTTTCCCGCCCAGTTGCAGATCAATGCTATCGGGGATGAGGTGGGCGAAATTTTTGTCAAAGGCCCAATGGTCACACAGGGTTATTTTAACCGTGAACAGGCAACCAACAAGTCGATCATTGACGGCTGGCTGGCAACCGGTGATCTCGGCTATACCGATCAGGATGGCTTTTTATATGTCGTTGACCGGCGCAAAGATCTGATCATTTCCGGTGGGGAAAACATTTATCCGACAGAAATTGAAAGTGTGCTGGCTTCGTTTGATGGTATTCATGAAGCAGGTGTCGTTGGTAAACCGGACAAAAAATGGGGCCAGGTTCCTGTCGCGTTTGTTGTTCGCCGACAAGCATCCGTTTCTACGGAAGCGATCTTGGATTTTGCCCGCGAGCGTTTGGCCGGTTATAAAATACCGAAAGCAATTATTTTTTTAGATGAACTGCCGCGTAATGCTTCCAACAAATTGGTTCGGAGCAAATTGGCCGAGCATCTAAATGATAATGATTCTCGGAAGTCATTGACTTATGGCCGAATACGAAATAAACTGTAGGTAAGAAGTAAATGGTTGCGGCATATATCGCTTTACATATGTATGCCAGTTCGTTCTAAAGATAATGCAAGACATAGGGAGAGATTCCGATGCAGACGTTATCGGCACAAGATTTAACGCTCGGTTATGGTGATGACATCATCATTGATGATTTGAATATAACAATTCCCAAGGGTGAAATTACCGTATTCATCGGCAGTAATGGCTGTGGGAAATCGACATTGCTTCGGTCATTGGCCCGCTTATTGAAGCCAAAAGGCGGCGATGTGGTGCTGGACGGGGAAGATATTGCCAAAATGGGTACGAAAGACGTAGCGAAAAAATTGTCTATTTTGCCACAAAGTCCGGCATCGCCTGATGGCTTAAGTGTCATGGAACTCGTTAAACAGGGCAGGCATCCGCACCACGGTTTTTTCAAACAGTGGTCCAAGGAAGATGATCGGGCTGTTCATCAGGCACTCGAGGCAACCAATACGCTGGCATTTAAGGACCGCCCGGTTGATTCGCTTTCCGGCGGGCAGCGGCAGCGGGCTTGGGTTGCTATGACACTGGCACAGGAAACGGACACTATTTTGCTTGATGAACCGACAACCTATCTGGATATGACCCACCAGATTGATGTGCTTGATCTTCTATTTGAGTTAAATGAAAAAGACGGGCGCACGGTTGTCATGGTACTGCACGATTTAAATCTTGCCTGCCGCTATGCACATCATATTGTGGCCATTAAGGACAAAACGATTTTTGCGCAAGGGAGACCGGAAGAAATTGTCACGTGCAACTTGGTTCATGAAGTGTTTCAAATGAAGTGTGATGTGACGTTTGACCCGATGTTTGGGACACCGATGTGTATCCCGCATGGAAGAGGCCGCTGCATATTGGCTGACAAAGCCGGACTTCAACAGCCGGCAGCTAACTGAAACATATAAATCCCATCGTCTGAACAGATTAGGCTGGTGGGATTTTGTTTTATTTGACAACGTGACATAAGGGTACTGTTTTTTTGTCTTTCATTCATAATTACCCCTGTTTTAAGACAAATTAATAACAGGAGGTGCTGACCATGAAGAAGAAGTTTTATATCAACACGGGAAGCCACGAAATTTCCCAAGTCAGATATGATAATAACGATGCGTTTGTGATTTATGCTACGGAAGATGAAGCACGTCAATTGCGGCAACGACTGGATGGTATGCATATTTCGGATAGACAGGCTTTTTGGCGAGCGCATGTCCCGATTAGGCCATACCATAATGATCAACCGAATGATAATTACGATGCCGGCATAACGGCTGCCTTTCAAATGATTTATGAGCTCGGGGATAAAGAAACCAAAAAGCATATTGAAAGCATGGGTGTGTTAACAGACAACCGGATGTGATCAACGACCAGGGAATAAGCGACATGTCTTATTCCTATTTTTTTACCAAAAATTCAGCGCTCACTGAAGACGGAAGGGCTCAGGACGCCCGCAAGTTTTTCAAATGGTTTAATGCAGTCAAAAAAAGAGGAATAGTATATTAATAAGAAGCTTATAAATTATACTGAAGGGAGATTCGTTATGACAGGTAAAAAGCGTATCGTGAATGTAAGCTTTGTAATGGGAATTATATCACTCATATCGTATATCGCTCATCCAGCAACCGAACCGGCCGTATTGGCCGAGCAGGATAAAAGCCATTCAGTGGGAGAAGTAAATGGTTCAGAACACGATTTAGCCGAAAAAGAAAATGTTAAACATGAGCTGTCACATGCCAAAGTCGTCAAGTTAACCGATCAGTTTATGGACATGATCCTACAGGAAACGGATGAGGCTAATAAAGTGATTCATTTTGACACCAAGCAGGCGGTATTAAAGGAATTTGAAAACATAACAACAAAAGATGTGGCATCTGATTATGTTCAATTTTATTTTCACGAAGCGTCCGACGGCTTATATCTGAAACCGACCGAGACACCGCCATGGTTTCACGAAAATCATGACTATGATATGATACGTAAAGATGCTGGGACCGTGGAAGTTGTCCAGAAAAACACAACCGATTTATATGGCACTTATACGGTGTCAATTGAGTTTTCATGGGATAATGATCAGTGGTCTATAACCAATATTAACCATTCTAACAAATCAGCAAAAGATGAAAGCAGTTGAAACTATCATGTACAGATTCACGGACTATTATCGTAATGAGGTAACATTATCGTTTGCGGATCACCCGTTTTCCCAGAGTCCGAAACATGTATGGGTGATTTGCCGGTATAAGCATAAATGGCTGTTAACCAGACATAAGGAACGGGGTCTTGAATTCCCGGGTGGCAAAGTCGAGGAAAATGAAGCAGCCAGGGATGCAGCAATCCGGGAAGTGAAGGAGGAAACCGGGGGAATCGTGGAAACCGTCCAATATATCGGTCAGTATCTTGTTGTCGGCAAAAGTGAAACAATTGTCAAGAACGTCTATTTTGCGGAAATCGGGGAACTGGCTGTACAGGAAACTTACTATGAGACGGAAGGCCCGTGTGAACTGACACGAATCCCCCGCGATGTGAAACATAACAAGGCGTACAGTTTTATTATGAAAGATGATGTGTTGACGCACGCGATGGCGTTTATTGTAAACGAAGCGTTACGGAATCGGCTATGACAGCCGATTCTTTTACCGTGTATGCTTAATCAAAAACATTTCGATACGTTCGACGATTTTGTACATCAATGCGGCAAAAATGGAAATGAGGATCAAGCTGGACATGACGAGTGAGAAGTCAAATACCTGGAAGCCATAAACGATTAAATAGCCCAACCCTTCATTGGACACAAGGAATTCCCCGACGACAACACCTACCCAGGACAGGCCGACATTCACTTTTAATGTTGAAATCATTGTCGGGATGGCAGCCGGAAAAATGGCTTCCTTAAACATTTGCCCCCGTGTGGCCTTGAAGCTTTTTAACACTTTAATATAGTTAGGGTCAACTTCCCTGAACGCGGAATAAACGACCAGAGTCGTAATCACGACTGAGATAATGGCTCCCATGGTAATGATTGATAAATAGCCCGGCCCCATGGCGACAATAATAATTGGTCCAAGAGCAACTTTGGGCATCGCGTTCATGATGACCAGATAAGGATCCATAATGCTGGAAAACCGCTCGGATGACCATAAAATCGCAGCCATCACAATGCCAAGAACCGTACCGATCATAAAGCCAAGAATGGTTTCAAACAGGGTAATCTGGAGATGGGTGAGCATTGATCCATCTGAAAATTTTTCTACCAGGACCATGCACACTTCCGATGGTGAGCTAAAGATTAACGGGTCAATCCAACTCATCCGGCTGGCTAACTCCCAAAAGCCAAAAAAAGAAATGAGGATGATGATCTGCCAGGCTGAAACCAGTCGCTTTTCACGTTTCTGGTTTTCCAAATAATGTTTATACAAATAGTCATCATTGTTATATGTCATGTGAGGATTCCACCACCTTTGTCTGCTGTGATCCGTCTTCATTTTTAGTTAATTCTTCCCAGACTTTGTCAAATAGGACTTGATACTTTGGATGACGCCGTACCAGAAATGGCTTTTCGTGCCGGAGTTCCAGCGGTACTTCAAACGTTTTAGCAATGGCGCCCGGATTGGCAGCCATCACTAGGATCCGATCACTCATGGCAATGGCTTCACCGATATCATGGGTGACTAGAATGGACGTTTTGTTGTACAGACGCAGCAGATCCCAGACCAGGTCTTCCAGCTTTAATTTGGTTTGATAATCGAGGGCGGAAAACGGTTCATCCAACAACAGGATCTCCGGGTTTGTGATTAGTGTGCGGACAAGCGCGACACGCTGCCGCATCCCGCCGGAAAGTGAATCAGGATGATCGTCGGCAATGCCGGATAAACCGACCTGACTGAGCATTTCAGCTGCTCTATCCCGCGTTTGTTTGGACTGATCATGACTGATTTTTGGACCGATCATAATATTATCAATAATGGTCTTCCATGGGAATAAATAGTCCTGCTGCAACATATAGCCAATATTCGGCCGGGCCCGATGAAGTGGCTGGCCGTTTACGTAAATCTCTCCTGCCGTATGGTCGAAAATCCTGGCAATAATGGAAAGGATGGTTGATTTACCACAGCCGCTTGGCCCGAGCAGTGCCACAAATTCGCCTTCTTGAACCGAAAATGAAATGTTGTCGAGTGCCTTTGTATAGGCTTTTTTGGAAAAATAATGGTGTGAAACCTGATCCAAGGTAAGAAATGACATGGGTTATCCTCCTTCGTTACCAATGACTTCCTCAGCAATGGTTGTGTTGACAAGATCTTCATACGGAACATCTTCTGGCAGTTCGCCGGCTTCATCCATAATAGCTTTTAAGTTGTTCCATCCGTCTTTATCAAGCACTGGGTCTGATGCGAAAGATCCCTGGTTCTTGTATCGGTCAATGGAAGATGCCAGTATTTCCTTTTCTGTGTCTTCGAAATATGGCTGAATCACGTCAGCAATCTCTTTTGCACTATGCGCTTCAACCCACCGCTGTGCCTCGTGGATTGCCTTTGTAAACCGTTTGACGGTTTCTTCATCTTCATTCAGAAAGCTTTCTTTCGTCATAAATGTTGTATAGGGGACACTTCCAGATTCTTCACCAAACGAGGCAATAATATGGCCTTCACCCTCTTGTTCGAATGTACTGGCCGTTGGTTCGAACAATTGCACATATTCGGCATCACCGGATGAAAAAGCACCTGGTATGTTGGCGAAATCAATATTTTGTAAAAGGTTTAAATCACCATGCGGATCAATGTCGTGTTGTTTCAGGACATATTCGCCGACCATTTGCGGCATGCCACCTACACGCTGACCAAGAAACTTACTTCCTTTGATATCGTCCCACGTGAAATCAGGCTTTGGCTCTTTAGCAACCAGAAATGTACCATCCGTCTGTGTTAACTGGGCAAAATTGATGGCTTTATCTTTGGAATCTTGTGCATGGACATAAATGGATGTTTCAGATCCGACAAGGGCCACGTCCGCTCCGCCGGACAATAGCGCCGTCATGGTTTTGTCACCGCCCCACGTTGTCTGCAGCTCGATATCAATCCCTTCGTCTTCAAAAAAGCCTTTCTCAATCGCGACGTATTGTGGTGCATAAAACAGGGAGCGTGTCACTTCAGCCAATTGAAGGGTGGTTTTGTCATTGCCGGCACCACAGGCTGTTGTGAATATAAGCAAAAGACAACCCAGCAAAGCAATACCGAAACGCTTCTTCATAGTATTCGTTCCTTTCACATAAGAGTTGTGTTCCGTTATGTCGTCATATTATGCGGGTTTAAAAAATGTGTGAATGCCTATATGGAGGATGGTTACCGGATGCCAGAAGTCGGCGGAAGGAATAAAAAAACCGGTCGCCATACAAGGGACCGGTTGCCAGATCAAAGCTGGCTGTATTTTCTTCATATGTTAAATCCTTTTGGGATGAGGAATCAAAATTGTTGCTGAATTACCCTTTATACACCGGGCCGGCGTTTCGGATCTGTTCACTTGCCTTGGTGAACTTGTTGAAGTTGCTGTGAAATTTCACGGCAAGGGCCTGTGCCTCAGTTTCGTAGGCTTTTTTATCCGCCCACGTATTTTTTGGTATCAGCACGTCATCAGGGACGCCTGGAACGTGCAACGGGATTTCCAGTCCAAAAATATCATCGGTCACTGACTCAATATTGTTCAGTTCACCTTCCAGTGCGGAATGGATCATTGCCCGTGTGTAGGAAAGCTTGATCCGTTCACCTGTGCCGAATGATCCGCCGGTCCAGCCGGTGTTGATGAGAAAGACACTCGAATTAAATTGATCGATTTTGTCACCAAGCATTTCAGCGTACGTGGACGGTGCCAGCGGCAGAAATGGTGAACCAAAACAAGCGGAAAAGGTTGCTTGCGGCTGGGTTACCCCGCGCTCGGTCCCGGCTAGTTTGCTTGTATAGCCGCTCAGAAAATGGTACATGGCTTGTTCTTTCGTCAGTTTGCTGATTGGCGGCAACGTGCCTGATGCATCAGCCGTCAGGAAAATAATTGCATTTGGATGACCGGCAACACTTGGTTTGACAATGTTATCGATATTTTCCAGCGGATAAGCTGCCCGTGTATTTTCCGTTAGCGATGTGTCGTCATAGTCTGGTTCACGTGATGCTTTATCAAGGATCACGTTTTCCAGCACGGACCCGAAACGGATCGCATTGTAAATTTGCGGTTCTTTTTTTTGCGACAGGTTGATACATTTCGCATAGCAGCCACCTTCGATATTAAATATGCCGTTTGGACTCCAGCCATGTTCGTCATCACCGATCAGTCGCCGGTACGGATCAGCGGATAGCGTTGTTTTGCCTGTGCCGGAAAGACCGAAGAATAAGGCGACATCCCCTTCCTGGCCCACGTTTGCCGAACAATGCATGGATAGAATATCTTTTTGAGGCAGAAGGTAGTTCATAACGGAAAAGATAGATTTTTTGATTTCGCCTGCATATTCGGTTCCGCCAATTAAAATAATCCGTTTTTTAAAGGAAATCAGAATAAACGTTTCAGAGTTCGTACCGTCAATTACCGGGTCGGCTTTGAACGTCGGAGCGGATATAACGGTGAACTCGGAACGGTGCGTTCTGAATGCGTCATCCGTCGGCGTGATGAACAGTTGACGGGCAAACAGATTGTGCCATGCATACTCATTAATGACCTCAATCGGCAGCCGGTGGTTTGGATCAGCCCCGGCAAATCCCTTGAAGTGAAATAGTTCCTTTTTATCGTGCAAGTAGGCCGTTACCTTTTCCAGCAGGTTATCAAAAGAAGCTTCATCGATGGAACGATTGATATCGCCCCAGTTAACCAATTCATCACAGACATCATCACGGACGATAAACTTATCGTCTGGTGAACGGCCGGTGTACTCCCCAGTCGTTGCACACACTGCGCCAGTGGCACTCAAGATACCCTCATGACGTGACAGGATTTTTTCGACTAACTGCGGTACAGTTAAATTGGTTTGTATATTATGGTGGGTAAGCAGGTCCTGCGTTAACAATGCATCTTCCTTTGTTTTCATTTTCAATACCTACCTTTTAATGGATTCAATCAAAAATAACCTGATCATGTAAATTTGATATTAGTATAACACATTTAATAAATTAGTCCATACTATTTTTGTATTTAATCATATGAATTTTTTTTGGCAATGTGACGCCGGTCCGATGAAAAAGTTGACATCCCATACGGATTTCGTTACGATTATTTGCGAACGGATACTCTCTTATTCAGAGTTGGTGGAGGGACAGACCCGATGAAGCCCAGCAACCATCACGTCTGTGAAAAGGTGCTAATCTGGTGCAAGGGCTCAACCTTGAACAATAAGAGTGAAAGGCCTCGAACCCTTTCCTCACTGTGCAGGAAAGGTTTTTTGTTTTTTAAGACGTTAATTGATTGCAATAATAGACTGAAAAAGAGTTCCGTACCATATACTTAAGGAGGACATGGCCACATGGCTGTAAAACGGCGTTTATTCACATCTGAATCGGTTACAGAAGGCCACCCGGACAAAATTTGTGACCAGATTTCAGATGCGATATTGGACGAGATTTTAAAAAAAGACCCGAATGCCCGTGTTGCCTGTGAAACAACTGTCACAACAGGCCTGGTGCTGGTGTCGGGTGAAATCACCACAACGACATATGTGGATATCCCAGCGATCGTCCGGCAAACGATTAAAGATATCGGGTATACCCGGGCAAAATACGGGTTTGATGCGGAAACGTGTGCCGTACTCACAGCGATTGACGAGCAGTCCCCTGATATTGCCGGCGGTGTTGATACAGCGCTGGAGGCACGTCAGGGAAAAATGAGTGACGAAGAAATTGCCTCAATTGGGGCAGGAGACCAGGGATTGATGTTTGGTTTTGCCTGTGACGAAACGGCGGAACTGATGCCGCTGCCGATTTCACTAGCTCATAAGTTGGCAAAACGTCTGGCAGATGTGCGAAAGGATAATGTTCTGGATTACCTGCGTCCCGACGGCAAAACACAGGTCACGATTGACTATGATGAACACGGGATACCTGCTGGCGTTGATACGATTATTATCTCCACCCAGCATCATCAGGATATAACGACAGAACAAATTGAACAGGATCTGATCGAGCATGTTATCCGACCTGTCGTGCCGGCAAACTTGCTGAACGAAACGACCAACTATATCATTAACCCGACAGGCCGGTTCGTGATCGGCGGCCCCCAGGGCGATGCAGGCTTAACAGGCAGGAAAATCATCGTTGACACATATGGCGGCTATGCCCGTCACGGCGGCGGGGCGTTCAGCGGAAAAGACTATACGAAGGTTGACCGCTCGGCAGCCTATGCGGCCCGTTACGTTGCCAAAAACATTGTCGCAGCCGGACTGGCCAAAACGTGTGAAGTGCAGCTGGCCTATGCGATTGGTGTGGCCGAACCGGTATCGATTTCCGTTAATACATTTAACACGGGAGATGTGCGTGAAGACGCACTTGTGGACGCTATTAGGAAATCATTTGATCTTCGTCCGGCCGGGATCATCCGGATGCTTGATCTGAAAAAGCCGATCTTTAAAAATACGGCTGCCTATGGGCATTTTGGCCGAACAGATACGCTCTTCCCGTGGGAAAAAACGGATAAGGTGGATGAATTACAGGCACTGGTAAAAACTGAATCGTGACGAATCAAAAAAGATGCGGCTGATTCCGCATCTTTTTTGACATGACCTGAACGATATATGAAGCGGTGATAATCGTAATCAATTGACCAGTTCAATCAAAAGAACCTGTCAGCTTTAGATAGTATTGCCCTTTCTCGATATATGACTGATAAACACGTGCCATTTCCTGATAATCCGCTTCCGTTAAATCCCGGACGACTTTGGCGGGCCTTCCGAGGGCAAGTGTGCGGGGCGGGATTGTTTTGCCGGGTGGGACAAGACTGCCGGCACCGATAAAGGCATGCTCACCAATTTCCGCCCCATCCAGAATGATCGACCCCATGCCGATCAGGGCGTTTTGGCGGATGGTGCATGCATGCAGCGTCACCTGGTGGCCGACTGTCACGTGATCTTCTATCGTTACCGACATATTCGGACTTTGATGGACAAGGGACAGGTCCTGGATATTAACGCCTTTCCCGATCCGCGTTGGCGCTACATCGCCGCGAATGACGGTTTTAAACCAGATGCTTGATTGGTCATCAATGATGACATCGCCAATGACGTCGGCATCATGGGCAATAAAAACCGATGGGTGAATGTCGGGTGTTTTATTTTTGTATGACTGAATCATTTGAATCCCCCTTTAAAATATGATGATATAAGTAGTATAGCAAATTTTTCTCGCTTGTATCGAATGATCGGAGGAATGGTTGTTGGCATACAGCATACCGAAGACCCCTGTTACATTAATGGCAGCTGTCTATCGCAAAATTTTCCCGGCTGTCCATACAGAATTGGCCTTCTGGAAAAAGCGGGCTGACGCGATACCGGATGAAGAATTGCAGCAGCAGGCACTTGCGAGTATCGAATCAAAAAGGTTTCACTGTTTGGGCGGTGCGGTATATGCACTGCTTGCCGGGTACAGGTGGCGAGAAGCAATCCGGTTTATTGTTGCCTACCAGACGATCAGTGACTACCTGGACAACTTGTGTGACCGGAGCACGTCACTTGACCCGGATGATTTTCGCCTGCTGCATGAATCGATGGCTGATGCGCTGAGCCACGACAACCCGATACAACATTATTACGCCTTCCGATTAGAACAGCGCGACGGAGAGTATCTGGCCGACCTTGTCCGCACGTGTCAGCAAACGATGCGGCGGCTGGATTCATACGATCTTATCCGGCAACACTTACAGGAACTTGGGCAGTTGTACAGCGACTTGCAGGTCTACAAACATGTCAAAGCGGAAGAACGGATTCCGAGGCTTGTTAACTGGTATGAGGTGAATGCCAATGACTCATCGTTGTATTGGTACGAGTTTTCGGCGGCTGCCGGGTCGACACTGGGGATTTTTTGTCTCGTTTCATATGCATTAGGTGGGCGGATCACGGGGGAGTTGGCACAGCAAATAAAAGAAAGCTATTTCCCGTTTATGCAGGGGTTGCATATTTTGTTGGATTATTATATCGATCAGCAGGAAGACAGCATTGAGGGTGATTTGAATTTTTGCAGCTATTACGACGATGAGGCCCATTTGAAAAAGCGGCTCATTTATTTTATCAGTCAGACTGACGACCGGGTTCAAAAACTGCCTGATCGCCGCTTTCATGAGATGGTTTACCACGGTTTGGTCGGTCTTTACCTAGGCGATCCCAAAGTGCGTCGGCTTGACGGCGGTCCTGAAATGGCCTGTGATTTACTGCAACTGAGCGGGTATAAGGCGCGTTTTTTCCACTGGAACACGAAGTTTTATCATCGATTCAAAAAAACCCGGGCGTAAACCCGGGTTTCAAGTGTGTTAATGCCGTTTTTGGATAGCCAGAATGAACGGGGGATCGTTTTTCTGATTGATAAAACCATAATATAAAACGTGATACTGGTGCTGATCCAACAGGCGGACATAGCGCATAAGTTCCTCCCTCTCCTTATCGCCGCCTTCATGGCCATGATAGACAACGAGAACAATGATGCCGTTTTGCTTCAGATGTGACACAATGCCTTCGATGGCCAATATGGTTGTTTCGCTCCGGGTTATGACAGATTTGTCGCTGCCCGGAAGGTAGCCAAGATTAAAAATGGCCCCGCCCAGCCGGGTCAGTTTGTCAACCGGCATATGGTGCAGGAAGTTACTGTGACTGTCATTTATGAGGGTCGTGTTCGTTAAACCGATGTGTGTCAACAATTTTCGTGTATTGGCAATGGCCTCCGCCTGAATGTCAAAACCGAATACATGTCCTTCTGTTCCAACGAGCCGGCTTAAAAAAACCGTGTCATGCCCGTTTCCGCATGTGGCGTCGATGACCGTGTCCCCTTCTTGAACGGCTTCTTTCATTAAATAATGTGAGTAGTTGATGATTCCTTTTAGCATAGCTGTATGTGCTCCTTTATCTATCTTTCCTTATTTTAGCATGAAAATTGAACGGTTGGAAAGAATGGGCTCTGTCATATCTTGACAAAACGCCGGACATTGGATAAACTGCAACATATATAGGAATGAACGACTATGAAAAGGAATAGTAATAAACTCTCTCAGGCAAAGCGAGGCAGTGGCTGGTGAAAACTGTCCCTGAAAGTTTGTGAACTCACCTTTAAGTTGCAAAGATGAACACCAGTAGTCTTTGCCGTAGATCCCGCGTTAAGGTAACAAGTGAGCACTGACTGCTGTGTTAATTTGGGTGGTACCGCGGGAGATAAACTTCTCGTCCCTTTTTTGGGATGGGGAGTTTTTTCTATATAACCTGGCTTGATCGAGCGTCTTGAACTGAAATCAGCCATAAAAATTAACAGCGTATCGATATAAAAGACATCGTCAAAAATGAATAACAGGAGGCAAAAATATGAGTTTCAACCATCAGGAAGTCGAAAAAAAATGGCAGCATTACTGGGCTGAACATAAAACATTCAAAACCGATACATTCTCAGAAAAGGAAAAAGTTTATGCGCTTGATATGTTCCCCTATCCATCAGGGGCGGGGCTTCATGTCGGGCATCCTGAAGGCTATACCGCAACTGATATTTTTTCCCGGATGAAACGGATGCAAGGGTATGAAGTGCTGCATCCAATGGGGTGGGACGCATTCGGTTTGCCGGCGGAGCAATATGCAATTGATACTGGCAACAGCCCGGCTGCATTCACCGATCACAATATTACCACGTTTAAGCGACAAATTAAGGAACTTGGATTTTCCTACGACTGGGATCGTGAAATTAATACCACTGATCCGAATTATTACAAATGGACCCAATGGATTTTCAAAAAGCTCTATGAAAAAGGGCTTGCCTATATGGATGAAGTTCCGGTCAATTGGTGCCCGGCACTTGGAACCGTTCTGGCGAATGAAGAAGTGATTGATGGCAAAAGCGAACGGGGTGGCCACCCGGTTATCCGTAAGCCGATGAAACAGTGGATGCTGAAAATTACCGATTATGCCGACCGGCTCTTGGACGATTTGGATGAATTGGACTGGCCGGAAAGTATTAAGGACATGCAGCGCAATTGGATCGGCCGTTCTGAAGGTGCGGAAATCACATTTGACATCGACGGACATGATGAACAATTTACAGCTTTCACGACACGTCCGGACACATTATTCGGCGCAACCTATGCTGTCTTCGCACCGGAACATCCACTCGTGAAAAAAATCACTTCAGCTGAACAACGTGACAGAGTGGCGGCCTATTTAAAAGAAATTGAAACGAAATCAGATCTGGAACGGACCGATTTAGCTAAAGCGAAAACGGGCGCCTTTACCGGGGCATACGCCATCAATCCGGTCAATCATGAAAAAATGCCGATCTGGATTGCTGACTACGTTCTGATGAGCTATGGCAGCGGGGCTATCATGGCAGTTCCGGGACATGATGAACGGGACTATGAATTTGCGCAAAAATTTGAGCTGCCGATTAAAGAAGTTGTTGCCGGTGGTGATATTTCCGGGGAACCACATGTTGATGACGGCGAGCACGTCAATTCCGACTTTTTAAATGGTCTGATGACTGATGAAGCGATTACTAAAATGATTGACTGGCTAGAGCAAAATGGAAGAGGGACCGGTAAAGTGACTTATCGTCTCCGTGACTGGCTTTTCTCCCGCCAGCGCTATTGGGGTGAACCGATCCCGATAATCCACTGGGAGGACGGTTCCATGAGTGCTGTAGCGGATAAGGATTTACCGCTGGAATTGCCGGAATTGGATGAGGTTAAACCATCCGGAACAGGCGAATCACCGCTTGCCACCAGTGCCTGGGTCAATGTCGTTGATCCGGAAACTGGTATGAAGGGTCGCCGTGAAACGAATACCATGCCGCAGTGGGCCGGCAGCTGCTGGTACTTTTTACGGTTTATTGACCCGAACAATCCGGAACAGCTGGCCGATCCGGAAGCACTTAAACAGTGGCTGCCGATTGATATTTATATTGGCGGTGCCGAGCATGCGGTGCTTCATTTGCTATACGCGCGTTTCTGGCATAAATTCCTGTATGACATTGGTGTTGTTCCGACAAAAGAGCCATTCCGGAAACTGTTCAATCAGGGTATGATTCTCGGGGAAGGCAATGAAAAAATGAGTAAATCTAAAGGGAATGTGATAAATCCTGATGATATTGTCACATCACATGGTGCTGATACATTGCGTCTTTACGAAATGTTTATGGGACCGCTCGATGCAGCCGTTGCCTGGTCAACCAATGGTTTGGACGGATCCCGACGTTTCCTGGACCGAATATGGCGTTTGATCGTCAATGAGAACAGGGAAGTGTCTGAAAAGATCGCAACAGACAGTGAAGACACATCATTGGATAAGGTTTACCATGAAACCGTCAAGAAAGTAACGGAAGACTTTGAGCAACTCCATTTTAATACGGGTATTTCCCAGCTAATGGTGTTTATAAATGAAAGCTATAAGGCAAATGAAATTCCGAAAACGTATATCGAGGGATTTGTCAAAATGCTTTCACCGGTTGCACCGCATATAGCTGAAGAACTGTGGGAGTTGCTCGGTCATGAAGACTCGATTACGTATGAAAGTTGGCCGGTGTATGATGCGTCAAAATTAGTGGAGGATGAAATTGAGATTGCCTTGCAGATAATGGGGAAGGTTCGTGCCAAAATGAACGTGGCAAAAGATATATCAAAAGAGGAACTTGAGAAACAGGCACTGGCAAATGAACGTATTCAGGAACTGCTTGAAGGAAAAACGATTCGCAAGGTGATTGTGATCCCAGGGAACCTGGTGAACATCGTTGCTAACTAAACTGAACAGGATCTCGCCGTAACATGCGGCCGAGATCCTTTTGTTCATTAAGACGGTAACCATTCGGTTTTTAAAATAAGCCATTGATCATTTTCGTAATACCAAAGCGTTTCCACTGTTCCTAATTGATCAGCCCGGTAGGCACCACTGATCTGTTGATAGCTTTTCAGCCCATACCCTTTACGGTCACTGATTTTAACAGGCTCAAAGAATGCGATTGGAGCAATCATTGGCGATGTCTTGTCAAGCAACTTTCCGTTTTCATCATAAATGCCCAACCGGACATATTCCGATGATCGATTCGATACATCAACAATAGCTGGTTTTTGCTCGTGGTCGATTTGAATCGCAACCTGAAAACCATCTTTGAATTCCCCTTTAACAGATTCCTGTTCAGGCAAAGGTATTTCATTTAATTGTCCGTGTTCAAATGTGTGCAAATGATAATGATACAAACCACCGCTTCCGCCGGTCGCACTTTGATAAAGCAGGTCATTCACATCATTATGGTTCAGATCATAAAATTGAATCTCAGGTTCGTAGCCGCCTTCATATGGAATCTCCCATTCCGCTTCGTCACTTATTGAAATGGTGGCCCAGATGTCGGCATAATAATCCGAGTCGGGAGCCAATGATGTCCCATACAGCTTTATCGTTTCCTTAGCGGTATCACCTGTTACATCTTCCTGATATACCTTTAGCTGTTGTGGAGATGAATCGTTGTTCTCCTCTGCTGCAGCTGTTATCGGAGTGAACAGACCTGTCAGCAGTCCGACTATCATAAAAATGGTCATTCGCCATCACCTCAAATATGCTTTTAGCTTTTGCGATCGTGTAAAGGCTTATACATTTGAGACGTTACAGGGATGTAGGCAATATAATCACTAGCTGCTTTAGCTAACCTGCGATGGCTGGGAAAGTAAAACGACTTGGTTCCACTAGGATGAGGAATTAATTACCACCGAGTCACTTAATTTTTGTTTTAAAGGGTTATTGACTTTCGTTTTTTACGGTAGTATTATTGTTCTTGCTGCTGAAAAACAGCTAACAAATAATCAATCGTTGATGAAGGCGGAAAAAGTNTCTTTTAACAAGAATTTAAAGATAATAAAGTGTTGACTTTGTTCTTGATAGATGGTATATTAGTTAAGTCGCTTTTCGAGAGGCGACATTGAATTTGCTCCTTGAAAACTGAACAAAACAACCAGCCTGAAACAGATGTCAGGTTAAGAAGTTGAAAGCCGTGTTGATTTCGGCAGAAGACTTCGAAACCCTGTATCAATTTTTGAAGCTAAGATATGCATAAGATTGATCGGTGTCAATCTTATTAAATACGAGTCAAAAAGGAGGATGGAAAGGACCGAGCAGTTCGAGGCGGCGCAGCTTTGAGCAGCGGAGTGTATGCTTTTAATACATGAGCAGCGGAAAAGTAAGCCAACGACGAAATGCGATGCGTCCTTTTCACCGGACTTTTTTGACCTCCATGCTTTTATTGGAGAGTTTGATCTTGGCTCAGGACGAACGCTGGCGGCGTGCCTAATACATGCAAGTCGAGCGCGGGAAGCAGGCAGAACTCCTTCGGGGGTGATGCCTGTGGAACGAGCGGCGGACGGGTGAGTAACACGTGGGCAACCTACCTGTAAGATCGGGATAACTCGTGGAAACGCGAGCTAATACCGGATAATATATCTCTTCGCATGAA
>NZ_JBHTNH010000013.1:0-2467 GCF_042679865.1 Lentibacillus salinarum | reverse complement strand
ATGAGTTCAGTCATATTTAGAATATGCTTCAGCTTAAGGACTTTGAGCAGGACTTCAGCCTGGAGCAGCGACTTTAGTCGCCGACATTTATGTCCAAATCCACCTGCTTTAGCAGGTGGTCGTTTAAAAAGATGTTGACAACAAATTTTATGTGTTGTATTATGTTTTTCGTCGCAGTCATTAGAGAAAACATAATAAAGCATTCAAATCATTGTTAGAGTAGCTGACCGCAACTTCATTGAATATGCTACTAAGTGCAGGTCTGCGAAGGGTGCCGGTTCATTGTGTTTGCTTGCAACACGACGAGCACAAAGCGAAGCATCGGCGAATACGCTACGTCCTGCGAGGAGTGCAACCTCACCGAAATACTCGCAACACGATGAGCACAAAGCAAAGCATCGATGAATACGCTACGTCCTGCGAGGAGTGCAACTTCACCGAAAAGTACTTGCAACACGACGAGCACAAAGCGAAGCATCGACGAATACGCTACGTCCTGCGAGGCGTGCAACTTCATCGGAATACTTGCAACACGACGAGCACAACTCATAAAGTTATAGCGCATTGATAGCATATTTTAGATCATTCCACAGTAGCTCAGCGGTAGAGCTATCGGCTGTTAACCGATCGGTCGCAGGTTCGAATCCTGCCTGTGGAGCCATTTTATGGAGAAGTACTCAAGTGGCTGAAGAGGCGCCCCTGCTAAGGGTGTAGGTCGGTTTGCCGGCGCGAGGGTTCAAATCCCTCCTTCTCCGCCATAGTATGGCCCGTTGGTCAAGTGGTTAAGACACCGCCCTTTCACGGCGGTAACACGGGTTCGAATCCCGTACGGGTCATCTTTTCTTTTTTTAATTGGCTGGGTCCGGTAGTTCAGTTGGTTAGAATGCCTGCCTGTCACGCAGGAGGTCGCGGGTTCGAGTCCCGTCCGGACCGCCATCTGTTGGGCTATAGCCAAGCGGTAAGGCATCGGGTTTTGATCCCGTGATTCGCTGGTTCGAATCCAGCTAGCCCAGTCTTTTTATGCAAAAATGCATTGGTGATTTGAGCGTTCATTATAATGTTACGAGCTATTAGCTAGCCGCATGCATTACCATTACCGAATTAGCTACTGTGTGCAGGTCTGCGAGGAGCGTGTCCTTCGCCGAAATAGCTTATAATGCGACGAGTACAGAAAGCACATATAAGAGTGAAGCATTAAAATAAATGAAATGCTCGTTATAACATAACACGAGCCATTAGCTCAGTTGGCAGAGCATCTGACTTTTAATCAGAGGGTCGGAGGTTCGAATCCTCCATGGCTCACCATTTTCTGCGGATGTGGCGGAATTGGCAGACGCGCTAGACCCAGGATCTAGTGTCTTTACGACGTGAGGGTTCGAGTCCCTCCATCCGCACTTTACTTCATTTTATATTGCTGTGGTGGTCACGGCATTTTTCTTTGTTTTTAGACGCGGTCGTGGCGGAATGGCAGACGCGCTAGGTTGAGGGCCTAGTGGGAGTTTATCCCGTGGAGGTTCAAGTCCTCTCGGCCGCATTAAAAAACGTTGACAGTCCATTGTTTCTGTGTTATATTAAGGAATGTCGCTTTAAGCGCCCGTAGCTCAATTGGATAGAGCGTCTGACTACGGATCAGAAGGTTAGGGGTTCGACTCCTCTCGGGCGCGCCATATTATCGGGAAGTAGCTCAGCTTGGTAGAGCACATGGTTTGGGACCATGGGGTCGCAGGTTCAAATCCTGTCTTCCCGACCATCGAGAGTTTAACAGATTATTATATGAAATTCCGTTGCAGGTGCCGTTTAATGATGAGCATCGTGCTGCGTGGAACGTAGGATTTGCTGAAATAGCTAGGAACGTGAAGCGTGATTGACTCGTACGTCATAAAACAGGGATAATTAACTTACCATGCGGGTGTAGTTTAGTGGTAAAACCTCAGCCACGAGCGATACATCCACCGAATCCGCTGCGAGTTGCGAGGAGCGTAAGCATCACCGAAATAACTTACAACGCGACGAGCATGACTCGTTCGTGAACAATTAAAACACTTATCATTCAATCACCGTGCGGGTGTAGTTTAGTGGTAAAACCTCAGCCTTCCAAGCTGATGTCGTGGGTTCGATTCCCATCACCCGCTCCATTTGCGGGCCTGTAGCTCAGTCGGTCAGAGCGCACGCCTGATAAGCGTGAGGTCGGTGGTTCGAGTCCACCCAGGCCCACTTTTGCTCCTTGAAAACTGAACAAAACAACCAGCCTGAAACAGATGTCAGGTTAAGAAGTTGAAAGCCGTGTTGATTTCGGCAGAAGACTTCATAACCCTGTATCAATTTTTGAAGCTAAGATAGGCATGAGATTGATCGGTGTCAATCTTATCGCAAACTTTTTATTGGAGAGTTTGATCTTGGCTCAGGACGAACGCTGGCGGCGTGCCTAATACATGCAAGTCGAGCGCGGGAAGCAGGCAGATCCCCT
>NZ_JBHTNH010000012.1:0-34183 GCF_042679865.1 Lentibacillus salinarum | reverse complement strand
ATGGTTTCGGGAAACATGGTTCCGTCATTCCCACCCTTGATTGTAAAGTTGGGATTGTCCGCTAGGTAATCCCCTGCCTTTCACGCTTTAAAGCGTTTATGGCAGAACTTGTCGAGCGGCGACCGTTTATGGAAGTTCACAACAGTGATTTTTACGCTTGTATTCGTCAAGCTATAGTTGCATTTAGTGCAGTAATTTAATCTTCAAAAACAACTTCAAATATTCCTTTAATTTAAGTTATGTCCCGCCCTCGTTTTAACCATTAACGAAATATGCTTCAGCATTAGGTTTTCACTCCATCGAAATCCTGTTGGTATCTGAATTTTCACGTACGATATTTTTAAACAATTCAACATCGTTTTTTGTATTGAAAAATCTTTTAGGCATAACAATTGCTTTGTTTTTTGATATATATAAACGAAACAGTTCTTTATTCTCGTAAGCTTTAATAATGTCATCCCATTCAAAGTGGGTGTTCGATTTTCCTCGTTTTTGAAGAATGCCTTGATTGTTGATAACGTATGTCACTTCAGACTTAGCTGTTCTGTCACTTTCGTACTCTCTGCGACTATTTAACCGTGCTAAAAACACAAGTGTCAAAGTCGATGCAGTTGAAATTATCAAAGAAATCGGCAAATAGATCAAACATACCCAATACAAAGAAACTGGAAGTATCAACATAAACACAGCAAGAGAAACAACAGCCGATATTAAAAAATAACTCACAACAATTTTTTGACTGTGATATTTGCTATATTTTTTGATATCCTCATATGTCAATTTCCCGTTAATCGAAACCTCATTATTTTCATTTGGTAGCATAAAATCCTCCTACTCGCCATCTGGTCTTGTTTAGTAGAGTCCTTTAATCACAGTGTGATTAGTGATTAGTCCCCTAAATGCTTTGTTCTTTTAGCTTTCTCCTCCCCCCTGGGACTGAACCCTTTATGATTCTTACCAAGTTCCTTCCTCCCTCTATAAATAATTCCCTCTATACATTTATGGGCAGACCTTACTAATTTCTTCAATAAAATTTATTCAACAATCTGCCCCTACAAGGACAGATTAGCCGTTGTACTTTATTCCGCAACTGCGCCCGTTAACGGAAAATCGTTCTTTAAGAGTCTTGCCAACATTTTGAAAAAATCCTACGCTAAGACGTTTTTGGCCATAAAAATCCGGAAATCTCTACGCTAAGGAAATTTCAAAATGAAGTCATTTAATTTTCCAAAAAATGGGCAGTCATTATCAAAAAATAGCCATCATAATGATGATTGGTGACAACAAGTCCATAACGGATGTGGAAGCATTCTTACAACAAGGAGACACATAATTGTAAAATTTAATACCTCCCGAATCGCCCTCCTTTCAAAAATTTAATAATATGCCCAATCTTAATCTTTATATGCTACATACTACCTAAATGTGTCTCCAGTTATGTTAACCATGCCATAGATCACAGGCGGGGACTAATAGCAACACGTAGAAATCACACGCTAAAAGAACTCTTAGTGGCAGTATAGGTCTCAATAATTCATAAATAATATGAGGATTTTTATAGCAAAGAAGAAATGAAAAGAAAAATATAACAGCATACACACATTAAATAATTATCTGACCGCAAAATAAGTCGTATATAAAAATAAATATTGTGAATAATAAAAGAAGGAGTTGGCTTTGACTTCGCCTATACTCCCCCTCTATAATGCTACCCCGCTCATGCGGGGGGTTTTTAATATCCTGGTTGTTACTTTGAAATAAAGTTTAATCAAAAACACCTCACAAACCCATATTTCATGACAAATAAGAAGAATCCATTTTGAAAAAAAGATTGATCAAAATGGATTCATTTTCAGCAGATTTAATTTGAGTTTTATAAAAAAGTTTGATCATTTTCTACTTTGTGTTGTTCCATCAAAGCACCCCGATTCCGGAAGAGCAATTTAGGAAAACCAACTGATTTCTTCATAAAAATGCAACAGGTTCAAAAATAGTTGTTTACTTTTTACGTTCACACAATTATTTCAAGTAAAATCTATGATAAAAAAGTTCTTTACTTTTATTCAAAAGATGCACCAGTTAAAGTTAAAGGAATAAAGTTGGTAATATCCCAAGCCTGTGAAGTCCCCCCCTGATGCAAAAAAGCTAAAACCGATTAGCCAGCCTTTTTATCATGATGTGCTGCAATAAGAATCCCACAACTAAACCTGGAATGACGCTTAATATTGGAAGCCAAATTGGACCGAGCAATATGCTGAATAAAGTTAGTTTAGATGAATAGATCGTTCCTACAGTTACAAAATAGGCTGAAAATACAAATGGTAAAAAGGAATATGGCTTTTTTCCGCCACCTGCATCTTTAAAGGCATCCCACATGGCAAAAAAGTATAAACAAGGATAGAACATGAGCCACTGATAATCTGCATATTGAATCGCTTTTTCTATTTCCCCATGAAAACTTAGAAGGATGACCTCGTTAAATTTACCCTGTACGTTGACCAAAAACTCTAAGAAAATTAGTACAATCCCTTTGATGTATTTTTTATTTAATAATTGGCCAAAACCAGGTAATGCGATGCTCCACAGCAATTTGTCCATTCAAAAGACCTAACCCTTACCTCTTGTAATTTGATTTCGATCCGGTGCTTGGGGCGGTTTTTCCAACCATCGATTTTTAATCATAAGATTAGCACCATCTTCGGCGTATTTCGCAATTTCAGCTGTAAGACGTGTGTACGTTGCAATCAAGTCAGTCCTTTGACTAGATCCAATTGCCGCCCCATATTGACCAATCCCGGCTGTGTTCATTGTTGTAATATGGAACATCATAAGTTTGTCCGAAAACGGAGATTCGGATGAATCCGTTGGTTGAGCATCCCATACTGACGGTGTTGAAAGATGGTCATTGTGCATAATTTTATTGAAAATATTCACGTGTTTTTCTGATATATCCCGTCCTCGTACCATATACTTTCGAACTTCTGGCGATTGGGCTACCTGACTAAATCCCATAATCAGCGCTGCACCCACCCTATTCCTTTCAATATTGTAATATAAATTCGTAATTTCAATGGCATTTAACGGGCGTTTGTCACTAAACCATCCCCCACTCAAATAATGTTGGTCGTTAATGTATTCGACCCTTTCAGGTTTGGGAATATAGGGGGCTCTTGAAAAAATCCCTTTTGTTAATTTTACTTGCGTGGCTTGATCCAGTAAGTCTGCAGATGTGCTTAAGTTTTGTTTAAAATATTGCACAATATCAGAACGTGCGGCATTAGATAAAGCCATCGTATAGGTAGTCATACCTAATTTCCCTAAGTTTTGGATATACAAGAGGAAAAAATCATCGGTGTATAATCTTGGTGCGTTTAAATTCACATCCTGGGTTGAAAATCCATCGGGTACAGCAATTTGCTCATTGGTAAACAGGTTTTCGATAAATTGGACGTGTTGCTGGGATAAACTTAAAGCAAACTCCAATACAGAGCGTATGTCTTCATCTTCGACCTGGCTCAATGTATAACTAATAGTCTGTACAGCCATTGAATCGCTTAAATAATTACTCCAAAGACTTGCAATTTCTGCCGAGGTCAATCCCGGATTAGACTGTGTATTCATAAAATATTCCTCCAATGGTTTTATAAATATCTTTCACCTCCCCCTGCAAAATATTCATAACCCTTTTTGGGTATTTTTGCTCGCTTGTTGAATCAACAAGTAAGCCCCCGCGATATTAACCACGGGGGCTTACTTTGACAACCTTTTTCAATTTCAATTTTCTGCCACGTTATTTCCTTGTTTTTGTATATTTTTTCTGCTTTGATTAATCTTTTTATACAGGGCCATCACCCTTTCGTCTGGATGTTCCTCAAACGGACTAATATAAAATGATTCTTCTAGCCGTGACATCAAAACACCAAGCATTTGATTTTTACGTTTTGGAGGCAAATGTGACTTCATAAGAGCCTCGTATTGTTCTTGTATCACTTGTAAAATCATGTTATATCACCCCCATTTATTAAGGGAGCCCCTACATTAAGTAATGTAGGGTTCAAGGGGGAACAGCGTTTTGTGACCTATTCGATTTCTATCCTATGCGTGTTATCGTTATTTGCCTGTTCTTCTTTGGTCACATTAATTTTGAGCAAACCATCTTCCAACCTTGCACTGACGCCATCTGGTTTGGCGTTTTCCAAATAGAGAGAACGTTGCATAGCCTCAGAACGACGTTCCCTGTGAATATAGTTACCATCTTCGTCTTTGCTCTCAACATCCTCGTTTCGATTTACAGCAATAGAAAGCCTACCGTCGTCGCTTAAATTGACATTAATGTCTTCTTTTTTTACCCCTGGAAGTTCAGCCTCAACCAGGTATTCGTTGTCGGTTTCCCTTACATCAACCTTGAATGGGTCTGTAGTCAAGTTTCTTCTAAGGGACGGGAAATCACTAAAGGCTTCATCAAAGAAGTCATCAATCATGTTGAAAGGATTCCTTGGGCTTGCACTAACCACATTACGATTTTTTCGGTTGAAAGGAATCAATCCAGCCATTATTAATCACTCCTTTTATAAAATTTTAATTGTTGTACTCATTCAGTTAATGAGTGATGATTTTTGTTTTAAATCATTGAGTTTCTGTTCGTAAACCACGGGTCATGAAAGAAGTCGCCAACCATGTTGATAAAATTCCCCGGCCCGTCTCTACTGAGACCTCGAACCCTTTTGTTGAAAGGAATCAATCTAGCCAACATTAACCACTCCTTTATGATGTTGTTGTTAGCACTCGGTAAATATGAGTGCTAACTTCTATTTTTTATATACCACATTTTTATATGTTTATAAACATGTTTTGCACAAAAAATTTTGTGTTCTGATCTTCTACAATCTGGCCCGATTCCGGCACAAAATTCTTCGATATCCTGCCCGATAACAGAACAGTTTCACCTAATATTCCAATTGCCGCAGGTACAGGAGAATTTCATCTTCATTCAATTTTTTTACGCTGTATTGGCGGATCCTGCTGTCAATTTTCTTTTGTTGCTTACCGCCTTTGCTGAAGAAATTGATCATATGAAGAAATATGCCTCCCCAAATACCTGCCCAACCACGGAGTCCAAGTCGAAATGCCATTTCTTCTGTTTCCGTAAGCGACAGTTGCGCGTTTTCCTCGAATTCTTTTTTATAATCTTCCTGAATTATAATGTAATTTTCCTTGTTCTTTAACGCAGTAAGTAACTCTTCCGCGATCGGCAATAAAACAATCATCCCTCTGTTTATATTCCAACGCGTCCACTCCCCCTCTATGAAACACTAATGCTCTGGTTCAAAACAATCTTCAGCTGAATATATATATTACATTCGTTATAAAAAATAAACCATCTTGTTAAGATGGCTGTATTCGCGGTACGAAAAGACGTATATTGTTGAAAATGAAACGATCACCTTCTACTTACAGACACACATGAAAATTTTTAACAGCAAATAAAACGTTAAAGGTGCTCATCGTCAGTGATAAGCACCTTCAATATTTAACCAATCCCGTCCCGTTTAATGCGGTCCTGAATTAGTTACTATATATTCAACAACTCACGCACATCATCTTCGCTCAGACTCGACAGCATTGTCTCACCCGGCTGGATGACCTGATCGATCAGCTCCCGCTTTTTTTGCTGCAGTTCGTATATTTTTTCCTCTATCGTCCCTTCTGTCACCAGACGGATCACCTGGACGACCTTTTTCTGGCCGAAGCGGTGCGCCCGGCCTGCCGCCTGATCCTCGACCGCCGGATTCCACCACAAATCATACAGAATAACGGTATCCGCGCCGGTCAGGTTCAACCCGGTGCCGCCCGCTTTCAGGGAAACGAGAAAGACACTTTTTTCGCCGTTATTGAACCGCTCGCTCATTTGTACCCGTTCTTCCGAGTCGGTCTGGCCATGCAGGTAGAAGTAATCAATACCGGCTTTCTGCAGTTTGTCGATGATGATCTCATGCATCGTCGTAAACTGGGAGAAGATGAGCATCCGTTTGCCATTGGCGACCGCATTTTCAACCGTCTCCATTAGCTGATTCAATTTGCCTGACTCGCCCTCATAATTCTCCACGAAGACGGATGGATGACAGCAAATCTGGCGCAAGCGCGTCAGCCCGGCCAAAATTTTCATCCGGTTTTGCTGGAAGCCGCTCTCCTGCATCGATTGGGCCGCTTCCTGCTGCAGTTGCCGCCAATAGCCGACATACAGCTCTTTCTGATCTTTCGTCAGTTCCGAGACGTGGACTGTTTCAATTTTGTCGGGCAGTTCTTTCAGGACATCCTGCTTCACTCGGCGCAGGATGAACGGTCTGGTCATTGAGGCGATTTTGTCATGTTCAAGCTGCTTAAATTGGCGTTGGTTCGGCATCAGGCCCGGTAAAATCACTTGAAAAATCGCCCACAGTTCATCGATGGAATTCTCAATCGGTGTTCCGCTCAAGGCGAACCGTCTACCGGCCTTCAGCTGCCGGATCGCCTTGGATGTTTTCGTCGCATAGTTTTTAATGTATTGAGCTTCATCAAGAATCAGCGTCTGGAACGTCTTGTCCTGATAGTGCTCAATATCCTGGCGTAATGTGGCATAGGATGTGATCCAGACATCCTTGTCGCTGTACGCCTCAATCAGCGCCATCCGTTCAGTCGGGGTGCCAGTTAAAATCCCCACCTGCAAATCAGGGGCAAACGTTTCAAATTCGTTTTTCCAGTTGTATAAAACCGATGACGGAGCGACAATCAAGTGCGGCGTATCGCCTGGTTCGGACAAGACATAGGCAATGCTCTGCACCGTTTTGCCAAGTCCCATGTCGTCTGCGAGAATACCGCCCAGATAGTACTGGCTCAAAGACTTGAACCATTGGTAACCGGTTAGCTGATAATTCCGGAGTTCCGCATTGAGATTTTCCGGCAATGGATAGACTTGTTCTTCAGGTGAACGCAATTGATGCAACAGTTTGCGAAACGCCGGGTCATAATCCTTGGACGTATCAATCAGCTCATCAACCTGTGTTCCCCGGTAAACCGGCATCTGCACATTGCCATCCTGCAAATCGTCCGGGTCGATCTCCAAATCATCAAACAGTTGCTTCATGGATGTGAACGCATCCCCTTCCAAGGAAAGGAACGTTCCATCCTGTAGCCGGTAGTAACGCTTTTTTTCCATGACGGCATTAAGTACCTGATTCACTTCGTCATCACCAATGCCATCGATATTGAAGCCGATATCGAGCAAATTGGATGACGACTCCAATTGGACACTTGTCGTCGGCGACGGCTGCTGATCAATGAAAAGCGAACGGATCTCATTCGTCATGTACAAGTCGAGATAGTTATCAAGCACCGGCAGCACGCTGAACAGGAAATCATATAACGTTTCTTCATCGATGGGAATATAGAGTTCTTTGCCATTGTAGTGAAAATTGGCATGCTCAATCAGGTGCATGATCTGCTGTTCCTTTTCCACGTCACGGATGATAATGCCGTCATCCTGCTCCTGTTCGCGACCGGTAAACGGATTAATCTCACGGCTGCCGTAGTGATAGGTCAGCTTTCCGATCAGCCAGTCATCCTGCAATTCCAGGTATAATCTGGCATTGAGCGGCAGCTGAACGATGTCATCTGCTACATTTTCCGCCATGTGCACCTCACCAACTTTTTTCAGTGACGGGACGACCTGAGAAAGAAACGTGTCAGCTTGTTCCTTTGTAATCGGCAACTGGCTGCTTTGGTGAGCAACGGTGGTGATTTGCTCAACGATCGGCAGCTGCTCTTTCGCCGGAAAATAAAAGGTGCCGTCAGCAAATAACAGATCATACGGTTTCAAATACGTGACGGCCTGCATCCCATCCATTCGCAGGGACAGGTCACCGGTTTCTGTTTTGGCCAAATCAAACGAAAACGGCAATTCGTCTTCCACGACCTTTATCTCCTGGAAATTCCCTTCCGGTGCTTTAACCGTGAAATCACGCTCAGTAAGCATCGGCAGCAGCTCACGCGCGACCAGGGGCGGTATGACCACCGAGCGTTCGGGAGCGTCCATGAACCGGTAGATTCCCCGGTCAAAATAGACTTTTTCATTTTTTAGAATCGCGTGCAGCTGCTCGAAAATGTGCCAATCCGGCTCTTGGAAATAATGGATCTCCGGATTATAGGTGAATGTTTTCGTGAAGTAATGTTCACGACCACTGAACACATCCTCCAGAAAATCCTCGACCTTCTTGACCACAAGCGGACGGTTTTCACCGACTTTTAATTCAAGAAGGAGATTGTGTTCGCTGTTCCACCGGGCATAATATGCGACTTGCAGCGGTACTTTTTTTAGCGTGATCTCCGATGCCGGCTGATACGTGTTTAACGAGGCGATGGCATTCATCAGCCAGTCAGTCGTCTCATAATCCCGGGACCGTTTGACCGGACTGTCGATATCGCTTGTGCTGATGGCCATCAATGCAGCTGCGATATGTTTACATGGACCGAACGTGGCAAAGGCGGGACAATTACAGTAGACATCAAACGAGCCATTTGCCATGTCAGCCGCGTTAACTTCGACCAAATACGCTTCCGATCCCTGCACAACGGCTGACCAGATTTGGAAATTCCGATCGTATACCAGGTTGCTAACGAGACCGCGGTTATAATATTGCAAGCCGCGCTGATAAACGGCGGCCGAAAACATTTTTTTAATATCAATATCATGAATGTTTGTCAAAACGCATTTACCCTACCTTCTGCCATCTCTTTATCTATTATTGTATATGACTGAACATGATTTTTAAATGAATTTCTATTAACAGGATGGGTGTCGAGCGTGGATGGCAAACATGTTTTTTGAAGATTATTTGCTATTCAAATACGTTTCGATGTGTTTCAATCGAGAAGATATAGTTATTCCCAGCATTATAACATCCCGTTTCATGTATTAAACCAATGAATTCCTCACCGGTCAACTCAGCCATTTGCCGGAGTTGACCAGTCACATGATCATTTCATTTTTTCCGGTAGTGCGTGGATGGATTCGATCAGATCGTTCAGCTTGCCTTCGATCCGGTGCAGTAAATAGAATGTCACCATTATCGGAAAGCCGACCTCCGTCACAAATGATATCCAAGCCTCCACTGACATGACCTCCTTTCGTTTGGATTTTTTGATGATCCCACCCAGCCAATTCAAGACCATTTAACCGAAGTGTGGTAGTGCTCGCGCGATTTCGCGGGCTGTTCGCTCGATTTTCTCCTGAACGCGATCGAATCAAAAGACCAGGGCGCTGCTGCCGCTGGTCTTTTCATGCCGATTACGGTAGTTCAATTTCTTCGACGGTGCGATCCACGATGCGGGCGCTTTTTTTGGAAACGAGATCGCCACCTGACGATGTAAAGGCGTTCTGGGTGAGAATCTCGTCCATCGCAGCACTGACGGCCCCCGCGTCAACCGGTTCGACAGGCTTTTCCAAGGAATAGGTCACCGTCTTTTCGTCTTCATTATAGAATTTCAGTTCAATTTTCTTCATCGATTAGTCGCCTCCTTTCTGTCGATTTTTACTGGTCCGATTATTCCTGTGAGATTTCCGAGCCATCATGACGTTCAATCATATAAATCGGGCGCTCCTGCAGTCCTTCGAGAGCTGTGGCGATGGCATACAACTGGTCTGCTGTGGCTTCTGGCTTCACATTGTTGAAACTTTTCGTTTTATAAATCGTTTCGCCCGTCATCATGTCATCACCGTCATCCAATACCAGCCGTAAGCGTGAACTTACTTTTTGTGCAACAGCCATGTCGGTCACCTCCTTTCACCCCTACAATCGAACAAAAGAAGGAAATGGGGGCGTCCCGTGGAAAAATGTTTAGGTGACGCCCCCCTTTGTGGCTGGCAAACGATTGTATATATGAAGAACTTTCTATATCCAGTCCAAATGTATTTTGGCTTCAGGATAGGGTGTTCATAAAAAACGCATTATAAGCCTTTACAGCCCATTGATTTTATTAAAATCAGTTGGCTTTTTCCTGGGCGAAAAGTACAAGTGTTGGTTTTGTCAGTAACGAGAGCTTAAGACTTTATATGACAAAAGGGCCATTTAATGAAGTAAGGAAAAAGTTATCCACAGACGAATTGTTGCATCATTATCTATGGTATAATAGATAAAGGGGGATAAATTGCTATGATTGATCGTGAAGAACTACACCAAATCGTTGACAAATTGCCTGAAGATAAATTGCCACGGATGAGAGACTTTTTCCGGCACTTATTTGACGAGGATGAATTTGAAGTAAATGAGAAAACGAAAAAAGAGATAGATCAAGCTCGGGAACGCGTCGAAAACGGTGATTATGTTACGTTGGATGAACTTTTGAAGGAATCGCGGGATGTATAAGTTAATAGGCAGCAAATGTTGAACAAGGAAATTAATTAAAGGGAAAGATTGTTTTTATGATTTAATTTCATAACTGATGGACCTGTTAATTACGGTATATAAAATGTTGATACTGCTCCTTTAATGATAAAACCTCTACAGATTCATAGGCTATTGGTAATTCGCCCTCCGGCTGAGCCCGTCAGCATTACCCAGCTGCTAGGTTTTTGGCCCGGATATATAAATAAACGTACAGGATGATGGAAAATAACACCGATCCGGCTGCCGTCAAGTAAATCATATGATAGCCGTAAACGGATGCAATATAACCGAATGACATGGCGCCAACGCCGACGCCCAAATCAAAACAGGAGAAGAATGTGGCATTGGCCATCCCTTTCCGGTGGTCAGACGCGTTATTCACCGCCCACGCCTGCAATGCCGGCTGAACTGAGCCAAAACCAAGCCCGTACAGTGCAGCCGCCAGCAGCATCACACCGGTATTCGGCAGCCACGATAACAGGAGCATCGCACAAAAAATCAGGGCTGTCCCCGGTGGAAAAACATACAAGTGGCCTTTGCGGTCATAAATTTTACCGGAAAACGTCCGGGAAATCATAAGAAAAACAGCATACACCAAAAAGTAAAACTCGATGCCGGCGATGTTGCTTTGCTCAGCATAAATCGGCAGAAAGGAAGCGATACCGCCGAACGTGACCGTTACGAAAAACAGTAGCACAGACGGCCTGACAGCTGTTTTTTCAAACACATCAAATTTGACGGTGGTCGTTTTGTGTGCCGAATTCTCCACCTTTTTATAATGGATCCGGGTTGAGAGCATAAACGCTGTCAATCCCATGGCGGCACAGATCAGAAACAGAGATGTAAACGAAATGTGGCCGGTCAGTGTCAAGCCGAGCGACGGGCCGAATGCCAGCGCCAGATTCCCGGACAAGCCAAAATAGCCCATCCCCTCACCACGGCGCTTGGGCGGGATCAAGTCGGTCGCCACGGTCGCTGTTGCTGTCGTCGATAGGCCCCAACCGACACCTTGAACGATACGCATCATAAATAATAAGGCAATAACAGAGATGAATGCATACGAGCCCACGGACAAAACAAAAATGATCAAGCCGGTCATATAAACAAACGCTCGGCCCTTCGATTCCAGAGCATGTCCCGCATAGGGTCTGAGCAGCAATGCCGAAAATGTGAAAATGCCGACAATCAGGCCAATCTGCTGGTCACTGCCGCCAAGCTCTTCCACAAATAGAGGCAAGGTCGGCAGGGTCATTTGAAAGCCGAGGAAAATGAAAAAATTTGCTAGGCAAATGAACACAAAATCCTTCGTCCAGATTTTATCCTGTGCCGGTGCTGTCTGCGTCTGCGTTCCTGTGGTCATCGTATTCCATCCTTTTTCATCAGATTATAAGAATGATCCGTTGCAAAAACTTAGACTCTCGAATCATAGTATACATGAACAGGATCAAATTGGGAATGGGCAGGAATGCGGATTTTGGGCGTGTGGTTGGCATCCTGAACGCTAACAGCTGCCCGCTATCATTCTGGCTCCCGGCGTTGTGAACGTTAATGTTTTTGGTTGAACGTTAGCGTTTCACGATCATCACCTTTAAAATCGCCTTTAAATCTGCTGCCAAAACAAATACACTCCGGTAAAAAACAACAGCACGTACGTCAATTTGCGGAACAGGGCCTGATTAATCCACCGAAAAAGGATTTGCCCCATAACCAGCCCGACAACAACGATTGGCAATCCCGCTGCACTTGACGTCCAAATGGCTGCTGACGTTCCGGCAAACACAACTTGACTAATCAGGCTTACCGCGTAAATCCACAAATAAAATGCCAGCGTTGTGCCCCGCAGTTTTTCCTTTGCTGTGTCCGTCCCGGAAAAATAGAGCAATAATGGCGGTCCGGGCATCCCGATACTCGTTGTAAACGCACCCGAAAAACCGCCTGCAACCAGATCACGTTTTTGTGACCCGCGGATCCGAAAATTCAACACCAGCAACACCGTCAAAATCAGGATCAGCACACTGACGCCAATCTTCAGCCATGTCATGTCGAGCATTAAAAATAGTACCATACCAAGCGGCAAACCGACTAGACTCCCAGCCACCAGCCGTTTCAAGGTGCCCATGCCGATATCTTGTTTGATTTTCATGATGAGGGCCGTCGAAATGACGAGCGATAAAATCAGATTGATCTGGATGGCTTCTCGCGGTTCAAACAATAACAGCAAGAACGGTGTCGCCATAATGGAAAAGCCGAAGCCCGTACTTGTCTGCAATAGGGAAGCAACGAATATAATAACGCTAAATAACACAATCGATTCCACATGAACACCTGCTAAACGTCAGTATTTTTTCCAGTATAACAGATGCCATGGCCATTCAAAGATAAAAAATTAAGACTGTTTTCTCAACGTTTGTTGCTTTTGGGATCAGAAGAAAAACATTTGGAATCTCTGAGCAGTCCGAATGATAACTCCTGCGGGAAGTAAGCGATAGGCAAGACCCCACAGGGCGGATGCCCGAGGAGGCTTGCCACGGCTTGCCACTTGCCCTCGAAAAGCGAAGTGTATTCGGACTGCGGGCTAAATAACAACAAGCCTTACGAAAAGAGCCAACGTTAAAGACCCGGATATTCAGCCGGGCCTTTTGTCATGCTGATTAAAGTCATTCACTGATCACACCGCAGGCAATCCGCTCGCCAGCATCGCCAGACGGTTGTGATTGATAATCATCCGCTCCGGAATGGATCATGAGGGAGGTCCCGCCTTCTTTCAGGAGTGAATGGTTTTCGCCTTTATCAAGTGTGACCATCTCGGCAGCTGCGTCCGCGAACACATTCCCGTCCTCATCAACCCGGATATTCGCCAGATCCCCGGCATGCGGTCCCTCCGGATGCTCAAACCCATGTTTGGCATCAGTCGGGTTGAAGTGTCCGCCGGCTGATTTAAAATCTGGTGCTTCACAAACGCCATTTTCATGAATGTGGAAACCATGTGTTCCCGGCGGCAGATCTGAGGCCTCCAGCGTCACTTTTACGCCCCGATAAACCGGTCTGATCATTGCTGAACCGACCGCTTCTTTATCACCGTTATACAGCGTGACTTCCACTTCCTCTGTATCGTCACTTACACTGCCGGCTGTTTCGATACCAGGGTCTGAGCTGTTGTTCTGTGTTTCTTCCATATCATCATTATCGTCCGTTTCCGTACAGGCACCCAATACCATGACTAGCGCCAGCCCGGAAAACAGTATCCATTTTCGCATTCAGCCATTCTCCTTTCAGTTGATGGATATATTTTCTTGTTTTAGTCTGGACGATATTGGAAAACTTATACAACGGCCGGTGATTTTGGTATAATAAAGTAAACTGGAATAGGAGCGTGATCGTGTGGGGCTATTTGATGGCATGATGGGTAACGCATCAGAGGCAGATGCACAAGAGGTGGAAAAGGAACTAGGCGAGCTGTTATCACCGTCGGAAGAAGTGGCGCACGCCTATAAACTGATCCGCGACCTGATGGTGTTTACAAACAAACGACTGATCTTAGTGGATAAACAGGGCGTGACCGGCAAAAAGACCGAATACCATTCGATTCCTTATCGCAGCATCACGCATTTTTCCGTAGAAACGGCTGGTACATTTGACCTGGATGCCGAGCTGAAAATCTGGGTTTCCGGCAGTGCCGAACCGGTGCAAAAAACATTTAATAAGCAGCTGAATATTTATAACGTCCAAAGCGTCTTGTCAGATTTTGTATCCTGATAACCAGCCACGGTGCAATCGGGTTCGCTGATTGCACGGCTGAACGCGCTGATCCAATTTAATGCGTGCGCTAGATTGGGTGCGCTTGCTTGATTTTGAGCGTGCCCGATTTTGAGGCGCGCTTGCTCAATTGGTAGGAATTCATCATAAAATGCCAAAAGCTGACCTTCGATTAAAAGGTCAGCTTTTTTAACCGCTACGCAGCGACGACATCACGGTTTTTACGTCTATGGCGCGGGTTGTGGTTTTTCAAAAATGGAATCACCCAACGATCCAATCCGTAACGCCCTGCATTATAACCGGCAACCAACAGGAGCACGGTGATGAGCACCATCTGGGCGTTCGTGCTGACAGTGCCGCTGAACAGGAAGGCGAAGTTCATCGTGATTCCCATCAGCGCGGCAAAGTTGGTAAAGATGCCAAGAATGAGCGCAGCGCCGACTAGAAATTCACCCCACATGACGACAAAGCTGAAAAGCTCGGCGTTCGGCAGTGCCACCGTTTCAAGAAAAGCCGCCCACCATCCTTGCACAGCTGGGTTCTCGCCCCCAGCACCGGCAATGGCTCCCTCGATAAATCCACCGGCATCAAACCCACCACTGGTAATTTTTCCAAACCCCGACGTGAGCCACTGGTATCCGATATAAATGCGCAAAAAGGCTAATATCCCGGCAACGACTTTGTTATGACGAATAACATCACTAAACATGGAAACATCTCCTTTAATCATTTTTATCTTGTTCATCATTTCACATGTGATTCTAAAGATATATCTTTATTACAGTTACAGCATAACATGAGCCGACATTAATGGTAACTATTATGTTCATCATTTCACAATCTTGTAATAAAGATATGGCGAACATGTGAACACGAGCGCTTTCCGCCAGTACCCACGATTAATCGTCTATTTTACGCCGGCTCAGACCCGAGTACTGCATCTTCTGCCCGAGCAGAGCAACTTCAGCTCCTGCGACGGTTTTTCTGCCCTAAAACAGCACCTTCAGCCCGTGCAGAGCATCCTCTTCCCGTACACCGTAACTTCAGCTCGAAAACTGCATCTTCTGCCTGAAAACAGTAACTCCAGCCCGTGCACCGCAACTTCACCCAATTCAAGAAAATCTAACGCCCCTCATTCTGTACCTTTTCATCATTTTTCCATATTCGCTTGACTTTTTCACGAATACACATATACTGTATATATAGTTATATACAGTAATACACCAGTTAAAAAGAGGTGATTGTTATGAAGGATTGGAAAGAGGCCTATCGGCTGGCAATGTTTGAGATTAAGAAATCCAAATGGAGCTTTCCTATTTCATTTGTCGTCTTTGTTCTTATTGGATTATCAATCGGTTCATTGCTTGGTGACTACCTGGACAACAGCTATGTTGGTCCGGACTTTATCTTCGTTCTATTATTTACCTTTATGCCCGCCTGGGCCAAACCAAAGGATTTTCAAATTAAACAACTTAATGGCGGTATGTGGGTACCCCCGCCGGTCATTATGCTAAAGCAGCTTCCTGTTAAAGAAAATGTGCTGATCAAAAGCCGATTCATCATCTATTATATATTTTCTTTGCCCATTCAAGTCGTCTTTCTGCTGATTCTCTATGCGAGCTCGCCTGGATTGCGGGACGTGCTGCCGCCGGGATCGTATGTCGCTTTCTCCATCATTTGGTTGGCCTTCAGCTTTTATATCGGGGGTATCCTCCCAGCCAGTGATGCCGGTACCATAACCAATACGGGGATGGTCACATTGTACGGTATTATGATCCTGCTTGGGTTTATTACTGTGTTAACCTTCATTCATATGATAACCGGGCAAGGAATTGTGTACTGGACGGTTATCGTTGCAGAGAAATGGTCGATCGTGTCTTCTGTGATTTCGATTATACTGGCCTTCTTCGGTGCAACGTACTGGCGGCATAACATGAGACAAACCATACGTAAAATGGATTATTTGTAGGGGGGATTCTATGCAACTGCCGATTCAGTTATCGAAGGATTCCCGTGAACCGATCTATCATCAAATTGAAAATCAGCTGAAAGCGCTGATTGCCGGGGGACAGCTGACTGCCGGCACGTCCCTCCCTTCCATACGGGGACTGTCCAAGGATCTGGAAGTCAGCATCATAACGACAAGACGCGCGTATCAGAATCTGGAAAATCACGGATTTATCCGGACCTCCCAGGGAAAGGGGACGTTTGTAGCGGATATTGCCGCTGCGACCAAACAGCAAGTGAAACATGATGCCGTTTATCAGACGATGCAAAATGCGATTGATACGGCCCTTCGCTATGATTACTCGATAGATCAGGTTGAGGCGATTTTCCATAACATCATACGGTCACGGAAAGGAGACTAAAAATGCAAGCATGTGCTGAATTCTCACAGGTCAAAAAGCAAATAGACGATTTTCACATGGGTCCGGTTGACTTAGCGATTGAACCGGGCACCATTACGGCACTTGTCGGGAGTAACGGTTCCGGCAAAAGTACGCTGTTAAAACTGATGATGGATCTGACCAATGCGGATAGTGGGGTCATTCATATTTTTGATACACCTGTCGATACAAACAATGAATCGTGGAAACGGCATGTCGCTTACTTGCCCCAGGCACATATCGGCTATCATCCTTATACAGGTCAAGATCTGAAGGAAATGATTGCCCCGATGTACCCGGACTGGGATGATAATTTATTTGCAGAAATCGTCGGCACGTTTCATCTTCCGCTAAACAAGAAGTATGGTAAACTATCACAAGGTATGCAGCAAAAACTCAGCCTGGCGTTGACGATCCCACGGAATGCACCGCTCCTGCTGCTTGATGAGCCGACAGCATTCATGGATATCCCGTCCAAGCGCATGCTCATGGATCTATTGACCGATTGGGTGGATCAAGGCGAGCGGGCGATTGTCATGACCAGCCATCAAGCTGAAAATATCATGAAACTCGCAGACTATTTGTGCGTATTACAAGACGGGAAACAAATCGGGACATTTGAAAAAGAGGAACTGCTGCAACGCTACCGGAAATACTGGGTGTCATCCAGTCTCCCTGAAGAAGCGGTGCCGGGTGAAATCGCGCGGGAAGGTCAGGCCATCCTATCCGATCAGCCCGAAGCCACAGAAACTTTTTTCCGTGACAGCGATTTGGCCATTACCCACCAGACCGCTTTGGATCTAGAAGAAATCCTGTCATACCTGCTGAAACAACCATAACGTAAGGAGGGGTAATACGTGATTGTGAGAGGTGAACAAAACATGGAAACAATGCTGACCGTCGACAAATTAGGCAAATCATTTAAAGATAAACAAGTCATCAAAGATGTTACATTTGATGTGAGAAAAGGTGAAATCATGGCGATTCTGGGACCGAATGGCGCCGGGAAGTCCACCACAATCCGCAATATCATGGGAATCCTGTACCCTGATGAAGGTACTATCTCCTTTAGCGGCCATGAGGCAATACCACGGTATAAAATCGGCTATCTGCCGGAAGAGCGCGGGTTGTATAAAAACGTAAAAGTGATGGATATCCTGCTTTATTTGGCGGAACTCAAGGATTACCCACTGAAGAAAGCGAGGGAGCGTGCGCTTAGTTATTTGAAAAAATTTGACCTCGAAGGACAGGAAAACAGTTCAGTTGAGGAGCTGTCAAAAGGGATGGGGCAAAAAGTACAGTTCATCTCCTCTATCATCCATGAGCCGGAGCTTTTGATTCTGGATGAGCCATTTTCTGGCTTGGACCCGGTCAGTCAGGAACTATTTAAAAAAGAAATCCGCAATCTGGCGGAAAACGGCACGGCCATTTTGCTGTCCTCCCATCAGATGAACCTGGTGGAAGAGATGTGTGACCGGCTGTTCATGATGCATAACGGCGAACGGATCATTTATGGTGATATGGATGATGTCAAAGAGAAGTATGCCAACTTCAAATGTACGATACGCGGCAAAAATGACCAGCGTGAACTAGCAGGTCTCCCGCAAGTTGAGCGGGTGGAGCAAGATGATGATACATCTATGCTTTATCTGGCGAAGAATGTGCATGCGGCTAGCTGGCTGAAGAATTTGCCGGAAAGCTTGTCTGTCCAGGAATTGTCGATTGACCGCATATCACTGCACGAGATTTTCATTGATATCGCAACTGACGGGAATATTGCACAGAAAGAAGGTGCTGCAAATGCGTAATGCTATGAAGGTTGCCAAATGGGAAATCAAACGCAATTTAAAAAATAAATCCTTTTTAATCGGGATGTTTTTGTCTCCTGCCCTGATTTTAGGATTTTTCTTTTTAGGCAGTCTTTTTGATGGTTCTGATGATGGCGGGGAAACGACGCAGGTTTTTGTTCAGGATGAGCTGGGTGTTTTTGATAGCCTGGAAGCGACCGCTGAAGAAGCAGAACTGGACTGGGAAATGCAGACGACTGATGTAAGTGAAGACAATGTGCAGGATGAACTGGCATCCAGTGAAAACACTGCTTATCTATTCGTTGATGAACGAGCAACGGCGGACGGTACCATCCCGATTTATACAAGCGATGAAATCGGGTCAGGCTTTATGAATCAAGTGCAAGTATTGTCTGCGCCGGTCAAAACACTGCAAATGCAGCAGCTCGGGTTATCGGATGAAGAGCTGGCGGCTGTTTCCATGAGCATTCAATTTGAGGAAACAACGTCAGAAGAACTGGCTGCAGCTGGTGACGGAGAAACGACAAGCGAGAGCAACTCACTTCTTGGGGACGATCCTTTTGAAAGCCTCATTCCGGGAGCGTTTGCCGGCATTATTTTGCTTTCGATTGTCTTTTCCGGAATGTACATTTTCCAGAGTGCATCCAATGAGAAAAAGGACAAAATTGCCGAGATTATTTTATCATCGGTGACACCCGGTGAATTGATGCAAGGGAAAATTATCGGCTACTTTGGACTGGGCATGATCCAGGCAGGAGTGTTCCTGATTTTTGTCGTCCCGATTGCTATCTGGCAATTGGATGTGCCGATTCTTGAATACTTACTTGTACCTGAATTGATCTTCCTGATTGCTATTGCCATTCTCGGCTACTTCCTGTTTGCCGCGCTATTTGTCGGTCTAGGGGCAACGATGGCAGATATGTCATCAGCGGGAAACTTCCAGAGCATGGTCATGATGCTGCCGTTCCTGCCGTTTATTTTCATCGGACCAGTCCTCAGCGATCCGACCGGACTGATGGCCCAGATCGGTACCTACGTGCCATTCACCACACCGGGTGTGCTGTTGATGCGGCTGACCGTGATGGAAGCGTGGCCGTGGCTGGAAATCATCATCGCCCTGGCCATTCTGATTGTGAGCATCTGGCTATTCATGAAGCTAGCTGGCAAAATTTTCAAGACCGGCATTCTCATGTACGGGAAAAATGCCAGCCCGGGTGAAATTTGGAAATGGATCAAAGCTTGAAGATCAGCCGATAGGGAGCACCTTTTACAGTAATGGATCAGCGCCAGAAACGAACGATTTAGACAAAACGCTGACACGCCTTTTCAGCTGTTAGAGGTTAGAAGTCAGATTGGAAGAAATCGGTAAGTTAAAACGCTCAGAGTTCATCTGAGCGTTTTTGATTGCTGTTTATACTGCAAATTAACAGATGAAACGTATGCCAATTCGTATGTTGTTTTCCTTGATGTTTAACAGTTCTTACACTCAAAACCGACCCCGTTACGTTGCACGTGGCAAACGGCTTCTCTTTTTTGTTTGATAAGGATCAGTATGTTTATCACATGCTACTGTCTTTTCGCGGAATGTTCCGCTCTTCTCTGGACACCTTCAGTCTGCTCATCCATTTAGATTCTGTAAAACAACGGTGCCTTCCGCTGCTTCGATTCCATTCCCCGCGCTGGTCGGAACGGACGTATCCCCGGTAAATTCGATGACAACAAAGAATACCACCAGAATGACCGCCAACACTACAAACGTTACCAATGCTTTTTGCATCCAAAACACCGCCTTTCAAAAAACGACTATCATTCAGCAGAAGTCAGTAGCCGGCTGACCCTGTTTCCGCTTAATCAACCGATTCATCTTCATAACAGTTATGTAGTATACCCAATTTTTATTACCTGGAAACATGACAATCTCCATATAAATCCGTCCGTTTCGTTCAGTACGGTGGTTAAATCCGACGCTGCGGCTGTCACATGCCATTTTATGGCGTTTTAACGCCTGCATAGAGGAGACGGCAATTTGCCAAGCTAAATGACAAGGAGTTGATACCGATGCGTTTATGCATCATGTTCATAAGTGTCGTATTATTAATGACGGCGGGGCTTGGGTCCGGGTACGCTCACGTCGTTGATCAGCCGCAACAGGATATCCCGTCCTATGCCAAATGGGGACGGCTCGCCATGAAGGAAACGAAGTCCCGCTATCCGGACGCGGACATTATTGATTATTTGCATCAGGGAAGAGAAGATCAAGAGGATGCCACCGTGGAAAAATTCAAGCTGTGGCTGCGGGAGGACAGCAGAGAATTCGGCGTCTTCATCGATATTGCATTTGACAGCGAGACAGAAAAGGTCCGCAATATCTCGTTTGAGGAAACGTCCCGTTAAGGTCATTCCGCTGCTTCAAGGCTGAATTTTTCGGTGTGATCGCCCCACTCGACCGTCACCCCAATCGTCGCATTCTCCCTGACCAGGTTGTTACTGGTGTCGGTAAAAACGGTATCACCCGGGGACACATCAGTGAAATCGAGGCCAACTTCCGTGCTGCTGTGCGGTGTCTGATAGGTATAACGCATTTCCGCCACGGAAGCCAGGTCTTCCAGCGGCCCTTGATACGTCAAGGTGAAATCTGACTGCGCTTCACTGTCCCGTTGCAGCACTTCCTGCTCTTCATAAAAAACTTCTTTCCCGTTCACATTCAGGACGGCAGACCAGTGCTCGCTCGCACCGGTAAACGTATAGTCATGTTCGATCATGTCACCATTTTGTGACACTGTATTTTCCGTGTCAACGACCAATGTTACCACGATAGCCAGTAAGACAAAACTTACAATGGCGGTAATGCTTTTTCGTTTGTCCACAATTGATCACATCCTTTCTTTGTATCGCTTGATTATCAGCGATTATTGACTGTCTAACAGCGCATGATTCCAGAATCCGACTATCAAAAACCGCTCTCATAAAACACACCAACCGGGGAAAACTTGAACAGAGGTGATGCACATGGAACAACAGGATTTAAAGCTGACATCGTCCGAAATCGGTACGCTATGGGGGGAATATGTTAACGGAACCGCCATTAACACCGTTAATCACTATATGCTGTCGATCATTGAAGATGACGACATAAAGGCGTTGTTTCAAGAGGCCATTCAACTATTTGATACCCAAAAATTGCGAATTCAAACATTTATAGCCAATGAAGGGTTTCCGGTGCCCATCGGTTTCACCAATTCCGATCTGATCGGTGGTGCCAAACGGTTGTTTTCCGATATCTTCTGCCTGCATTATTTGCACATTATGACCACTCACGGCTTGCTGGGGCATATCGGGGCATTAAGTGCTTCAACCCGGAAAGACCTGCGTGAATTTTATGATGCCTGTGACAATGACGGGAAATTGTTGTACCAAAAAACAACCGACTTACTGCTCGAAAAAGGGCATTTTCAGCGGGACCCATACTTCTACCCGCAAGGAAACCCTGAATTCGTGTCCGGCCAACAATTTCTTAACGGTTTCCTGGGGAAAGACCGTCCGTTAAACGCCATGGAAATTGTTGACCTCTCCTTTATAATCAAGAAAAATATCATGGCCAAAACGCTGTCCATTGGCTTCGGTCAGGTCACTCGAACAAAGGAAGTCCGGAAGTTCCTGAAAAAAGCACAGCAAACGACTGATCAGCAAATTCAATCACTGAGCACGATTTTGCATGCAGACAACCTACCTGTACCGATGTCTTGGGAAACAGAAGTGACCACGTCACAGGAGGCACCATTTTCGGATAAATTAATGCTTTATCATATCGGTTTCCTGATCCAGACCTCCCAGGCATACCAAGGTGCTGGCCTTGCATCCGCCATGCGCGTCGATCTGCTGACAGCATATGAAAAAATAATCCTTAAAAATATGATGATCATTAAAGAGTGGTTCAATATTATGACGAAGCATAAATGGTTTGAACAGCCGCCACTCGCGCCGAATCGGAAACGAATTGCCAGGGACAACTAATGCGGCCGGACCATATGTGGAGCCCCCAAAGCGCATTTACGGGGCGAATCCATAAAAGATCAGGATAAAGATGAAGAGCGCTATATAGCTGATGGCCGTCAGTCCGGCAAATCCAGCCCCAAACGTCAGCCATTTCAGCCAGGTTCGGTTCATTAGCCTTTGTGTCAGCTTATAGAGTTTGTATCCAAGCAAACAAAACAGTGGCACCATGTATAATAGCGAAAAATGGCTGACCCACTCAAAGTGTTTGGCAAAACCACCATCTGCGGCAGGACCGTCATACAGGTTCTTTTCAGACGAAATATAAATACTCCCGGACATAAAAACAATGGATAATACGATAAAATAAGTCAGCAGCAATATTTTGACGATGCGTTTTTCATGTTTGAGCATAAGCACCAAAACGATGATCAACAGTAGCAACATCATGATTTTAAACATGGCATCGCTTCCTTCCCCCGTCACGCTGCCATTTTTCAATACATCAGCTTCCTCGGGTATATGATGTCTTGTACGTTATTTTATGCTGCTCCGGTCATGGCCAATGCCTGAATAATCTCAGTAACCCTCTGAACAGCCATGTAAACGGCCAAATAATCACCTCAAGAAATGAGAAAAGCAGATCTGCCAGCCAGCCCCGTTCCCTCCGTCTTTTTTGCTTCGCCATTTGGTCATGGTCATCTGTCATCTCGTTCTCCCGCTTTATGTGACATGTAAGCCATACGGATCTGTCCAGCCCTATTTATAATTTCTGGAAACTTCCTTCATATTCCTTCTATTTTCTAAAACTTTTGAATGATTTTTTTTAGTTATCGTGTTTAAAATTTACCTGGGCGGAAACGATGGACTAATAAGGTTCTTCCCTCTAAAATAGGGAAGGCAGACCATATAAAGACAAGCTAGTTATGTAAAAAGGAGAGGTTTCATGGGGAAGCTGCGATTACTACTAACGGCTGCCGCCTTTCTGCTGATGTTCACAGCATTGGCGCCAACCGTAAAAGCGGATGGTGGCGATACATACGAAGTCGGGGCGGATGTGCTGAATGTCAGGTCCGGCCCGGCACAGGACGCATCAATCATCGGCCAGCTTGCCGGCGGTGACCGGATTGCTGTGTTTCAGCAACAAAATGGATGGGCACAAACATATTATGATGGCGAGGAAGTTTGGGTGGCGGCGCCATATTTAGTACCGGCTGAAAACAACATGGCCGTCAGCGGCACGTCCTCCGAGGCGAATGAAAACGCCGGGAAGGCCCAACCGGCCAGTGAATCGTCCGGTACATTGGACGGCTATCATATCGTTCTTGATCCCGGACATGGCGGGAAAGATCCTGGTGCGGCTGGTAGCGATAGAATGCTTGAGAAAGACCTCACGATAGCGACAGCAGACCGCGTCGCCCAAGATTTGCGTGAAGCAGGGGCGACCGTTACGCTGACCCGGTCAGACGACTCGTTTGTTTCACTTGAGAATCGCGTGCGCATCAGCAATGAAAATGCGGCCGATGCCTTCATCAGTCTGCACTATAATGCCTTCCCGCTGGAGGGGGTCAATGGCTTCAGCGCCTATTATGATAGCAGTGGCGCTGAAAAGGCACTGGCTGCAGATATCCAATCCGGCCTTGAACAGCGTATGGAATTGAACAGCCGCGGTATCATGCAAAACGGGTATCATGTGTTAAGTGAGAATAGTGATTTATCGGTGCTGGTGGAGCTCGGATTCATGACCAATCCGTATGATCTGTCCGTGATTGAGACGGCAGAACATCAGCGGAATGTTGCTGAAGGCATTGTTGACGGGATTAAACGGTATTTTAATACATGATGTGAGAAAAGCTGTCCGTACGGGCGGCTTTTTTTAGTGGCACATTTTATTCGTTCCGTCATGGCGTACTCCTCCTAGCTCTTCTCTTGTATACCGTGGCATATTCGAATTTTTCATGTAGCTGGATTTGCCTAATGTGTCCATCATTCAACATGTTCTCATCTCACTTGACTGCGAATATACGTTCGTATATACTTGAATCAGATACATTTAACGAAAGGAAAAGGATGTGGTAGAATGGTGCCAACAGAAGCTGTGCTCGAGAAGCCGAGCACTTATGACGTGAAACCACCGGATTATGATGCGCTATGGAAGAATCTGATTGAGGAACTGTTTGAGGAATTTGTTCTATTTTTCGCGCCCGACCTATTTGAAAAGATCGACTTTACAAGGCCGGCTGATTTCCTTAAGCAAGAATTGTATAAAGAAATTATTGAAGAAAGGAAGGGCCGATTAATTGCCGACGAAATTGCCAAAGTGTTCCTGAAGAATGGCGACGAAAAATTGATTTTAATTCATATTGAGGTACAGGGCACGGCTGAAGAGGATTTTGGTAAACGGATGTTCCGGTATTTTTACAGAATTTATGACCGATTCGACCGAGACGTGTACGCTCTGGCACTCATTACCGATCATGAAGCAGAACACGCCAATGGTTTTCACTATTCGTTTCATGGTACCAAGGTTGATTACACATATAATGTATATAATTTTCAAGATCAGAACATAGCTAAATTGGAACAGTCACCCAATCCGTTTGCACATGCGGTCATTGCAGGCATTTACGCAAGTCAGACTAAGAATGACGCAAATACACGCTATGCTTTTAAACGAAAACTCATGATCCAAATTTTGCAAAAGTTCACCACTCAGCAAGAAGACACCCGCATGTATTTATCTGCACTGTTTTACTTCATTGATTATTTACTCCAGGTTCCAAAGAATTTAACCAGACAATTGAAAGACGACATTGTACCATATTTGGGAAAGGAGGTTGTACAAAGAATGCAGGCTGAAAAAGCGCGTCCATCACAAACACTGGAAGAGATCTTTGCTGAATTAAGGCAGGAAGGAAGAGAAGAAGGAAGGGAAAAAGGAAGAGAGGAAGGTAGAGAAGAAGGCAGAGAGGAGGGCAGCAAAGATACGTTGAAACATGTCGTTAAGAAGTTAATACGCCAAAACTATTCTGATAAACAGATTGTGGACATAACAGAGTTAGATCCTAAAGACGTTAAAGAATTGAGAAGAACCATTGAAAAGTAGGATAGAAACGAAACTGATCTGTCATAAGATCAGTTTCGTTTCTATGACGCCTTTGGCAAGACGCTGACTTATAACGTTAACTAACAGACGATTACCAAAAACCCTTAAAGGGGTTGTTCAAAAAGTCCGGTAAAAATGACACATCGAATTTCGTCGTTGGCTTGTTTCTCCGCTGCTCATGTATCTAAATGCATACATTCCGCTGCTCGAAACTGCGCCGCCTCGAACTTCTCGGTCCTTTTCATCCTCCTTTTTGAACAGACTCTTAAAATGACGATTGAATAACGTCCTGAGCGATTCTCCCTTCTATTAACGACATCAATTTCAAGTACTAAAACGAAGGCGTTATACTAGCTATAATTCAGAAAAAGTGAGGTATTTCGATGAACAAACAGTTGCTGGACGTGGTGGATTATACGCGGGAGACATTGGGGTTACATAACTATCAGCTTGAAAGGTATTATTTTTTCCGGGAAAAAACCCTTTTGAATGAAACCATGTATAGTGTGAGTATGGAATGGTTTCCGAATGATGCGGAGATGACGACTGAAAATGAACTCAACCCTGAGGGGACAGCTGTTGTGGACGTCGACTTTCATACGAAAGCAATCAGGCGACTTATGTTCATCGGTGATGTCAACCGGGCGGACCATAACGTGTATCCGACGTCAGAGGCGAAAGAAGAGGCAATTGAATGGATTGAGGACATGACCGGGCTCGTGTTTGGCCGGCAATTTCTGATTGCGCGCGAAGAAGAGCAAGTGCTGCAGTTCGGCGCAGCGGTTGATAATATTCCGGTATCACCAGGTGGCATCATCAGGACGACATTCAATGACGATGGTGTGCTGACGGATTTTTACATTGACGGTGATTTTCCGAATGAAGAACAGATCAGATGGGAGCCGTTTGCACTGACACCGGATAAATATGAACCGGTGGCGGAGGCGCAATGCAAGCTGCTGACATTGCCCGATCAGGAGCAGGAAAAATGGGTGCCTGTATACGGAATAGAGGAAGTGTTTTTAACGAATGACACCGGGCGGACGATGCCGTTTACGTTCGGCGCGGATCGCAGTTCGTTTGTCATGAAGGATGAGGCGTTGCAATGGGATGAGCCGCTGGACGGTGAATTTGAGACGGAGGACATTGACTTATCGCCAGAAGTTACGCTGGAAACCGTCCTAGCCAACGAACCGCATCCGGACACTTTCCCATTGACTGAAGCTGAGATTACCGCGTGCGAACGTGAAGCGCTACGATTTATGCGGCTCGTTTATCCGGACGAAAGTGGCAAGCGACAGCTTACCGGGCTTTATCTAAAGGATGGCTATATTGTCGCAGAGATCAAGCCTATAGAGAAAGCGCAAAATGTCCTGGATATTAAAGTGAAGCTGCTGATCGAGCGGAATACATTGACTGCGGTGAACTACATTGATCAAGCAAGACTTTACGAGATGTTCCAGCAGTTTGCGGCGGCGGGAGAACCGGTTGTGTCGCAGAGAGAAGCGTTTGAAGTGCTGCGCGAGTACGTGGATGCTGAGCCAGTTTATGTATATGACACCAGCCGGGATCGCTACATCATGTGCGGCAAGATTGACTGCGATTACAGCGTGAATGCGGTGACGGGAGAAGTGATGGCACTCAATGAAATGGGATAGCCGGTGCGTTTATAGGCGCACCGGCTATTTTGAGGTCGTAGCGGCTGCTGCCGAATTTGTGAACTTTAGCGTTTTATTTGTGAACTTTAGCACGTTTACTGTGAACTTTGGCAAATCCAGTGTGAACGTCAGGATTTCCGAGCAAATACTCGTGTTGGATGGCCAATAGTGAACACTTCAGCCAAATCAAGTTTCTGCTGTTTCATCCAACAAAATTCTCAGAAACAAAACGAGATGTCCCGCTCACAAGTCATCAAAGCCGTTCAGGTCGCTTGTTTTCGTATATTGCCGGGACGTTTGCTCGAAAAAGTCGGTCTTCGTACCATCGAAGTTGTCCGCATAAGCGCGGATCCATTTCATCGGGTTCTCAGTATGATCGGGATAAATCTCGCTCAGGCCCATCATGCGCAGCATTTTGTTGGCGCGGTACTTGATATAGCCGGCCATTTCATCGAGGTCAATGCCGTGAATATCAGACAGCACATAGCCGGACCATTCGATTTCCAGGTCGACCGATTCGCGGAAATGGTCGTAAACCCAATCAGCAAAATCGGCTGTGTTCAAGTCCGGATTTTCATGTAGTGTTGCCCGGAATAATTCGGCGATAAAGCGCCCGTGCTCCAATTCGTCCCGGTTGATGTAGCTGATCATCGTTGATGTGCCGACCATTTTATTTTGCCTCGCCAAATGGTAGAAAAACGCAAATCCGGAGTAGAAAAACATCCCTTCCAGAAGCGCGGTATAGACCATTGTTTTCAGGATATTGTCAATTGACGGCTCCTCGACAAAGGCGTTGTATTGCCGTGTTATCGTGTCGTTCCGCTTCAGCAATACAGGGTCTTTGCGCCCGAGCTGAAACGACTCGTTCTGTTCACCGAGTGACACGACTGATGACAACACATACGAATAACTTTCATTATGGACGGCTTCCTGCTGGGCGATGACCGCCATGATCGACTGGACGGACGGATCGGTCGCGTACAGTGACAACAAGAGCGCCGTCCGAGTCTGCGGGGCGTCCAGCGTTGATAAGAGACCAATGATTTTCAAATACGCATCACGCTCTTCATTGGTCAGTGAAGCAAACTGGCGCAGGTCATCCGCCATGTTGACTTCATCTGCCTGCCAGTAATTTCCGATCAGCCGTTTGTACATTTTATACCAATGCGGATAAGCGATATCGTTCCAATTTAAAATGCCACTCGACTTTCCGCCGAACAGAGCTGTTGATTTGTTCGGGTTCATGGGTTCCAGGGTTTTCGCTTTCTCAAGCAAGACTTGGGACATTATACAGTACTCCTTCCAGCCAGTTTTTCACCAATTGTTCCTGCGAGCCGCGCGGTGACTGCTCGATTTTCAAGCCGGGCCATCTGCTTTCATAAAACCTAGCCAGTTTATCGACCGCCAAGCAAAACAGATCAGCACCGCCGAATTGGGTTTCCCCTGTGCCGAAAACCGCGACATTGTCCGGTTTATAGCCGACTTCCAGCACGAAATCTTTCACCTCATCAGGGGTGGCACCCATCTCCCAGGTGAAGGTGCCGATGAAAATTAGATCGTAACCCGCTGCATCAATTGGCGGGTCGATCCCTATCCGGTGCATATCCGCCGACACGCCATCCGCCGCCAAGTGCGCCGCAATGATGTCGGCTGTTTCCTTCGTATTGCCGCTGTAGGATAAATACGCAATCAGAGGTTTCAACTTTCACACCACTCACATTCTTCGATATCATTGGCCGTTGACCGGACATAATAGGTTGTTTTCAGGCCTTCGCGCCATGCCTGCAGATGCAAATCCAGTAAAACAGACGCCTTAATCGTATTCGGCACGTAAATATTAAACGAAATGCTCTGGTCGATATGCTTCTGCCGGGCCGCATTTTGTCTGACCGACCAGCGTTGATTCAGAATATATGCTGATCGGCGGTAAATGCCATAGGTTTGATGATCCAGTTCCGGTGCCGTAAACGGAATTTTGAAATCCTTCTTTTCTTCAAAATAAAACGGTTGGAACACCGGATCGATGCTGGCGGTTGAACCGGCAATCATCGACGTGGATGAATTCGGCGCGACCGCCATCAGATAGCCGTTGCGGATACCGTGTTCCGCGACGTTTCGCTGCAACTCACCCCATTTATCACCGGTATAGCCTTTATCAGCAAAATAGCGGCCCGTCTGCCACTTACTGCCTGCAAACGCCGGGTAGCTGCCTTTCTCCCGGCTCAGCTCCATGCTCGTTTTGATCGTCAAGTAAGCCATTTTTTCATACAGTTGATCGGCATAATCAACTGCTTCATCCGACTCCCACCCGATATTTTCTTTTGCCAGCAGATGATGCCAGCCAAATGTGCCAAGGCCGATGGCACGATATTTCTGATTGGTCATCTGTGTCTGTTTCAGCGGCAGGGTATTGATGTCAATCACATTATCAAGCATGCGGACCTGAATACGGATGAGCCGCTCCAACACCCGATCCGTTACGGCCCGCCCCAGGTTGATCGAGCTCAAATTGCAGACGACATAATCCCCAGATTTGTACTTTTTCACGATTGTTCCGTCCGCCTCGGTCAGTTCCTCCAAAAATTCTGTCGGTGACTGATTTTGCGTAATTTCCGTGCACAAGTTGGAGCAGTAAATCATGCCTTCGTGCGGATTATTATTCTGCCGGTTCACCTCATCCCGGTAAAACATGAATGGTGTACCGGACTCAAGCTGTGATTTCATAATCCGTTTCATAATATCAATCGCCGGGACAACGCGCTTTGTAAGCTGATGAGACGCGACACATTCAAGGTAGCGATCGCGCCACGAGCCCGATCCATTCGCCTCATCATAAAAGTCTTCGAGCGAAAAGCCCATCACCTGGCGCACTTCATGCGGGTCAAACAAATACCAATCGCCGCGCTTTTCCACCTGTTCCATAAAATAATCCGGCAAGCAGACACCGGTAAAAATATCGTGGGCGCGCAGCCGTTCATCGCCATTATTCAGCTTCAGATCGAGAAACCCTTCAATATCGGTATGCCAGACGTCCAAGTAAATGGCAATGGCGCCTTTGCGGGTGCCGAGCTGATCGACGCTGACCGCCGTGTTATTCAGCTGCTTGATCCATGGCACAACACCACTCGACATGCCTTTAAAGCCTTTAATCGAACTGCCGCGCCCCCGGACTTTCCCCATGTAAACACCGATGCCGCCACCGTTTTTGGACAAATTGGCAATATCGGTATTGCTGTCATAAATCGACTGCAGGCTATCATCAACCGTATCGATGAAGCAGCTTGACAGCTGACCGTGTGTTTTGCCGGCGTTTGTGAGCGTCGGTGTCGCAACAGTCATATACAAATGGCTCAGCGCCCAATAGGCTTCAGCGACATACCGGCTGCGTTGGGCCGGGTCTTCCTGCTGCATTAAGTGCATAGCAATCACCATCCACCGCTCCTGCGGCAGTTCGTAGATATTTTGATCGTGATCAGTAGCCAAATAGCGCGTCGTCAAGGTATAAAGGCCAAGATAATTGAACAGCTGGTCGCAGGCCGGGTCGATGATGCTGGCAAAATAATCGATCTCCTCTTTTGTGTATGTCTGCAGCAGCTCCGCCGTATAAATGCCTTTTTCGGTAAGGGTTTGGATGAGTCCATAAAAATCGCTGTAGCGCTCGCTAAAATCATAGCCCCTGTTGGCCGCAGCCTGTTTGTACAAGTCATGCAGATACAGCCGGCTGGCGACGAATGTCCAGTCTGGATTTGCCTCATCGATATTTTCAAGGGCGCGTTTGATTAAGTGATCGTTCGTAGCCGCTGCACCTTTCTTATGTATTTTTTCCATAAAAGTCTCTTTGTCGACCTGTAAGCCTTGTGTTGCCTGGTCAATCCGTTGTGTCAGTTCGTCATTCAAGACGATTGTCATGTGTTTGCCTCCTTTATGATCGCTTAGGGTCTCCCACCGTTTCCCCGGAACCCGTCCTAGCTCAATATAAAAAACCGCTCACCCAGGGGATGAACGGTATAAAACGACAGAAAATATGAACTATTTCCGTCGTTTCGCCATCGCTTGCCCCGAGGATTCGAACGCACGCGATGCGGCAGGTCTCCTGACTTGTGCTTCTCCCTACTGAGGGCCTTCCCATATAACCGCCGTGAAGCTGGTCATACAGTGGTTATCCCGTTCGTCCACACTCACAGTTGCGGGGACAGCTCCGGATTTACACCAGATTCCCTTTTTAAGACTAAGATGTCACCACAGCTCGCGAACACCATATATAGTGTGTCGGTTGAATTATTGTCAATATATATTGTATTTATAGCGTATCATAGAATCATAGGCAATGCAATAGATTTCCAAAAAAATGGCCGGAAGCCTGGCCGGGACGGAGGGATACAATATTTTTCTGACTATCCCTTGAACTTTTATCGAGTGTATGTTATGTTGATTCAAATGATATATTTTTCTTACTTCAATCCATTGAAGTGAGGTAGAGGTAGCGAAGACCATCAGTACACAATCAGAGAATGATGAGATTCAGGGACGATTGTGGAAAGGGGGATTCGCCGAAACGGCACAAAGCTCATACTTTCGCCGTTGGTTCTGCTATTGAACAAATACAGGACTGTCATATAGGTAACTATATGGAGGGCTATCTTGCGCTAAGAGACGGTTAAGTAACGTTTCTCATGCAACAGCGAACCCTCGTTGTTGTTTTTTTTATGGCAACAATGGGGATAGCCCTTTTTAATCTTTCAAAAGGGGTGTGTGAATGATGAATTTCGGTCAGGTATTAACAGCCATGGTGACCCCATTTGATCATCATGGCGATATCGATTTCGATGCCACACGAACATTGGTCAATGATTTAATCGCAAACGGCTCGGACGGCTTAGTAGTCGCCGGAACGACCGGAGAATCCCCGACGCTGACAGACACTGAAAAACTGGACTTGTTCCGCTTCACTGCACAAGTTGCTGATGGCCGTGTACCCGTCATCGCTGGAACCGGGTCTAATAACACACGCGCATCCATCGAGTTGACAAAACAGGCGGCGCAGACAGGTGTCGATGCGATCATGCTGACGACGCCCTACTACAACAAACCGTCCCAGGAAGGGCTGTATCAGCATTATAGAGCTGTGGCCCAAGCGACATCACTCCCTGTGATGCTGTACAATATCCCTGGCCGGAGCGCCGTGGGCATTGCACCAGAAACCATTATCCGGTTGGCGGAAATCAGCAATATCGTATCCGTCAAAGAAGCGAGCGCCAATCTTGATGCGATGACAAAGATTATCAGCAAAACGCCTGATGATTTCACGCTTTACAGTGGGGATGATAATTTGACACTTCCAGTATTGGCGATTGGCGGTACTGGCATCGTATCGGTCTCCGCCCATGTGATCGGGAATGATATACAAGAAATGGTGCAGAGCTTCACGAGCGGCAACGTCCAACGGGCAGCAGCCATTCACCAGGAAATCCTACCGGTGATGAAAGCGATGTTTGCTCAGCCAAGCCCGGCGCCGGTAAAAGCTGCCCTGAATATGACGGGTATTTCGGTTGGCGACGTGCGCCTGCCAATGCTTCCGCTGTCCAGCGACGAAAAACGGCAACTAAGCCAGATCCTACCACCGCATAAAGTGAAACTACATTCAACGGAACGGTTTTCTCCGTTGAATAACGAGGAACAAAGGCTAAATTCGCAACATCCTGTTGCAACGCCTTTGTGACCTGCGTCCTGCAGGCCCGAACAGAATCGGGCATTTACGGACAGTTAGCCGCCGTTTTGAGGTGGGTTAGTGGCCGTTATATGCGGGGAAAAGTGAAACTACATTCAACGGAGCGTTTTTCTGTAACTTTGGGATAAAGTTTGATTAAAAACACCTCATGGACCATACTTTGCAATAAATAAGAATCCATTTTGAAAAAAGATTGATCAAGATGGATTCTTTTAAGCAATTTTAAGATTATTTTTTAAAAATAATTGTCATTTTCTACCTACGTCTTATACAATCGCACCCTTGTTTTCCTTTCCCCATTTTAAAAAATTAGCTTACCCGAGATTTGATAAACCAATTCCTTAAATATTATGCTATTTTGATAATGCGATTTTTATATGGGCTAAGTGATGCTCTTCATGCCAAGCTAATTTTGCAACCTTTGTCGCTACTGTTATATTACCATTTAGCTGATGAACAAAACTTCGATCTAAATGCTCTTCCGTTAAACTATGACCCAAAGATACGATGCGCTCATTTATACCTTCCAACATTTTTATAGAACATTCTACGGGAAGCTTTGTATCCGGTTGAATAGCCCACTTTTCTTCATCAAAAGCTGGTACTGTTGGACTCTCATCTGTTAAAGCCAGCTTCAAACGTTGATACATGTTCAACTGAGAGTCAGCAATATGATGAACAAGGCCGCGAACTGTCCAGCTACCATCACGATAAGTTTTGCTTAATTCCTCATCACTTAATGAGTCGACAGTTTCTTCTAATCGAATCGTGTAAGTTTCGATTTGCTTTAACCATTCTTGAATATTTTCAAATGTTACCTTTTCGGGAACTTGTAATTTGCCAATTGGGTATCTTACATCCATTTTCAATCCCCCTTTTCCCTATTCTTTATTTGGCTNGATAAAGGCAACCGCTACGGAAAAACACTACGCTTTCCGTGGGCCCCGAGCTCAGCCTCCTCGAAAAAAGAAGTTCGCTTTTTTCTGCTCAGGTCTACTCTGCGCTTTCCCACAGGAGTCTCCGTGTTTTCCCTCCGCTAGCTAGTTGTCTATAACATATTTATCCATCTATTTCAACCATTGATTTTGGTGTTGACCCCTTTATTTCATTATATTTCGGTATTAACGTTTAATATAACGAATCGGCTTAGTTCTTGCAAACCTTCAGCATTAAAAACTGCAAATGTTAAAAAAGCCTATAAGTGCGTGTTCAAAACCCCCATGTCTTGTCAGACACCGCAATAAATGAAAATGGGGGTTAGCGGTTTAATTGTAAAGAATCCTGTACATTATGTTAATGCAGGTCAGAGGTCGCCTCTTTTTTGGT
>NZ_JBHTNH010000011.1:0-1808 GCF_042679865.1 Lentibacillus salinarum | reverse complement strand
GAACAAAATCGCTGACGCGACTAAATCACGTCCCAAGTGAGGATTAATCACTTGGGATGTTTCTCGCTCTAATCATAGTACCATTGCAGTGAGGGCAATGAAGTTCCACTTCTTCCCCTCTCTTTTTATCCAGACTAAATTCACCGATGATATACTCCGGTACTTCATCGGTTCCATTACAGTCTAAACATTTGAAAAGAATGATTTCTACTTCTTCATCCAATCCAAAAGGGTCCTCTTCCAACCACTTATCTATTTCTGCCCAGGATTTATCCTGTTTTCTTTGGTTTGCCAATTCCGTATCTCCTCCTTCTAGCCATTTCGATTTCTTCCATGTAATGATAGATCCATCCATAGTCAGCATGCCATATACCTACGAGTTCCATCTCTCTATGGCAACAGGGACATGCCAATGGATCTTTTTCAAATGCTTCTATCATCCGTTGGCGGTACGTTTTCTTTTTTCGCTTCTTCTCTAGAAGAAAAGATATTTGTTTGGTTCTCATAAATGAATATAAACTTAAAATCTGTTGGGCTTTACGATGCGATCTTCTACTGTACAATCCAAAACGTCCCACCATACGAAAGTGTTTAGGGGGTATGTGCTGTAAGATTTCAAAGATGAATCGATATACAGGAATCCTTTTATCAATTCGTTTTCCGGTTCTATGGTCTTCATACCAGTAGTGAACTTTTTCTCCGTCATAATCTTCAATGCGGTATTCCGCAATCGCAGGACGAGCTAAATACCTGCCAATGTATTTGGCAACCCCTTTGGCATTCGTTATTTTCTTCTCTGCATTCACATAAAAACCTTTTGGATATCTTTTATACAAATCATTGATGAGTTCAGTAACGGTCTGATTTGAAGGGAACCACTTTTTCAGTAAATCCAACACAACCTTCTGCCATGATTTTCTTAGGTAATCATATGGAATATACCCATTGTTGACCCATTCATTTTGATTATCCAGCGCACCTTCAGTCACTAATGCATGGATATGGGGGTTGAACTTTAGATCCCTGCCAAATGTGTGAATAACTGTAATAATACCTGAACGGAACCCTCTCTTTTTGCTTTTTTGATAGTTATGAAATTGGAAAACTTCAGCAACTTGTTTACTTAGCTCATTGAGTTTTTTTCGGTCATAGTAGAAAACTTTTCTTAACTCTTCTGGAATGGTAAATACCATGTGACGATGCGTAACATCAAAAATCATATCCTGCTGCTTGTCCGACCAATCATCTGTGTACTTCTTTCCACAACGGTGACAAAGCCTACTTTTACACGTGAAATAAACAAATTTCGGGGAAGAATCTCCTTCACACCCTAAACATTCATAACGAGCGAAACCTAAATCACTAGTCCCGCAACGCACCGTTTTCTCCACCGTTTCCTTTATATGACTGCGATAGGCTTTAGGAAAACGATCAGAATGAAATTCCCAAAAACCAGCAAAATGATCTTTTAGAATTTGTTTAATAACGCCTGAACCTTTTCTCAACTTTGACCTCTCCCATATTTGTTGATGCCATTTTACCATAATAGTTATCCACAAGGACCAAATTTTATAGTTTCCTAAGCAATTAAAAAAGCGCACTTCGAGTGCGCTTTTTTTCAATGATATGACCTGCAGCTAACAAACAAACCAGCTTACAAAAATGTAAGCTGGTTTTCGGATTGCCTGGCGGCGTCCTACTCTCGCAGGGGTTAAACCCCAACTACCATCGGCGCTGGAGAGCTTAACTGCTGTGTTCGGCATGGGAACAGGTGTGTCCTCTCCGCTATTGCTACCAGACCGTTTAAA
>NZ_JBHTNH010000010.1:0-50884 GCF_042679865.1 Lentibacillus salinarum | reverse complement strand
TGGTTGTAATAGTAAATCGCGTCACGCAACTTAACTAGTCCGGGTGAGTGGAGGGCGGTGACTCCTGCGGGAAAGCACGTGTCCGAAGACCCCGGAAGAAGCGTTCTTTGCTTCTGAGGAGTCTGAGGCCGTGCCCGCGGAAAGCATCCGCCCGAAGCGATCCCGGACGGCGGGAATGACACGTACTTATAGAAAACAACCCAGCAACAGTTACGTCGCAGTTTATGAATGTTGTGTCAAAAACAACAACCATTTTGAAAACGGCCTAATAAAAAACCACGCGCCTAATCTGCTTCGTATAGAAATACCTGACAATCCCGAAATAAATAATCTGGATCAAAGCAAATGTGCCAAGCACCAGTGCCGATTCATGGACTAGCGAGTAGTCAAACAAATGCGACAGCGCGGTAAGTGCGACTGCCCCGTGCACGAGCGCAACAACAATTGGCGCGAAAAACAGGAGCACCGTCTGACGGTTGATCACTTTTTTCAATTCTTTATCCGTCAAGCCCATTTTGGCAATTGATTTGAACTTTTCCTTGTCTTGATCAAGGTCCGAGTACAATCGGAAATAAAGGAAGCTTCCAGCCGATACAAAGAACACGATGCCGATAAACAACCCAATGAACAACACTGGCCCAAAACTCTTGTTGAGGGTATAAATTGTATAATCAATCGACTGGAATAAACCTGCCTGGAACTTATTCTGTAATATTCCCCCGGCCTCGATGATCGCATCCTTGGATCCTTCTACCGCCTGCCAGGCTATGTGCGTCTTTGTTTCAACAGGTTCCGGTAAGGATTCGAATGTGTCATCATCAACAATATAATACGAATACATTTCCGGCAGCACAACCGTCGATATGAATTGGTTCGGTTGAATACTCCCACCATCCGACAATTCAATTGGCACATCCATCAACCGCTCTTTTTTGGATGCACCTATCATAACTTTCGAACTGTCCGAGACGACGATCGCTTCCTGGTTATCGACTTCAACTTCCGCCTCACCCTGAAGCTCAGCAAAATGATTATATTCCGATTCTTTAGCAATCAGAACCTGTGGCCGTCCGCTGTTATCCACTTCAAAATAATTTAATTCACCTGAAGCCTTGTCAGTCTGAATATCATAGTTATTCAATGTTTCATCAATCATCCCAGTATGTTCCTGTATTTGTGAATTATCCGCTTCGCTGGTGGCGTACGTATACGTATAAGGACTCATGTCTTTTACTTCTTTGGTCAAATACGACTGAAACCCATACAACGACCCAATCGCGCTAAACGCAACGGTCGAAATGATTGCCACCATGAAAAAGGTCCGGGCGTTGTCCTTCATTCGGAATGACAAATCCGAGAAAAGCACCATATTTGTTTTCCGCCAAAAAATACCTTTGCTGGCCTTCAACCGCCGGATCACATAAACACTCAACTGGGTAAACAACAAATACGTCCCGATCGTCACAACAATGATAACCGGCAACATGGCAATGATAACAACTTGCCCCTTAACATACAGTGCCGTTGCGTAACCAGCAGCAAGTAACACCGCAGCAACAATGGCCAGCGTAATAGACGCTTTCGGCTCACCTTTTGATTGTTTGTCTGCTTTGATTAAGTCAACGAGTTTCTTTGTCCGAAGAATAAATGACACGAACAGCGAAATGAACAAAAATAGCACAATAAATGACACAAACGTTACGACAATGGCCCATAACGGAAAATAAAAATGAAGTGCTTCATCAATCACCAGAACATTTTCCGCAAGCAAGAGAATTGCCTTGGCAAACACAAGGCCCAACAAAATCCCGCTTAAGGTTGCAAAAAAGCCGATTAACATATTTTCCATAAAGACCATCAGCCGGATTTGCCTCGTGGACATCCCCTGCATCATCAACAGGCCAAATTCCTTCTTGCGCGATTGTAAAAAGGAACTCATCGAATACAACACGAAGAAAAAGGAAAACACATAAATAATCCCGCCGGCGACACCCATACCGTACAATACCTCGCCTCTTATCGACCCATCAAAGAATGCAGGGTGAAAGGCAAAGATGGCAAATGTAAAAAAGACCATCACGGTAAACAGGCTGCTCAAAAAATAGGCGGCATACAGACGCTTGTTACGGATGACATTATTGATCGCGAATTGACGAAAAGTCACTGTCATCCCCTCCCATCAAGGAAAGCGTATCAATGATGTTTTGGAAAAACGTCTGCCGGCTATCACCACGGTGAATTTCCGAATAGAACTTCCCATCCTGAATAAAAATGACCTGATCCGCATAACTTGCCGCCTGCGGATCGTGCGTGACAAGCATCATCGTTGTTTTCTCCTGTTTATTAAGCGACGAGAGCATCGCCATCACATCCTTGGAGGACTTGGAATCAAGATTTCCTGTTGGCTCATCAGCAAGGAGCAGCTTCGGTTGATGGATCATCGCTCTGGCAATCGCTGCCCGCTGTGCCTGCCCGCCGGATATCTCATGGGTTCGCTTGTTCATGATACCGGAAATGCCCAATTTTTCGGCAATAGCATCAGCCTTCTGCTTCATCTCCTTCACCCGCTTACCATCCAATGTGAGCGGTAGAACCATATTTTCCTCCACCGTCAACGTATCCAGCAAGTTGAATTCCTGAAAAACAAACCCCAACTCACGGCGACGAAACTTGGCCAGATCATTCCGGTTCAGGGTATGCGGATTTTGGCCTTCAATCAACACCTCACCGGTTGTCGGTTCGTCGATCGTAGCAACCATGTTGAGAAGTGTTGTTTTCCCACTCCCCGACGGTCCCATGATGGCAACAAATTCTCCCTTCTCAATGGCCAGATCGATATTTGACAAGGCACGATAGGCGATTTTACCTTCATACACTTTGCTTACATGTTTAACTTGCAGCATATTTATACCCCTTTTCCTCGGGTGTACAGTAACACCCAATATCGCTGTCTTTAGTGTATCGCCCTTTGCCCCGACAAACGATCGATTACCCTTTCATTTTCCTTACATTTGTGTCATGTTCTGGGCTGGTGAAAATATGATACGGAATGTCGTTCCTTCACCTACCATGCTTTCCATTTCAATTCCATGTCCCAAATAATCGGCTACTTCTTTGACAAGAAACAGCCCCATCCCGGTTGACTCCCTGTATTGGCGCCCATTCCCGCCGGTATAAAATGCATTGAAAATCCGCTTCCTGTCTTCTTCGGGAATACCAATGCCGAAATCTGCCACTTCAAAAATGGCCGCTCCCTCCCGTTCATACAATGAAATCATGATTTGATTGCTCTTTCCGGCAGAATATTTCACCGCATTCTGGATGAGCTGTGTCATCATAAACAAAAGCCACTTCTCATCCGTTTCAACAGTTATTCCGGAACGTTCTTTTTCCAGTTTGGGATAGACGTCATTGCGGATGAAAAAACGCTTGTTTTCCAGGTTGACGTCGTGGACCAGGCTTTCCAGCATAACCGGCTTGATCCGGAAATCCTGCTCAATCGTGCGGAGGCGTGCCATGTAGAGAACTGTATTCAAACCTGTTTTGATGCGGTCGGTCTCTTCGCGGATGTTGGACGATTCTGGCTCATCCAGATCGCGGGCCGTCAATTCAATGACCGAAAGGGGTGTTTTCATTTGGTGAACCCAGCGATCAATAAAGGTTAAATGCTCTTCCTTCCTCATTTCGGTCTCGCTGATCTTTTCTTGGTATAGCCTGTACTGCGATTTCAGCAGCTGATCGAGTGCTTTGCCAACCGGCACATGTTCGGTTTTCTGAAGTGATTCATCAAATGACACCATCGGTTTCTCAAGTCGTTTGTAAAATCTGCGCCGTGTAAAGTAACGGTATACGAGATAACTGCTAAATAAGAAAAAACCGATAAAGACCGCGTAGAAAACAGTCCGCATATCCCGGTAACCGTCCAGCCATAGAATAAAGCAAATGAGACCAAACTGGAGTGCTTGCAGCCCAATCAGCAATTGATGTTCTTTGAAAAACAGCTTCATGACTCTTCCGCCTCATTCCAGGTAACAAGCAGCCGGTAGCCTGCCCCCCGAACAGTCTCCACCGCATCATTGATGCCAAGTTCTTGAAATTTTTTGCGTACCCGCGTCATATTCACGTTGAGTGTATTTTCATCCACATACGTTTGATTATCCCACAATTTCTCCAGCAAATCTTCGCGGCCGGCCACTCGCGGATGCCTGCTCATCAGACTTTCAATAATATCCGCTTCTTTTTTCGTGAGGAATACCGCTTCATATCCAAACCTGAGCTCAAGACGTTCCGGCAAGAGTTTCAGCCCACCCTTCTGCAGAATGCGTTCACCGTAACCCGAGGCATACGCCCCGTAAGCCCGGCGTAGTTGACTGCGGATTTTGGCCATGACAACATCCGGGTGAAACGGTTTGGTTATAAAATCATCGCCGCCATTTTCATGCGCCATCACCTGATCCATTTCACCGGTCCGGGCGGAAATGAAGATGACCGGGCAAATTGACTCGAGACGAATTTGCCGGCACCAATAAAAACCATCGAAACTTGGGAGGTTAATATCAAGCAGGACTAAATCCGGGCGAAAGCTGCGAAATGTATCCATCAAGTTATAAAAATCATCGGCTGTAAAAACATCAAATCCATACTTGGCAATAAATCCGTTTAGATGCTCGGCTATTTTCGGATCATCTTCCACAATCATGATTTTTGCTTCCACACATAACCCTCATTTCAGCGTGTGATCTGGCACCATTATAACATTTGTCTCAAACGAATCGTACACGATCCATTCATATTCAGAACAAAAACTGATTGTATTAAGGCAAAAATAATAGTCGGTCACAAAATAGTAAGTATTTTGATATGTTTTTGGAAAGGTTTCTTTTATACTTGTAGAAAGGATTGTGTGAGGGATGAATTTCCATTACGCCCAATATTTGGACGCATATCCTTTTTTGTGAAAATGTGGCGGATTCCATCGAAAATCCCCGTTCATTCTTGCATAACGAAGCCTACATGAAGTTTGGTGCTCAAGGGCCAGATCCGTTTTTTTATTACAATTTTTGGCCGTGGATTAAAGAAGAACCTTTTAATCATATCGGACTGAAACTGCATCAGGAAAAATGTGGCCAATTCCTGATGGATCTTGTTGACAAGGGAAAAGATCGTGCGTAATCAATACAGTGAACCGATCGTCTAATCAACTATAAAAGGGACACGGAATACCACGTCCCTTTTGTTCAAAGATAAGAAAATTGTTGGATGATGTTTTCAATACCGAAATCGGCTAACTCGCCGATTTCTTCCAATCCGACTGCTGATCTCTGGCATCTAAAAAGATGCGTCATCGTTTTTTCTTAAGCTATTTAAACAATTTGCGCATCATTCTGCCTGTTCCCTTTCCGGCAACCCGGCGTCCAATTCTTTTGCCGACCCTTCCTTTTTTCACGGCATTCACATCCCCCAAAATTTTGGAAATGGCGTACAGTGCTTTCCGAATATTATTAATCCGCATGACGCGCGCCTCCCCCTTTCGCATGCTGATGGTCTCAGCATCGTCATTTAACCGGCATACTGTTTCGCCTGCTGTATACCTTTATCGATATTCACAAACCGTAATAAAATAATACCAGCTATAAAAAATACAAGCAACGATACGATTCCGAGTCTACTGGATCCCGTCAACTGGCCGACCAGGCCGAACAGGAATGGCCCGAACACAGCCGCAAATTTTGACGAAATACCATAAAAACCGAAGAATTCTGCTTTTTTACCGGCCGGCACCATTCGCCCGTAAATCGATCGGCTGAGTGACTGGGCACCGCCCTGCACCATGCCGACACATATGGCCAGTAAATAAAAGTGGAGGGCAGAAGCCATAAAGTAACCGAGAATAACAACACCGATGTAAATATAGAGTGTCACATACAAGGCCCTCTTGGCCGTTATTCTGGTCGCCAGCCAGCCAAAGAAAAACGTGAACGGAATACCGACAAATTGTGTGATCAGGAGAGCAATAATCAGTGAATTGGAATCAATCCCGATACCGCGTCCATATATGGTCGCCATGCGGATGATCGTTGAGATGCCATCATTATATAACCAAAAGGCAATCAGGAAAATCAGCAGATACTTAAACTGTCTTATTTCCTTAAAGGTATGAATCACCCGGGAAAAACCGATTGCAGCATAGGATTTTTTCCGAGTTTTGACCGTTTTTTCCTCTTCCTGCACATTTCTGAAAAGCGGGATTGAAAAAATAAACCACCATAAACCGACCGAGGCAAATGACAGTTGGCTCGCCGTTGTCACATCCGGAATACCGAACCAGTTATACTGTGTAATCATCAAAATATTGATAGCAAGCAATATCCCGCCACCTATATAGCCGAATGCAAAACCACTTGAAGACATGCGATCCATTTCATCTTCATCTTTTGCAAGCTCCGGCAAAAAAGCATCATAAAACACATTCGCGCCTGAAAAACCGATATTTCCGACAATCAATAAAATTGAAGCAAACAAATAATCCCCTTCACTAACGAAGGCCAGCAGGATACTGGCAATCATTCCCATATAGGCAAAAAAACGTAAAAACTTCTTTTTGGCTGCGGAGAAATCGCTGATTGCCCCCAAAATCGGTGCCAATATCGCAACAATTAAGACAGCAATCGATTGCGAGTATCCCCAATAGCTCTCGGCCAGACTTTCGTCCAAACCAACAGCAGCCACATCATAATAAAAAACCGGAAGAACTGCTGCCATAATCGTCGTAGCGAATGCTGAATTTCCAAAGTCATACATCATCCAGCTAAAAGCCGTTTTCCGTTTCATACCGTCTCCCCCTATCCCGTCACATGAAAAAAGCCTCACCAATATTCAGGCAAGGCATTGTCGCATCCGGTCACTCCCAGATGAAACTTCTGTATTCCTCACATAATTGCTTAAATTGTTCTCTGTCCCCAGTATCAATGGCATGGTTGATAGCTGTTTCTAATCGCTGTTTATTCCAGTTAAAGCATACCTCATCCAATAATAATTGAGCTGATAACTTCAGTTCAAACGGAACCTCTCGTGTGGCCTTTATGGCCGTCCCAGTATACCGGTAAAGCTGATAGGTCATTTTTTGTTTCTTCAATGGAACATTCCCCCTTGTTCCTTTTTTCCATTATCCTAAATAATTTAAAAATTTGCAAGTATTATTTTTTGGAAATGTTCATGAACGCTACCGGCAGCTAAGGTTTGATATTTCGATAACCTAGAAATCCGGCCACTAATGCAAAAATAGTCAAGACACTGGCCATCCAGCTAATATTACCTTTCATCATCATGGCAATGACCGGCGGGCCTGCCGCAACACCGATAAACCGCATCGAACTATAGAGTGATGTTATGACACCTCGTACACTTTTGTCCAGGCTCTCAGTAATCAGTGCGTCAAGACAAGGTAGCGCCATGCCGATGCCGGTCCCACAAACAAGGAAGATCGACAGCAAATAGACGGGATGATCCATAAATGGAATCACAGCAACAGATACACCGGTCAAAATAACGCCAGTGAAGGTAACCCACTTCATGACATTTAAGTTATCTTTTATTTTGCGTCCACTTATAAATGAAGCAATGGACAGTGCCAGTAATGGAACAGCAAGCAGCATTCCTTTCCAGATGCCTTTGTAATCATATTTCTCCTCAAGAATACTGGATAAATAAAAAAGAAATCCGAATAAAATAAACATAAGGATCGCGCCAATAATAAATACGGCAATCAACCACCGGCCGTGCTGTTTCATGACATCCCTGATAAACCCAATATACGCTTTAAATCGTGTCTGTTTCGCTTTTTCCTCTTTATTTTTAATCAGAAAAGCAACCATTAAGGCCGACACAGCACAGAACACCGGAATGGAATAAAAGGGCAGATACCAGACAGCTGCTGCAAGCGCAGCACCAAGTATCGGACTCAACACCTTCCCGACCGTATTCGATGTTTCGATAATACCAAGAGTCGTACTGGCTTCCTTATCATCTTTAAACATATCACCCACAAGCGGCAACACAATGGGAAAAGCGCCCGATGAACCAATACCCTGCAGTATCCTGCCAGCCAGTATAACTAAAAAAGGATTATCCATCAGCTGCGATGCCAGACCGGCCAGCAGCCCTCCCACCCCGGTAATAATCAATGATGGAATAATCACATTCTTCCTACCAAATCGATCCGATAAAAACCCGGCAACAGGGATTAAGAAAATACCGACAATGGAATAAACCGTAATAATATAACTTGATTGCAGCTTGGAAATGTCCAGTTCCTGTTCCATAACCGGCAGGATGGGAATCAGCATTGAATTTCCCAATGTCATGATTAATGGGATCGAAGCCAATGCTAAAACTGCCCGGCGTTTTTCCTGCTCCTTGAGATGATCCGCCATAACCTTACTCCTTTTTTTGCGTTATAATCACACTAAAATTACTATTTACCTGACAGTCAGTTTTATTCCCGGTGAATAATGGTGTCGATAAATGGCTACTACTGGAAACAAAATAAATGATCATTGTCCGTCCTATTTCTCTGGACGCACAACAGCGAATTTTGATAGACTGTTATAATTGTAACGCGATGTGACTTAAAATGGTTTTTCAAAACGGAGGCCGTTTAGATGGAGAAGGCAAATCATTTAAAAAAAGGTGAAAAAGGTGCCTGGATCAGTATTTATGCCTATATTGTTTTAGCCATAGCCAAATTGGCCATCGCTTCAATCGGGAATTCGGATGCACTGCGGGCGGACGGATTGAACAACACAACCGATGTCGTTGCTTCGATTGCTGTTCTGATTGGGCTGAAAATCTCACGAAAACCCCCAGATGCTGATCATCATTATGGCCATTACCGGGCCGAAACCGTCGCCTCTTTATTTGCGGCCTTTGTGATTGTCACGGTGGGTATACAAGTCATTGCTGATACATTCAGAAACGTGCTGGCCGGTGTAACCGCCCAGCCTCATATGCTAACAGCCTGGACCGCACTTGGGGCAGCTATGGTGATGTATGCCGTTTATCGCTATAATGTGTCACTCGCACGGGAAATCGGCAGCAGCTCACTCGATGCGGCGGCCCAGGATAACCGGTCGGATGCGTACGTAAGTCTCGGCGCTTTTGCCGGCATCATCGGTGCTCAGTTTGGACTTTATTGGCTTGACCCGCTAGCAGGATTGATTGTTGGCATCATCATCTGCAAAACCGCATGGGATATTTTCAGGGATGCCACCCATACGCTAACGGACGGATTTGATGAAAGACAGATTAAAAAAATAAAATCGAGCATAGCGAGAGTGCCCGAAGTTAAAAACGTTGTGGATGTGAAAGGAAGATTCCATGGGAACCAAGCGTTTATTGAGGTAACAATTCTTGTTGACCCCGATTTAAATGTCAAGGAGAGTCACGCCATAACGGAAAGAATCGAACGTTTTCTGCAGGATAAGCATCATATTCCGTATGCCCATATCCATATAGAACCGTATGAATAAGAAAAGCTGTCCATAACGGACAGCTTTTTTGAAAAAAATCATGATAGCCATGCTCACATTGTCAACAAGAAGACTGTCACAATCGCCCCTATGACGACAAAAATAACATTCATACCCAGAAATGCCAACGCAACAGCTGCCAGCCCGCCGAGTAATCCAATATATGGCCGATTAGGTATCACACTCAAAATCCCCGGAAATATGAGAGCACCCAATGCGGCAAAGGGGATGGCGTTCAGCCAGCGGTTTACCCAATCACGGAACTGCAGTTTATCCACGATGTACGCCGGAATGACGCGGGGGATCATCGTTACGAGCGCCATACCGATAATAATGGCTAAAATCATGAATCACCCTCCTTCAGCAAAAAGACACCACTTAAACCACCCAGTACTGTCCCGAATACAATTGCCCAGCCTTCACTCATGAATTGACTGCAAATAAGATTAATAAGCATGGCGATACCTGCCACAAGACCGACACGCCATTCTTTTTTCACCGATGGAATAAGCAAGCCGATAAACATGGCATACAGCGCAATCCCCATGCTCTGACTCAATTGCTCGGGAATCACTTCACCAAGAACGCCACCTAAAAAAGAACCCATAATCCATGACAAATAGGCTGTTAAAATCAGAGCTGCATAAAAATAGGCGCCTTTTTCCATTTTCGCCTCTTTTGTATGTAAGGATGAGACAGCAAATGTTTCATCCGTCAACCCCAGTGATAAAGGTGCCTTCCATCTTATACCAAGATCCCGCAGTCGATTCATGAAAGACAAACTCATCACGAAATGACGAAAATTAAGGACAAACGTGGCGACGATAATTTCTGCAGCACCAGCACCAACAGCAATCATATTGGCTCCCATAAACTGGCTGGCACCGGCAAAAACCATCACACTCATCAATGTTAATTCAGTGAGCGTCATCCCGGCCTGTTTGGCCAGCACACCGTACGTGATGGCAATTGGTAAATAACCGAGCATGATCGGGAAACCCACTGCGATTCCTCTGCGAACCATATGTACTGCCGGGGATGATTTTTGTTTATCTACGACGTCTGCATCCATTCTCGTCCCCTCCCTCAAGTAAAAATTAAGACTATTATAACTTACTTCACCACGAAGAAAAAGTATTTCAGTTTTAAATGGAACATTGACAAACGGTTCATATAACATGTATAGTCGTTAATAATATTTTAACTCAATAGCATCATCCGTGAATGACAGTAGAATCTGTCTGGGCAGCAATCAGAGACGGGGCGTATGGTGGAATCCCCGGCAGGACGGGAGTCGAAGTACACATTCAAACTTGGCGGGTTTTTTTCGAGTGGATGGGCTTCCCTGGAAATAGATACAAAAGCTGATCGATTACACGTACCGGTCCTTTTGCGTGTCATTTCCTAGTGCTCATCAATCAGGGTGGTAACGCGGAGTATAGCTTCGTCCCTATTTTGGGGGCGGGGCTTTTTTATTTTAGATTAAAAAGGAGGCGTTCATGATGTTTTCAGTACAGCCAAAATATCAACCGGCGCTTCGTGAGTCGATTTTATTTTTCATATTAACCATTGGACTTATCAGCTATTTTCTAATTGGCCTTGGGACAGAACCGCACATTCCCATTCTGATTGCCGTGCTGCTTACCGTTATGTACGGAATTATTAGGGGGATTTCGTTTAAAGATCTTGAAGCAGGTATGATTGCGGGTGCCAGGTCCGGCATGGCGGCTGTCTTTCTGTTTTTGCTGATAGGCATTTTAATCAGCAGCTGGATCATCAGCGGAACCATTCCCGTTTTAATCGATACCGGGTTTTCGTTTATTGGCGGTACGTGGTTTTATGCCATTGTATTTGCCGTCACGGCGATCATTGGCGTGTCACTTGGTAGCTCACTGACAACGACTGCAACAATTGGAGTCGCCTTTATCGGTATGGGTAATGCCATAGATGCTTCCATGGCGATGACAGCCGGCGCCATTGTTTCCGGGGCATTTTTCGGTGATAAAATGTCACCACTGTCAGACACAACCAATCTTGCTTCCACGATTGTGCAAGTAGATCTATTTGAGCATATTAAACATATGAGCTTAACGACCATTCCGGCATTTTTAATTTCATTCATCTTATTTGTGATTTTGTCACCGGATGAAGCCATTGCCGTTGCTGACCTGGATGCATACAAATCAAGTCTGGCAGCTACAGGGCTGATCCATTGGACATCATGGATTCCGCTGATCATTCTTGTCCTGGCAACGATTTTTCGGATTCCCGCCTTTATTGCCATCGCCCTCAGCAGTGTAGCAGCAACAGTGTTGGCCCGTATCACAAGCGGGTTTGCGTGGTCCGAAATCTGGGATATCTGGTTTAACGGTTATACAGCGGCAACCGGTTTTGCGCCCGTTGATGAGCTATTGACAAAAGGCGGCCTCAACAGCATGCTGTTTACGATTTCACTTGTCATTCTGGCACTCGGATTTGGTGGGTTATTATTTGTAACTGGCATTATCCCAGCCATTTTGTCATCATTCCAGCAGAAACTGAAAAAGGTACGGGCGATTATTGCCTCAACCGCTGGCACGGCCCTTGGTGTCAATGTACTGATTGGTGAACAATATCTTTCCGTCATGTTAACCGGTGAAACCTTTAAGGGTATTTATCAGCAAGCCGGATTATCCAATAAGGCACTTGCCCGAACATTGGAAGACGCGGGAACCGTCATTAACCCACTCGTACCCTGGAGTGTCTGTGGTGTCTTTATCGCTGACGTTCTCGGTGTCCCGGTGCTCACTTACCTGCCGTTTGCGTTCTTCTGTCTGTTGAGTCCGATCATCACCATATTTTTTGGTGGAAGGTCATTGAAAGGCTAGTACAGGTAACCACGAGACCGGAATGCTGTTCCGCCCGAGGGAGAGTTTTCGCTCTTCGGCTTTGGTCTCGATCTCCGGCCGAAGCTTCTACGCTCCGGCTGAAGTTCCCAATCTCGCGCCGAAGTTTTCCTGCTTCAATATATTTTGAAGATGAAAAAATCCCCTGGTACCAAGGGGATTGTTCATGCCAATATAGCTGTTAAATAACGCAGTCCTTCAAGCAGTCTTGGTGACGGGCGGCAGAAAAGTGATTCTTCAAGAACATGAATATTGTTTTCCCGGATGGCTTTCATATCATGCCAGCCAGGCCTTTTCCGAACAAGTTCAGGCCGCATTTTGGACTCCTTCACGCCTACCCACACCATGCAAATATGGTCAGGGTTCCGTTCTTTGACATCGTCCCAATTTGTCTGGACACTTGCTAAATCTTCCGTTGCAAAAATATTTGATGCGCCAGCAAGATCGCTGATTTCGGTCAGCCAGTTGCGACCCCCGGGGGTGAAAACAGGTTTTGGCCACCACTCCCAATATAAAGAGGGGGGATGTTCCTTCATGGCAGCCTGTTCCCGAAAGTTGTTCACTTCTGCACGAAAAACAGCTGCCTTTTTTGCACCAAGCGACTGATCGCCGAGAGCAGCTCCGACTGTCGCAATATCATCAGCAATTTCGTCCAGCGAGTTGGGGTTTAAAATAATGTAAGGCAACTTCCGTTCGTCGAGTACTTCAATATTTTTTTCCATACCAGGCACACTCAATGAAGCGAGCACAAGATCAGGATGTAAGGCTTCTACTTTATCCATATCGATTGAAAGATCAGGACCAACTTTCGGTAATGGCAGTACTTCTGAAGGCCAATCAGAGTAATTATCAGTACCAACCAGCAAGTCAGTTTTACCAAGATACGCTACAATTTCGGTGTTGCTTGGGCAAATCGAGACAACACGCATGAACCATTCCTCTCCCCCTTCTAGAAAAACCTGGCATTCGTCTCGTTACGCTTTAATGACAAGACACCAGAAGTCAAAGACGGCAAACGGTGAATCAGCCGAATTCATCTAGTGATAGCTCAATGTCTCAAATGTTACTTATCCTGATCAGTCGTTACCAGTGGACCATCTTTTGTAATGACGACTGTATGCTCGTATTGTGCCGAGCGTCCTTCATCAACTGTGCGGGCTGTCCAGTTATTCGCATCCATCTTACTTTGCCAGCTGCCTTCGTTGATCATCGGCTCAATGGTTATGACCATACCTTCTTTCAAACGTGTTCCCTTGTTCGGCAATCCAAAATGCGGGATATGGGGCTCTTCATGAAGGGTTGGACCGATCCCATGACCGGTGAAATCCCGAACAACTGAAAAACCTTCCCCTTCAGCATAGGTCTGAATCGCATGGCCGATATCACCAATCCGGTTACCTGGTTGCGCCTGTTCAATACCTTTATAAAGCGATGTTTTTGTAACGTCAAGCAGTTTCTCACCGGCTTCATCGAGAGTTCCAACCTTATACGTCCAGGCGGAATCAGCCAGCCCTCCGTTCAAGTTAACCACCATATCAATCGTTACCATATCCCCATCAGCTAGCTTTTCATCCCGGGGGAAACCATGGCAAATCTCATCATTAACCGACGCACAGGTCGCATATGGATACCCGCTAAAGCCTTTTTGTTCCGGCGTTGCGCCATGTTCAGCGAGAAATTTTTCCACAAAAGCATCGATCTCCATGGTAGTGACCCCTGGTTTTATCCTTTTCGCGATTTCTTTATGGCATTGAACGAGGATATCCCCTGCTGTTTGCATTTTCTCAATCTCGCGTTTACTTTTCCGTGTTATCATCTGTTTCGTCCTTTCTGCAAAAACTGCTTCCGATTTACGGATTGGCATCAACGATTGTAACATAAAGTGAAACTTCATTCAGTGGAGCGGTTTTCCCCACTGAATGTTAAGGAACAAAGGCTAAGTTCGCAACGTCCTGTTGCAACGCCTTTGTGACCTACATCCTGCAGGCCCGAACAGAATCGGACATTTATGGGCAGTTAGCCGCCGTTATTTGGCGGGTTACTGACCGTTACATGCGGGATAAAGTGAAACTTCATTCAGTGGAGCGGTTTTTATTCCACTGAATGTTAAGGAACAAAGGCTAAGTTCGCAACGTCCTGTTGCAACGCCTTTGTGACCTACATCCTGCAGGCCCGAACAGAATCGGACATTTATGGGCAGTTAGCCGCCGTTGTTGGGCGGGTTACTGACCGTTATATGCGGGATAAATGGCGTTATCATCATTCATGATAACGCCGGAAAATGCAGAGTTATAGATGTCCCTTGCATTTATAGCTTAAATTATGCAGCCTGAATGTGTGAGATTCATTTAAAGATAATCGGTCACACGATATATTTTCCCGTTCTCGATATTTGTCTCATCCGTCAAAATATCAACGAGCACACCACCGACTACTTCTGTGTCATTCAGCTTATTCTGCTCTTTGTATTTCCGGAACTGTTCAACCTCCCGGAAGGCATCTTTATTGCTGTTGCGAATTCTTTCCTGCATTTGGGTGTCCATGACCCCCGGACTGAAGGCGATCACTTTACTATCGGTCTTCAATTCATCCTGCTCCAGGGCTGCTGTTTTCGTGTACATATTAATGCTTGCCTTGGATGAACAATAAGCGCTCCAACCATACATCGGCCTTTCCGCGGCTCCCGAAGTGATCGTCGTGCCAATAAAGCGAACATCATGCTCGGCAGCTTTCTTTAGAAATAAATTCGTCAAAACCATTGGCGCTGTCGTATTCACCTGGATGTGATAGGCCACATCAGCACTGCTAGTATTCATGGACTGATCAATTGGTTCCAGAACCGCCGCATTATTGATTAAATAAACGGTATCCGGTTCCTGTAAAAATAGCGCCTCGCTGATTTGCTGAAATGTTTGTTCCGTTGCTGCCAAGTCACCTAAATCACATGCGTAGTGCTGGTAGGTCACATTGTTCTCCGCGGCAACATCAGCCAGCTGTGCTTGCCTGCTCCGGGATATGCCTGTCACATGTATCCCTGATTCCATTAAAATTTTCGCAATCGACTCCCCTAACCCTTTGGATACACCCGTAACGACTGCATGTCGCATATCTTATCCCCCTATTTATTCATGTTTATGACAATACCCGGCTTCATTTCAGTGAAAACAAATGTCGCTAGCCGATCTACATGATCCGACTATAAGCCATTGACATTCGACCAGTAATAAACAAGTGTTTCCATGCCTTTGTCAAAGCTGTCCAATAAGAAACTTTCATTTGGTGAATGCAGCCGGTCCTCCGGTGTGCCAAATCCAAGCAAAACAATCGGCATTTGATAAATCGCCTCAATCCATTCAACGACCGGGATTGAGCCACCCATCCGCACATAAACGGTGTCTTTGCCGAATGCCTTTGTATAACTTTCGGCAGCTTTTTTGATGAGTGGGTGGTCAGGTTCGACTTTATACGCTTTAGCCGACAGTTTTTCTTTCTTGACGTCAACCGTTACACCGGATGGCGTTACGTTGTGAATATGTTTTTCCAGCAGTTCCTGGATTCGTTCAGGATCCTGTCCCGGTACAAGCCGGCACGTGATTTTCGCAGTTGCATCTGACGGGATGATTGTTTTCGTCCCTTCACCCTGATAACCGCCGTACATGCCATTAATTTCAAACGTTGGACGGGCCATCGTATGTTCTTTGGCGGAGTAGCCTTTTTCGGAGGCCGTTTCCGTAGCGCCGGTTGCTTCCGCGTAGTCTTCACCCTGGACATTTTGAATTAATTCCCGCTCTTCCTCTGATAGTGGTTCGACGCCATCATAAAAACCATCAACCGTTACAACTTCATTCTCATTCTTCATCGATGTTAGGATATGGTTCAATGCCATAATCGGATTACGGACAGCCCCGCCGTACATGCCTGAATGCAGATCATGATCGGGTCCGCTCACGTTAATTTCAATGCCAGTGAACCCTTTTAAGCCATACAAAATGGTCGGCTGATTTTGCGCAACCATTCCCGAATCGGATATAACGGCAAAATCAGCATCGAATTGCTGTTTCTTGTCATGTAATACATCATAAAGGTTTTCACTGCCGATCTCTTCTTCACCTTCAATACATACTTTGACGTTAAGCGGCAGCTTTCCTTCTGTCTTCATATATGCTTCAAAAACAGCCAGGTGCATAAAGACCTGTCCTTTGTCATCACTTGCGCCACGTGCATATAACCGGCCGTCCCGGATTTCCGGTTTGAACGGATCACTCGCCCACTGATCGATCGGATCAACAGGTTGCACGTCATAATGGCCGTAAAATAAAACCGTTGGCGCCTCAGGGCCCGCCTGATTATACTCAGCATAAATAAGTGGGTGCCCGCCGGTATCCTGTTGAGCGACGTTATCAAACCCGATATCATTCAAATAAGTTTCCAGGAAATTCGCAGCTTCGTTAATATCTTGTTTATGTACACTGTCCGTGCTGACACTCGGAATCGATAAAAAGTTATTCAGCTTTTCAAGCAGCTGTTCACGATTTTCGGATAAATATTGCAATGGTTGGTCACTCATCGACTCACTCCTCCATTTATTTTGTTCCATTTTAGCATACTATACGACAGAAAAACGAACCCGGCAATCGGAGCGGAATCTTCTGTGCGCGCGCCGCCATAAGTTTCTGTTGATTTTTCCGTTCTTCTGTAGATTCCGTTCGCTTTTCTGTTGATTCTTGCATTCTTCTGTCGATTCTTTCGTTTTTCTGTTGATTCTCACTCTCTTCTATCGATTCTGCCGCTCTTCTGTTGATTCTGCCACTTTTTCTGTTGATTCTCACTCTCTTCTATTGATTCTGCCGCTCTTCTGTTGATTCTGCCACTTTTTCTGTTGATTCTCACTCTCTTCTATTGATTCTGCCGCTCTTCTGTTGATTCTGCCACTTTTTCTGTTGATTCTCACTCTCTTCTATTGATTCTGCCGCTCTTCTGTTGATTCTGCCACTTTTTCTGTTGATTCTCACTCTCTTCTATCGATTCTGCCGCTCTTCTGTTGATTCTGCCACTTTTTCTGTTGATTCTCCCCGCTGTTCTGCAGATACCCCCGTTTATCTGCAGAATATTCACGCCCTCGCACAAAAAAGACAGCCTTTTTAAAAGACTGTCCCTCCTCCAAAAATTATTCCAATGCCCGTGCTAAATCTTCAATCAAATCATCTGCATCTTCAATTTTCCGCTAAATGTTTCGTCAGCAAAAAAGCATCTTGGTCAGCTACTGTATAGATACCATCCACCAGTGATTGGTCAAAAGAATTGGGCAAAAATTCCATGCTGATTCCTTCTGTTTTATGCGATCCAGGCTCACCACCAGCGATAATCGAACTCTCAGGCTCCACGATGACGGATCGGATACCCGGGGTTTTTGCTCCTTCAGATATCTGGAAACCCCCATAAATATGCCGCTCGATCCTGCACCAGCAACGAAAAAATGGTTGCGCCTAATGCTTTCATAAGCTGCTGTTTCTCAATACTGAATTGCTCAGGGACACAAAAAATCACCGTTAAATCTTTATTACGTGCAGCCAGAACCAGACCAATCCCGGTGTTTCCAGCAGTCGGTTCAATAATCGTTCCACCATGTCTGATTTTCCCGCTGGCTAATGCGTCATCGATTGACGTAATGTCTAATCGATCTTTCACACCGCCGCCCGGATTATAAAAATTCCAATTTGGCCAATAAACGAACGGGCTTACCCATTTATTTCCAACAATGGTATTTCTCCAGTAACGCATGAATGGAATGATAGACAGCCATTGTTCTGTTTCCTCTTACTCAGCAAACACTTGCTGCCACTCATCTTTTTTAGCCAGCATGTTTTTGGCAATTGTTTTGGCACCTTCAAGACTATGATTGGCCGCCCAGCCGCACTGCACTTCATTGCAGGCTGGTACGTCATTTGCATCCAGTACATCCCGAAGTGTTTTTTCAAGTGCTTCCAGTACATCGTCGTAGCTGTCATTATTGAGGATGGACAAATAAAATCCGGTCTGGCATCCCATTGGGCCGATATCCAGTACATTATCCATGTGGTTGCGGATATTTTCTGCCATCAAGTGCTCAATTGAATGCAGTCCGGGCATATCCATATGCTCTTTATTCGGCTGTTTAAACCGGATATCATATTTATACACTTTGTCACCATTTGATCCTGATGTCACACCGACAAGGCGGACGTAAGGTGCTGCTACTTTTGTATGGTCAAGGTTGAAACTCTCGACGTTCATTTTTTCTGTCATGATCAATCGCTCCTTTATGTTTTGACTGCTGATATTAACCAAACAGAATCAGTCATTTATTTCAACATAACATGAAAACCATTTTCCGTAAAAACACGCTCCTTCCGTTCGTTTGGCTGCGGCCTTATCGCGCATGCTTAAGATGGTCCTATCCCTGTTACGTGATATCCTGACTGCACCAACTTTTTGGTTAAATTTCCCGTAATAACACCGAATTCCAGCACATTCCCAAATGTATACCACAAAAGTTCATAAAAGCACAAAGAAAAAAACGGATGCATTCAAGCATCCGCTTCAGATCAATTGTTGGTGATTACCTGTTGTTCCCTTGTTGTGGGAAAACGCGTTCAATCATGTTGCCCATTTGGTCGAACAGTCCTTCAACCGGTTCACCTCTGTCGGCATCATCCGCGTAATTACCGGTTAGGTCAAAGAAGTCAGGGTTTGTCGATACATAGACGTTATCAACATCAGAGTCAACGGACTTCACGATTCGGCTAATTTCGTCTTTGACGTCATCTGTCACTTCGCCACCCTCGTTGCTATTGGCATTATTATTGGTTGTACCGTTAGTGTTCGTGTTGTTATTGTTATCGCCATTATTCATGTTGTTACCGTTATTGTTGTCCCGGTCCAATTCTGCAGCGACATAAGCATTATTATCGGTCTTGACGACGTATGAATTATCGATACTGTCCATCTCATCGGTGATTCTATCCGCTGCTTCATCTGCCAGTTCATATTGGTCTTCATTATTGTTTCGGTCACCATTGTTTCCACGATCGGTATTTCGCGTACGATTGCCATTATTGAACTCATTGTTATTGTCCCGATTGTTCATGTTATCTGTTCCACGATCATCTTCAAACCGGGTCTGCTCCACATTGTCATTATTGTTTTGACCGTCGTCGGTTCCGTTATTGTCTCCATTATTGTTTCCGGTACATGCTACCAGAACAAGTGTAGTGGCTGCCATGATACTGAATAGTTTCCATTTCATGATACTAAATCCTCCTTATAATTTTGATTTTAGTATGTAACAGGAATTTGATTTTATTCCTTAACAAAAAATGGCACTAACACCATTTTTGTTTCGGGCAAATATATATGAAATCCGGGGAGACTATAACTGTTCCTTTGCAATATGAAGGAGGGCAAAGAATGGAAATTCCTGATTATGATAAAGCGTTGTATTATACGTTATGGGGACAGTGGGATGAACTGCTCGTGCTGATGGTTCGGACAAATGATGATATGTTGTCCAAAAAAATTCAGCTCTTCCTGCATGCTTACCATTACTCGCCTGAACAGGCCAAAATCATCGACTCGCATGATGCGTTGCTGTATTATATCGACCATGCTATGAAATATACACCACCGGTTGCGATGGAAGTGTAGTACCTTTACGTTTCAGAAAGCGAAAAATGCACCTTTTTGGGTGCATTTTTCGTTTACAGACATTACTTTGGACCCTTGCCGTTAGAGTTGGAATGCTTCTTCCCGGAATTCCCCCGTTGCTTTTTCGTATTATGACCGCGGGGCTTATGTTCGTTCGTTTTTTCCTGATGTTTCGCCTTGTCTTGCCCGTTGGCCTGTCCATGATTAGAATTGGTCTTGTGGTGATCGTTGGCTTGTTCGTTATGCTGCTTGTTATGTCCCTTGGCCTTTCCATTGTTTTGCTTTTGTTTGTCACGCTCTTTGGTGTTGCCATTTTTCTGTTTGGCCTTGTTATACTCTTTGGCCTTGCCGTTCTTTTCGTTATTGGCCTTTGATCTGTTTCCTTTATCATCCTGTTTCGCTTGCTTATGTATGGATGCCTTCGGACGTTTACCATTTTCATTCCCGTGCGCAGTATTTTCAGTTTTTTTTCTGCCAGGATGCTCTACGTCACTTGTTGCGTTCGCCTTCTCTGTATCAGATGACGTTGCAGCCGGGTTGGGCTGGTTATTGTTAGTGGTGTTCTTATCCTCCGAAGACGGACGATCCTCACGCTGATCTGCCTGATCCTTGTCCGAAGCTTCGTTTGATTGACGGTCACGATGATCATAAAATGAATGAATAATTGCTTTTTGTTCGTCATCAACGGATGCTTCAGACGTTTGTTCTGAGTCTGCATCATCGGCATCTTCCGATTTATCCATATTGTTGGCCAGCAGCCGATTCATCGACGACCCATTTTCCCTAGCCTGCTCCCGTATTTCTGCCGGTATGGAAAATGTTGTGATCGCCCATTCCGAATTGTGATCAAGGAAATATTGGTCAATCTGATCGGTAACAGAAACTGCATGGGACTCCGGCATATAACTGACGCCCACCAGCATATTTTTGCCGTTCTGCAGCATATTTGCTGCTTCGCTTTCCGTCATAATTCCCTGGATGACGTCTTCTATATGATCCCCTTCATAATTTGTCAGCTGATTCAGGACCTTTTCAGCATCATCATTTAAAGGGGTGATCGACTGTACGTGCAAATCTTCATCCACCTCCAATTCCAGGTTGGGATTAACTGTAATATTGATGTAGGCATATGGTTTATGACCATCCACGACATTATATCCTGGAATCAGTAACAGCAATAAACAGGCGATGGCCGCCACTGAAAGTGAAACAGGCTTCTTGCCGGCCATTCCTTGGGGGCGGCGCTTTACTTTGATCGGCTGGCAGCTGACTTCCATACCAATAGCGGCATTTTTGGTCGGATAGGCTTTTTGAATGGCACCATCTTTCCGCATAACAATCATATAGTCACGATGTTTTTCCATAACGATACCTTTTTTCACTACCCCACCCCCTTAAGATACTCTTTAAGATAGGTGTAGTTCTCTTGCAAAATAATAAATATAGCCAGGATGAATTTTCGATTTCGCTCCAGCGTTTTCTTACTGACCTTCACTTTTTTCACCAGATCTTTTAACGGCATTTTTTTCTTCTTTTGTACATAATTGCACATTTCCGGATCATTATACAATATTCTTGCGATCGCAATCGCGGTTTCCCGGGCATCTTTATGTTTGGGTGACACATCTGCCAGCTGGGTTAATGACAATTTATAGCCGCGCAGTTTTTCCTTATAATCCATGATTTCTTCCCTGAGATACCACGTATTCTGCTGCTCGCGATAAAATGCTTTCACTGCCAAAACTTCAACCGGATTTTCCATCTGTTCACCATCATAGCTTTCATCCAATGAAACGGCAGCCGGTGTTGTCTGAACATGACGGATATAATCAATCACTTTTCGCTTAACAACCAGTTTGGAAAAAGATAGGAAAGAACTGCCTTTATCAGGGCAATAGGACATAATGGCCTCATGAAAAGCGTTTAAGCCGATACTGAATTCATCATCCTGTTTCGGGTCAATATAACGTTTGCACACTTCGGATACACATTTGGCGATAAACGGCTGGTAATAGCGCAAAAGATAATTATGTATGGCCTGGTCACCTTCCTGCGCCAAAATAACCATCTCTTCAAGCGGGATGTCTGTTACAGGCTGATTGCTCATCAACAGGCAACACTCCCGTCTGTCATAAATTTCGTTTCAGAACAATTCTTTTTGGGTGTATTTGGTACTAAATACTGTTTCCGTCCGGTATATCTGTTTAAGTCACGAATTTTCATGATGTCCCACCATCTTTTTATGATAATTTAACACCTATAGTCACATCGTAACCCACTAACGATGCGGCTGCGATCACAAATTGATTACGTTTATTTTAAAAATGAATGACTTCCTAATTATAACAGTATCGGGTACAACGGCTCTTTAAACCATCAGCTGACATGGTAAGTGTGATAATAGTCAATTGGGATAAACAAACCAACGCGTCCATAATCATCATGATGAAGGGTTGCAAAAACGACACCGATCACACGGCCATCCTGGCTGATGACCGGACTGCCGCTGTTGCCGCGGTAGACCGGTGCTTCCATCATGATAACCGGCCTATCCCAGCCATTAAGATCTGTATAGTCAATTACTTTCCCCTCATTCGCGATGCTGTTAAAGCGGATGGGATTGCCGATGAAATAAACCTGCTCCGCCCCTGCTTCAAATGACGTTTGTTTGGCAAGCTCCAGATAAGGCAACGCCTCTTCGTCCACATGCAGCACGGCCAAATCAACTGATGGATATGTCGCCACAACCTCACCGGTAAATAGGCCCTCTTCCGGAAAAGCGACTGTCACCGAATCTTCACCTTCAATGACATGATGATTGGTAATGATTGTACCATCGGCAGATATGGAAAAACCGGTTCCTCTTGATTCGTCCGTTTCGATAACAACCACGGCTTTTTTATAAGCCTGTATGTCATCCTGTGTTGATAGTTTGGCGGATGTCATTAAAAAATCGATGGTCGGAATCGAAAATGTCCTTGGAATAAGAGAAGCAACATTTAATACCATAACAGCAGCAATCAGCCAAAACAGCCACTTCGGGAACGGACGGCGGGGTTTTTGATTTGTCGCCTCCCGCGATCGTGCCAGCGCTTTCTGACGCTCCTGCTCAACAAGGTCATATAGTTCTTCCTCATCAAGTTCTTCATATAAATCGTCATCCATCATGTCACGGTTTCGCTTATCGTTATCCATAACGCACCGCCCAACAAGCCATGATTCCCGGACTGGCTTTTTCATGTTAAAACTGGTCATATTTGAGTATAATCAGAAGCTGGTCTTTTCCGTACTTTTATTATACCATTTTCGGGCGCAAAGATTGAAAACGCCTGTTAAATGATTAAAGCAGTCGACGCCTATGAAAATAGGTTTTGTCATTTGTCCATTAAATCGCCATATTTTTTTGTGATAACTGTCACGTTTTACCTTTCTCATAATGAAAAAACGCATAAACATGGTATAATTCTAAGAGAAAAATGAAGATGGACGTGGATGTTTATGTTACTTAAAGGGCATTATAATAAAATAGAACCGGCTTCCGGTGCCATCATCATGGCGTGTGGCATTTTCCTGATCGGTGCCGTTGAGGCATTCCCAATTCTGGATGTTATATACGGAAAGTACCTCGCATTTTTTCTGCTTGTGGCATGGGTTATTATCTATAAAGATTTATCAATACAGTTTTTTCATCGTGATTTTCTGATTCCTTTCATTCAAAATCCGGTCAATTCGTTTGTCATTGGAACATGGATTGCCGGGGTATCCGTGTTGTGTAATGTGTTTCTGAGATATTTTCCGGAAATTTTATTATTGACACAGGCGATGGCGATATTCAATACGTTTTTATGGCTTTTCTTTTTAGCTAATTGCATTTATAATTTTAAACAGCTACTTTTTGATCATAAAGACTATCCGGTCCATGGGGCTATATTGCTGTCGACCGTCGGGACACAGTCGATTATTATTTTACTAAATAATGTATTTTTCCAGTTTCCAGTTTATTTTTCTGAGGCTATCATCATTTTAGGGCTGATATTTTATCTGGCCGGAATTTCATTACTTTTTAACAGGTATGTCAGACACCATAACTGGACCCTCGCTGATGATTGGGCAAATACGAACTGTATCATTCATGGCGCCTTATCAATCACTGGTTTGGCGATTGTAACAACCAATACGTTCACGCCGGGATTCATTACTTATTTTTGGGTATTGGTGTTTGGTTTATTAATCAGTGTTGAAGCGGTTGAAGTGGTCCGCGCCATTAAGCGGATTAAACTGTATGGCTGGAACAAGGCAATTTTTACGTACCATGTGACACAATGGTCCCGAAATTTTACATTTGGTATGTTCTATACATTTACGTTAGTTATGCAGGAAAATCCCTTTTATCCGATAGCCGGATTTCTTTACAACCTGCAGCGGACGTTTATGGATTATTGGGCCTGGGTTACCCTGCTGGCTATACTTTGGGAGATTGCTATTTTTATGAAGGCCAGAATGACCACATTATACCATGAAAAACTTATCAGCCACAAAACTACCCGGTAGAAAGGAAGGATAATGATGATTCTTGACGATATGCTTAAACATAACGCGCAATTTGTAAAAAACAAAGCGTATGAGCCCTACCGGACTGACAGTGTCCCCAACAAGCGTACGGTCATCTTCACCTGTATGGAGTCACGCTTAATTGAATTACTCCCAAAAGCATTAAACATCCAAAACGGTGATGTCAAGATGGTGAAAAATGCCGGTGCGATTCTGCGTGACCCGTTTGACAGCATTATGAAGAGTATTCTTGTAGCCATTCATTCACTGAAAGCAGAACAAGTTATAGTCATCGGGCATCATGATTGCGGCATGTCGCATATGGACCCGGCTGCATTTAAGCAAAGCATGCTGGAAAAAGGCATCTCAGAGGAAGCGCTCAACACAATGCACCATGCCGGAATTGATCTTGAAGGCGAGTTTAAAGGTTTTGGCTCGGTTGAAGACTCTGTTAAAGAAAGTGTGTCAGTTGTCCGAAGCCATCCTTTGTTGCCATCATATGTCCACGTTCACGGGCTTGTCATCAACCCGGATACCGGAAAAGCCGATCTTGTGACAAAGGGTTAGAAAACGAAAAACTGGCAGGAATTCTGCCAGTTTTTTTACACACATTTATACGTGATATTCATCGCTTTCGTCCACGTCTTCTGCTGCCAGACCAGACAATACATGGACACGTAAAATAAAGCCAATCAACTTCTCTTCTTCATTGACAACCGCCAGTGGAAAACTGGATTCAAGCGCTTTAACGATCAGATCATTGACATATTCATCCTCTTTCACGATCGTAATATCCGTCCGCATCATATCCTCAAGCGTCTTTCGCTCCTTCAGCCCTTTGATGGCGTCATCAATCGTCACAATCCCTCTGACATGGCGGCTGCGGTCGACGACAAATACACTCGATATCCCATTTTCCTCCATTTCCTTCCGTGCAACGTTCAGGCCATCTTTCAAGGAAACGAGTGCATTTGGTTTGATCATAATATTTTCCGCCTGAAATACTTTTGACCGGTCAATATCCTTAATGAATTCCGAAATATAATCATTTGCCGGTTTTTCAATAATTTCTTCAGGCGTCCCGATCTGATTGACTTTGCCATCCCTCATGACAGCAACCCGATCACCAAGCTTGAACGCCTCATTGACATCATGTGTAATGAAAATAATCGTTTTTTGCAGCCGCTCCTGAATATCCAGCAGTTCAAGCTGCATTTCCCGGCGAATGAGCGGATCCAGCGCACTGAACGGCTCATCCATCAACAGAATATCCGGATCGTTGGCAAGCGCCCGGGCCAGACCGACACGCTGCTGCATACCACCGGAAAGTTCGTCAGGGTATTTATCTTCATAGCCTTTCAAGCCGACAATCTCAATATTTTTTTGCGCGATTTTCCGTCGTTCTTCTTTGGAGATATTACGAACTTCCAATCCGTATTCAACGTTGGCCATAATAGTCCTGTGATTGAAGAGGCCGAAATGTTGAAATACCATCGCAATTTTTTCCTGGCGCACCTTTTTGAGCTTGTCTTTGTTATGCCTAACGATATCTTCCCCGTCGATAAATATCGAACCATCTGTTGGCTTATTTAATAAATTAAAACAGCGGATCAGGGTTGACTTGCCACTTCCCGAAAGACCCATGATGACAAACGTTTCACCCCGGTTTATCTCCATTGATGCGTCATAAACACCAACTGTATGACCTGTTTCAGCAAGTATCTCGTCTTTACTCATACCGTCTTTAATTTTGGGGATAACTGACTTAGGTCTTGACCCAAAAATTTTTGATACATGTTCGACTTTTATCTTTGTATCCATTAGCTTTGCCTCCTGTGCTTCTGGAATTTACCCGCAACGCCGCCGGTGATCCGGTCAATAATAATGGCAAGAAACACGATACTGATACCTGCTTCAAACCCTAAGGCAATGTCAATTTGGTTAATCGAAACAAGCACTTGCTCTCCCAGACCCTGCGCACCGACCATTGACGCGATAACCACCATAGCCAGTGCCATCATGGTCGTCTGGTTGACCCCTGCCATAATCGTCGGCAGAGCTTGCGGCAGCTGTATCTTGAACAGCATCTGCATGTTGGACGAACCAAACGACTGTGCTGATTCAATCACTTCCTGATCAACACCGCGGATGGCCAACTCTGTCAGCCTGATAACGGGAGGAATGGCATAAATCAATGTAGCAAAAATAGCGGAAATGTTACCTAATCCGAAGAAGAAAATGGCCGGAATCAAGTAGACGAAGCTCGGCATTGTCTGCATCGCATCAAGTATAGGTCGCATGACTGTTGAAAACCCTCTGCTGAATGCCATCCATACGCCAAGCGGAATGCCCAGTCCCAGCGAAATAATAACAGCGGTCATAACAATGGCGATGGTCGTCATCAAATCTTCCCATAAGCCAAACGTGCCAACCAGAAATATGAAGATACCATAGAGGATACCCGCAGAAATCGATTTAAAGTACCAGCCGAGCAGCACGATGAGTAAAATAAACAGCCACCACGGCAACCATAGCAAAAAGCCTTCAATTCCGTTAATGACGCCCGAGGAAAATAAATAAATGAACTCGAAAAAACTGTCCAATGACCGATCCAAAAAATTAATAAATAATTCAACATAATCACCGAGTTTAAAGGTTATATCGGGAAATACACCCATATAATTAACACCTCTTTTTAAATTTAAAGTGAGACTTCATTCAGTGAGACGATTTTCCTTACTGAATGATAGCGAAACTTATCGGGCATTTATGGTCAGTTAGCCACCGTCTTCTGGCGGGTTACTGTCCGTTACATGCGGGAAAATTAGAAAAGCAGCCAACCGGCAGGCCAGCTGCTTTTATCCGTTATTCCAATGAGTCCTTGACCTTATCTGCTACATCTTCAGGAACCCAACTGGTCCACACATCCTCATGTTTATCCATCCACCATAGTGCTGCCTCTTCTGCGGATGCACCCTCATTTTCATTCATATAGTCCAGTGCTTCTTCCGTTAGAGCACTGCTTGTTTCGTAGTTGCTGAGGAATTCCACGACTTCCGGCGCCGCTTCTGGAACATCTTTATGAACACCAACAGCAACGTCGTTTGGCGGGAATTCGGTTCCTTTTGTTTCATCCCATGTTTCCCGATCAAACGCCGGTTCCTCCAGTAGTGTTAGGTCATATTTTGCCGTTACTGCAGTTGGAGACCAATAATAACCAACCCACGGTTCACCGGCTTCATAGGCATCAGCTAGTGATGCAACAATAGCAGCATCTGAACCAGGTTTAAAGTTGACGAAAGTATCATTCAAACCATACGTTTCCATTTTTTGTGTAATGCTTTTCTCAGCTGCCCATCCGCTTGGTGCGTTAATTAAACGTCCTTTGCCCGGCTCGGCTTCGTCTTCAAATAGTTCTGGATAGTTTTTTAAATCCTCAACTGTTTCCAGTTCCGGTGCCATTGGTTCAATTCCACGCTCTTCATCGCCTTCAATAACGTATGTCGGGACGTAAATGCCTTGCATATTGTCATCAAAGTTGGTCGATACCTTCTCAAAATCACCAGCTTCAATTGCTTCCTCGTATGCCTCTTTAATGTTATCTGTCCATAATTCCGTGTAAACATCAATATCGCCTTCACGAAGCCCTTGAACGGTTGCCGCAGTTGACCCGGGTGTGACTTCTGTATCAATGCCATAGCCTTCTTCAATAATTTTTTGTGCAATCGAGTTATGTACTCTTATACTGTTCCAGCCGGCGTCAGCTAAAACCAGCTTGTCAACGCTCGGTTCCGAATCTTCTTTTCCTTCCGTATCTGAACCGCCACATGCAGCAAGCACTACTAAAAGAACGGCAGATAACGAGATTAATAGTTTTTTCATTTGACTACCCCTTTTTGTTTTTTTATTGAATGTTGAAAGTACTAAAACAAGTGTCGTCTTAATTGACGAGGATGACGATGCTTCTGAAGGATTTAACGAAGCATGAATGACATGAAACGAAGCGTTCACGCGGGTTGTGTCGCTTGTTAACACTTATATAGCATAATAAACCTAAACATTTTAATCAAATGGCATATAACGCGATTTAACACGATAATATCGCCTATTCTAATTATATTTTTTAATAACACGTTAAAATCAGCGTTATAATGCAAAATACTTCACTTATCGATAAAGTCTGACATTTAAATTGAAACGTTTATACTTAGAAAAAACGCTGACGCGTCTTTTCAGATGCCAGAGGTCAGAAGTCGGATTGGAGGAAATCGGCGAGGTAGCCGATTTCAAAATTTTATACTTTCTTATCTATGTAAAAAAACTGTCTCCCGCAACAGTGGAGACAGTTTCTAAAAAAACAGTACGTGATAATCATTATTTGTGCATTTGGCCGTCATTGATCGCGTTCAGTCATTCGTCATGCCTGTATGCTTAATAATATCGATAACCCGATCCCGGGCTTTTTCACTCTGATAATCTTTCATGTGGTCAACCATGACCGGGGCCTGTTTTTTCAGCTTAAACAGCTCCTGTACCAGCGATTCCGCCGTTAAGGAGTCCTCTTCCATCACCCGTGCGTAGTGTTTTTCCTTAAATGAATTGGCGTTGATGATTTGGTCTCCTCTGCTTGCCGCTTTCGACAGTGGAATCAGCAGCATCGGTTTATGGAGCGCCAAAAATTCAAAAATAGCATTGGAACCAGCACGAGACAGCACAAAATCAGTGGCTGCGAATATATCCTTCAATTCGTCATTGACATAATCAAATTGGGTATAACCAGCTTGTTCAATGGTGGGATCTGTTTTTCCCTGCCCGCAAATATGGGCGACCTGAAATTCAGACAAAAGCTGATCAAGACTTGCGCGTACTGTCTGATTGATCTTCTCGGCTCCACCGCTTCCGCCCATAATGAGCAGGACGGGCTTTTCTTTTGTAAACCCGCATAGCTCCAGCCCTTTTGCTTTATCACCTTCAAAAAGCTCATCTCTTATGACCGCCCCAACGTATTCCGCTTTCTTTTCCGGTAGATAATCCATCGTCTCAGGAAATGTCGCCAGCACTTTTTGGGCAAACGGGATCGAGAGCTTGTTAGCTAAACCGGGGGTAAAGTCGGATTCATGGATCACGGCCGGGACCCCGCGCAGTTTTGCTGCCAGCATAACCGGTACAGACACGAAACCTCCCTTGGAAAAAATAATAGCCGGTTTTCGCTTCCCGATAATACGCCATGCCTGCATCGTCCCTTTCAACACCTTAAAGGGGTCTTTTATGTTTTCTTTTGATAGATAGCGGCGCAGCTTTCCGGTGGAAATGGGATGATAGGTGACACCATCAAGTGATTCAATCAGCTTCCGTTCAATGCTGTTGTGGGAGCCGATATAATCAATTTCCCACCCTTCCTTCTGAAAGACAGGAATAAGGGCAAGATTGACAATCACATGACCAGCAGTGCCTCCGCCTGTAAATAAAATTCTATTAGTACCCATAAACGAAGCACTCCTTCTTTCGCGAAACAAAATTAAACGATATAATGATCGTTACATGTATCGTTACCTCTTCCATCCTAAGGGAAAAATGCACAAAAAGGAAGAGCCATGTGTACGAAACATCGACGTTAAAAGAAAAGCTGACATTATTCACCATCATCCTCATACCGTCCTGGTTAAGTAGGTTGGTATGTATTTAATGTATGGCGCGTCTTGTATCTGAGACAACATGACTGAAACCGAACAAAGCTCTTGAATAAGAAAACCGCCCATGTAAAGGCGGTTTTTTCATTTATAAGAACAACCCCGCAATGGTTGCGGACAGAATGGATGCGAGTGTTGCTCCCACCAATAATTTCATGCCAAAGCCAGAAACTTCCACGGCTTTTTTACTGTCAATTCCCTGCACGGTCCCTGCAATAATCCCAATCGATGAGAAATTGGCGAAACTTGTCAGGAAGACGGAAACAATTCCGGTTGTTTTTTCCGACATGCTGCCAAGTAATTGCTCGAATTCCAGCATCGCAACAAATTCATTGGTGACGATTTTCGTTCCCATTACGCCGCCGGCTTCAATGACTTCCCCTGGTGAAATCCCCATTAGAATACCAATTGGTGCAATGATATACCCGAGAATCTCCTGCAGGGTGACGCCGGCAAAGACAAACTGAATCAGCCAATTGACCAGTTCCAGAGCAGCAATGAAGGCAATCAGCATCGCTGCCACGATCAGAGCAATTCTTCCGCCATCCAGTGCACCATTGCTCATTGCTTCGAAAATACTTTTGTCATTTGAGACTTCCTTTACATCGACTTTATCATCCTCTTTTGATACGTTAACCGGAGCAATTACGGATGCCAGAATCAAGGCACTGAACATATTAAGCGGCAGTGCTGCCAGCACATACTCAGGCGGCAGAATTTGCAGATAGGCGCCGACAATTGACGCAGATACTGACCCCATAGCCGATGCACTGACGATGTACAACCGGTTATTGTTCAAATGATGGAATTGTGTTTTAACCGCCAATAATGCTTCCGATTGGCCAAAAAAGATACTGTTAACAGCGTTAAACGATTCCACTTTTGGCAGTCCGGTGATTTTTGACAAAAATCCGCCCAAATATTTGATAACAGGCGGCAAAATCCGCAAATACGTAAGCACAGAAAGGAGTGTCGAGAAAAAGATTATCAAGAGCAACACATTGAAGAAGAAGACATCGCCACCTTCCTCTACCATAATACCACCGACAACAAAATTGACACCTTCCGTACCAAACTCAATCAATTTATTAAAGCCAGCCGAAATACCATTGATAATGGAACGCCCAATGACCGTATTAAACATGAACCATGTAATGATAAGCTGGGCTACAATCATGATCCCAATGCCCTTATAATTAATATTTTTCTTATCATTGGACATTAAATAAGCCAGTCCCAATACAATAATAATTGCTAAAATACCAAGCAGAATATCCACTGATGATCCTCCCTTATGATGTTAAAACGTATCCAAAGCTTGAAATGGCTTACAAATGCGTTTTTTCATAAGTGATTGTAACAGCTTGTCAGACGACTGGCAAATAAAATATTTTCCATTGACACAGAATATATTAGTCATCCCCGTTAAAATTGAAATTTAATATAAAACCAGTCGGGTGAATCTGAATTTCGTACAGGTCATTTTGCAATTTTCGGCACACCTACTTACCACAAAAATGATCTTTTGGACATGTGCGTTTTACTACAAACATGATATACTACATCAAAAGGAGGTGAAAACATTGAGTGAGAATATGGATGTGGTATTAGCTGAAATTCAAAAACTAAACAATCGATTTGATACACTCCAGCAGGTACTTAATAAACGGTTTAACGAGATTGATAATAAGTTTGTAGACATTGATGAGCGATTCAATCAAATTGATGACAAATTTGCAGTCATCGATCAGCGTTTCAATCAAATTGACGACAAGTTTGTAGACATCGATCAGCGTTTCAATCAAATTGACGACAAGTTTGTAGACATCGATCAGCGTTTCAATCAAATTGACGACAAGTTTGTAGACATCGATCAGCGTTTCAATCAAATTGATGACAAGTTTGCAGACATCGATCAGCGTTTCAATCAAATTGACGACAAGTTTGTAGACATCGATCAGCGTTTCAATCAAATTGACGACAAGTTTGCAGACATCGATCAGCGATTCAATCAAATTGATGACAAGTTTGCAGTCATTGATGGGCAGCTGACCGACATGAACGGCAGAATGACAAGAATTGAGGCTGACCTGAGCGTTATTCGGGACCAGACCGCCAGAAATCATGAATTTCAAATAACAATGGACAGTACATTCAACAAGAAAGTCGTGGAAATGGATTCAGATATTAAACTGCTCAAAAAAGCTGTCATCAACTAAATCACTTACAAAACCCACACATAATACTTTTCACAATTAATCCAATTTTAAAACCCTCGCCATGATATCTGTCACAGCGAGGGTTTTTTCTTATAATTTAACCTTCCAGCAATAAGTCATATGGGTCTTCCAGCAGCTCTTTAATCCGGACGAGGAACTGGACGGCTTCTTTACCGTCTACAATCCGGTGGTCATATGATACTGCCAGGTACATCATCGGACGTACTTCAATGGAGTCATCCGGCATGACGACTGGACGTTTTTGAATGTTATGCATGCCCAAGATACCCACTTGCGGCGAATTAAGGATAGGTGTGGACAGCATAGATCCAAAGGTACCACCATTGGTAATTGTAAATGTTCCGCCCTGCAGATCGTTCAATGCCAATTCTTTATTGATGGCTTTTTGGCCCAAGTTGCCGATTTCTTTTTCCACGCCAGCAAAATCCAGCTTATCCGCATCACGTACAACCGGCACGACCAAACCTTCATCGGTGGAAACAGCAATCCCGATATCATAGAACTTTTTCTTAACAATTTCTTTACCCTGAATTTCCGCATTCAGAAGCGGGAAGTCTTTTAGCGCGCCAATGACGGCTTTCGTAAAGAAGGACATGAAGCCCAGTTTCACACCATGCTTTTCCTTAAAGTCCTCTTTCCGTTGATTACGCAGCTTCATGATAGCTGACATGTCAACTTCATTAAATGTCGTAAGCATAGCTGATTCTTGTTGCACATCTACGAGCCGGTTAGCAATTGTTTGGCGGCGGCGGGACATTTTGATACGCTCCACCGGCTTATCAAATTCCGTCTTCTCCGGCTGTTCTGACTGATTCTTGGATTCTGCTTTTGCAGCTGGCTTTGATTCTGTTTTCTCACTGCCGCCTTTTGCAGCGGAGTCAACATCTTCCGGACGAATACGCCCTAATGGATCGCGCGCCTGCACATCGCTCAGATCAATGCCCAATTCCCGTGCACGCTTACGGGCAGCAGGTGAGGCAATGACATCCTGGCTGTTGCCTGAGGCGTCATCCTGTCCGTTTTGTTCTTTTTGCTTGTCTTCCTTCGGCGCTTCTGAGGAGGTAGCAGGCGCTTTTTCCTCTTTTGCACCCGTATCCTCAGCTGGGACTTCTTTTTCTTCAGCAGACGCACTGGCGCCCGCTTCACCATTTTCATCAACGTTGGCAATCACATCTCCGACTTCCACGTCGGCGCCTTCCTCATGAATGATCTCAGTGATGACACCTGCATAATCCGTGTTTACTTCGACATTGACTTTATCGGTTTCCAGTTCAACAACCGCATCCCCTTTTTCGACTTTATCACCTTTATTAACGAGCCATTGGGAAATGGTGCCTTCTGTAATCGACTCTGCAAGTTCCGGGATTTTAATTTCACTCACTGGAATCTCCTCCTTCTGACGGATTAATCGCTTGTTCAATGATTTGCCGCTGTTCCGTTTTATCCACGTTCGGTTCCCCGACAGCCGGTGATGCACGATGTGGACGTCCGATATATCTGAGTGTCTGTTCTTCCGTTAGCAAGTCTCGCAAGTAATCATCAACGAAATCCCAGCTGCCCATGTTTTGTGGCTCTTCCTGGACCCAGACGATTTCTTTCAGGTTCGGTAATTCCTTCAACTCTTGTTCCAGCTGCTTTGTCGGGAATGGATAAATTTGTTCCAATCTTAAAGCACGCAGCCATTCAAATGTCTCGTTCGAATCGACAATCGCTTCTTCAATGTCCACCATGACTTTACCACTGCCGATTAATAAGCGTGTTGCGTTTTTCTTGCTCACTTTCAAATTAGGCTGCTGTCTTAAAGGTTTGAATTTGCCATCCGTAAATTCATCCGCACTGGAAGCAACTCGCTGGTTACGCAATAAACTTTTTGGTGACATCAGAATCAACGGCCGTGCTTCTTCTTTACCACGCATGGCGGCCTGTCGGCGGATCAAATGGAAATATTGCGCTGCTGACGTGACATTGGCAACAATCCAATTATTTTCCGCAGCCAGTTGCAAAAAGCGTTCAAGACGAGCACTGGAATGTTCAGGACCCTGACCTTCATAACTATGCGGCAGCAACATAACCATATTGGATTTATCGCCCCATTTGGCACGTGCTGCCGAAATGAATTGATCGAAAATAACCTGTGCCGCATTAGCAAAGTCACCAAATTGCGCTTCCCAAATAACAAGCGTATTCGGTGCCTGCACACTATACCCGTATTCGAAGCCTAATACACCCGCTTCGGAAAGTGGACTGTTCCGGATATCAAATGACGCCTCAACACCATCAAGGCCGTGCATCGGACAGTACGTTTCACCGGTTTCAGCATCGTGCAGGACCAAATGGCGGTGAGCAAACGTCCCACGCTCTGTGTCTTGACCGGTTATACGAATCGGGATCCCGTCATTCAGAATAGATGCGTATGTCAGCGCCTCTCCGGCACCCCAGTCAGCTTTGTTCCCTTCTTCCAGAACACTTTCACGGCGACTGAGGATCCGTTTTAATTTCCGGAAAACGTTAAATCCTTCAGGACGCTTTTGCAGGTCGTCATTCAACTTTTTCAGCGTTTTAAGTGGTACAGCTGTATCAAATTGATCAAGTCCATTTGCTAACGCTTTAGGCATACTTCTGGCTTCCGCTTCACCAGAGTCATTTTCTTTCATGTTTTCATAAATGTCCCGTAAGCTGGATTCTGTTTTATTTTTTAAATTTGTCAGTTCATCCGCTTCAACAATACCCTCTTTTTGCAGTCTTTCCGCAAAAACATTGGCCGCTGTCAGATGATTATCAATATCCTGATACAAGGAAGGCTGTGTCGCCCGCGGTTCATCCATCTCGTTATGGCCGTAACGGCGGTAGCCAACTAAATCGATCAAAAAGTCTTTATGAAATTTCTGGCGGTATTCATAAGCCATTTTGATGGCAACGACACATGCCGCCGGATCATCACCATTCACATGAATAATCGGGATTTCGAACCCTTTAGCCAGATCGCTGGCGTAGCGGGTTGATCGGCCGTCTTGCTGGTTGGTCGTATAACCGAGCAGATTATTCGCGATAATATGCAGGGTTCCACCTGTCTGATAGCCTGGCAGTCCCTTGAAGTTCAACGTTTCGGCCACAACACCTTCCCCGATAAATGCCGCATCACCATGAATCAATACAGGAAGTGCTTTGCTGTAATCCTGCTCCGGATAACCTTTTTGTGAGCGATCGTCCTGACCTGCACGAGCAAAGCCTTCCACAACCGGATTGACAAACTCAAGGTGGGACGGATTGTTGGCAAGTGTAATGCGTGTTCCCGTTTCATCGCCTTCCCTCACGTCCTTCGTTGCCCCAAAGTGATACTTCACATCCCCGGTCCAGCCATAATTAATGCCTGTTGACCCTTCGGAAGGAATGAGTTCTTTATCAGGTGAATGATGAAATTCGGAAAATATTTTATCGAACGGTTTCCCCAGCACATGTGACAGTACACTGAGACGTCCCCGATGAGCCATTCCCATCATGATATGTTCAATCCGGTCTTCAATCGAATTGTTGACAACCCGGTCGAGCATCGGAATCATTGACTCCAAACCTTCAATTGAAAAACGCTTCTGCCCGACGAATGTTTTTTGCAGAAATTCTTCAAATCCTTCAACTTGAGCCAGGCGTTCCAGCAATTTCTTTTTATTTTCATCAGACAATGCCGCATCATATTTACCGGACTCGATATAATCCAACAACCATACTCGTTCATCATCATTGTTGACATGATCATACTCAAACGTTATGGTACCGGAATATAACTTTTTCAGTTCCCGGATGACGTCATAGCCGTCTTCCACACCGGACGGCGCTTGCTCCCACAGCCAGGAAGCAGGAATACTCCGTAAATCTTCTTCGGTCAGTTCATATGTTTCCGGATCGACAAGATTTGTGTTTCGCCCATCACGTCCTACCGGATAAATGTCAGCTTCAAGATGGCCAAAACGACGAATAGCCTCAACAAGTCGCATTGCTGAGGTTAGCTTTTTGACATCACCTATGGACGATGTTGATCGAGCCGATTCCTGGCTAGCGCCCTGTGACGCCTGCACCCGGACAGGGGTACCATGCTGGTCAAAGAGCTCTTTTAAAGAAGGATCAACCGCGTCATGATCTTCTTTATATAATTCGTATTGCTCTTCAATATACCCCATGTTCGGTCCATGAAAACTGCCCCAGAATCTTTCGTGAGATTCTTCATTTTGTGCCACGTCTATACCCCCATTAATCGTTAACTATATCCCGTTAATAGAATGAAGCTCAAACGTTTCACACACGCACTTGAACACGTACTATTACGGCTTTCACACTCAGATTTCATTATAGAACTTTATCCTTCATTACATCAACTAATATACTCTATTTTACCCCCTTATACAATAAAGGAACCCACTGTTCGAAAAATAAAATAATTCGCATTATATAACATTGCGCAATTGACGACACTTTTGGTTCACATAACAGGAATTATCCGATATAATAGGGGCATAATAAAAACACAACGAGGCATACATAAACGATACGAGGAGGCCATAACATGAAACTTGCACTTATATTGGGCGTTGCTGTCACTTTTCTGGTTTCCTGCTTTACAGCGGGGTATGAAGCTAAACCCGGCGTACCAAAAAAAGATCAATAAAAAACGTGCTCTGCACCCCTATTCTTCAGAGGCCACTATAATAAAAGCATCGGCGACTCAGCCGATGCTTTTATTATAGTGACGTTTTTCTATCGCATCTCCGGAAATCCCTGCTGCCTTAATGCCTCATAAACAATAATGGCTGCCGTATTGGCCAAATTCAATGAACGGACTTTTTCACCCATATGCACCCTTAAACACCGATCCTCTTTTCCATTCAGAAAATCATCCGGAAACCCACTGCCTTCACGGCCAAATACAAAAAACAAATCCTGATTGGCATCCGATAAATCATAATCCGTGTAATAATTGGACCCGACATTTTCAATATAATAATACATACCATTGGGAAAAGCTGTATACAAATCTTCTATGCCAGCATATTCACGCACATCAACATATCGCCAATAATCGAGCCCCGCCCGCCGGACCATTTTATCATCAGTTGAAAATCCAAGCGGACGGATTAAATGAAGTGTTGCATTTGCTGACAGGCAGGTTCTAGCTATGTTGCCTGTATTTGCCGGAATTTCAGGTTGATATAGTACGATATTCAGGCTCACTGTTCCATTCCCCTCTTTTGACTAAAATGACTCTATTATTATAGCACTACTCCCCAATCTGGAAAAACTTATACTGAATATCCGGTGTCCAAGCGGTAGAATCTTCATACGACCAATAACGGTTGCGGCTGTTATCAGTGTGCGCATTCACCAGCGGCATTCCATCAGCATCTTTTGTCACAACAATCGTGTTATGATCCCATCGGCCGTCACCTGCAAAGTCATAACAGATAATATCACCGGGCATAAGTTCACGGGCCGATTCCATTTCTTTTCCTTTTAAACCCGAAGTTGATCCGCTTAAATACCAGCGTAATGAATGAGCCACCGCCCAACTGTAGCTCCAATTATCATCCTGGTACCACCACCCGTTTCCCCGGTCAGGTGCTCCCCGCATCGGCGCCCCACCAGCCCGCATGCATTGGGAAACGAAATTAGTACAATCAACATCAAACGTCCGATAGGCCGAATTATAACTGTTCCACCAACGTTCTGCATACTGAACGGCTGAACGTCTGTCATAGGAAAATCGTTCCCCGACAGGTTCTCTTAACGCGGCCGTTTCCAGTTCCGCCTTATTGTCTGTCCGGTACGGCCTTTCTGCTATTTTATGATCCACTATTTCGCCATTTTCCCATCTGAACTGGAACGGAATGACCTGTTCCTCCTGGAAAAATTGCTGCTGCTGTTTAATCAGAAACGACACGTGCAATAAATAACGGCAGACCGTTTGCCCGGTGTATCGAAGCGCCTCAAAAACATGGCCCTCTCCCCTGATTCTTACAACTTCAGCGTCGCGGCTGCGATGCAGATCCTTTTTCCGGCGCCACCAACTGTTCACCTGACGATCAGACTGGAAAAAGTCAAGCCAGTCATGTTTCAGTTTCTCCATAAAAAATCCCCTCCATTGTCAGTATATGGAGAGAATCGTTGTCCAAATCCTGTTATTTCGCTTCATGAGCCAGCAGAAATTCTTTTTTGTCCACGCCGCCGCCATAACCTACCATTTTACCATTTGACCCAATGACACGATGGCATGGCACCACAATCGAAAATGGATTTTTATTGACTGCACCGCCGACTGCACGGATGGCTTTCGGCTTACCAATCACTTCAGCAATATCTTTGTACGTCCGTGTCTGACCGTATGGAATCGCGTCATACAAAGCATGCCAGACTTTTTGCTGAAACGGTGTGCCGTGGAACGCAAAAGCAAATGAGAAATCTTGCCGTTTTCCCTGAAAATAGTCAAGCAGTTCACTTTTAACATGATCCACCTGTTCGGAATTCTGTATAAACGCTGGATGTTCAAAATAACGTTTGGCCCATTTTTGCATGCTGGCTTCAAGTTCTGCAAAGGGGCCATAATCAATCCGGATCGCTTTCTCCCCATCCGTCATAATGGTGAGCATGCCAACCGGGGAATCCATTTCATCGTAATAAAAATTCATAACGAACACCTCTTTTTCGGTCATTCTCGATCAGGTGGCCGACACCTCCTGAAACGCCAGTCCTTTTTCCATTTCAGTCAGTACTTGCTCATCCGATTCCTTTTCCATTGCTTCCCTTATAGCAGCATAGGCTTTATCAGTGCCAATTTTACCGAGTGACCAAGCCGCTGTCCCCCGGATGACCGGCCTCGGGTCCTCGTTCATGACAACGATAATAGTATCAACAGCTGTCTTATCCTTGTAATGCGCAAGGGCTATTAAGGCATTGCGCTGCAGCGGTTTTTTACCGCGCCATGAACCGGCAATATGCCCGAATGTCTCTTTAAATTCCCGGTTCGAAACCCGAAGCATGGGTTTCAGTTTCGGTTTGGCCACGTCCGGTTCCGGTTCAAATTCCGGGTGGTTATGAAAATCAACTTGTTTATTGTATGGGCAAACAACCTGACATGTATCGAAACCATAGATGAAATTGCCGATTTTCGGACGGAATTCATCCGGCATAAAATCCTTCGTCTGCGTTAAAAACGCCAGACATCGCTGTGCATTCAACTGACCGCCCTGGACGAGTGCACCGGTCGGACAAGCATCGAGACATTTCCTGCAGGAGCCGCACCCGTCTTCCAGCGGTGTATCCGGCACAAACGGAATATTCGTCATCAATTCACCAAGGTAAACATATGAACCGAATTCAGGCGTGATGATGGCGGTATTTTTTCCGCTGAACCCGATACCGGCCCGTTCAGCGACAGCACGGTCGGATAGTTCACCGGTATCGACCATTATTTTTGTATTGGCATCGGGTACGCGCGCTTTAATAAACGTCTCAAGTTTTCCCAGTTTTTCCCTGAGTACGTCGTGATAGTCAGTCCCCCATGAAGCCCGGCAAAAAACACCCCGTCGCTCCTCCTTCGTGCTTTTGGGGCCATCCTTAATACGGGAAGGATAGGCCAAGGCAATCGAAATGATCGACTTGGCCTCCGGCAGCAGCCGCGCCGGCTCGGTCCGTTCGTCAACCGACCCTTTTTCAAAACCAGACTGATAGCCGAGTTCCTGCTGCCGCTTCAATCGTTGTTTCAATCCTTCAAATATATCAGCAGAAGCAAACCCGATTTTATCAATGCCGATTTTCTGGCTGTAATCAATAATGTCCTGTCTCAGCTGATTCGTATTCATTCGGGCTGCCTCCTTTTCTGTTTGTTGTGGCACTTATTGCTGCTTAATGTTGGCTGTACGCATCCTGTTAAGGACTGCCGCAATTTCATACCGTCTCGGCCGGGCGATATCCCCCGGATGCTGGTCTTTAAACACTGTAAATGATGCCAGCCCTTTTTGATCCATTTGCTGCTCGATTTCATCCAGCAGTTCATACAGTGATTTGCTGCCAAGCGCGTTGGTCCGGTCAAGGTGTTGAATCATTTCTGCAATCATTCGTGTCTGAGACGTGTCGACCAGCTGCTCTGTATCGGCAAATGTGATATCGGTCCGGCCCATTAAAATGGTCGTCAGTCCTTTCGCCTGTGTTTTGGATTTATTCCCTTTTCTTGTCTGCAGTGATGACTGCTGGAAATACCGCTCACTGATGCGGCCAAACGTGTCAGTTGTTACCGCCTCCCGGTTAGTCGGGTTTTCCGACACAATCCGTTTCGCTTCTGCTGTCACATTGTAAGGCTTATATGCTTCCATCATGATAACGGTATCCGCCACATCGAAGTAATCACCAGAGCCCCCCATCACGAGAATGGTTGATACATCAAGCTGATCATGCATTTGCTTAATGTTGTCAATGAACGGCGTAATCGGTTCTTTATCTTTATGGACAAGCTGCTGCATACGCTGATCACGGATCATGAAATTCGTCGCACTCGTGTCCTCATCAATCAGCAGTGTCCCGGCCCCTGCTTCCAGTGCTTCCATGACATTGGCTGCCTGAGAGGTACTTCCGCTGGCATTTTCGGTTGAGAAAAAATGTGTATCCTGCTTATGCGGCAAGTTATTGATAAACGGCGAAATATTGACACCCGTTACTTGCCGGCCGTCTTCAGCCCGGATTTTGACAGCGTCCGGATCGGTGAGAACATATTCACGGCCATCCCCACTGGTATGCGCATACACACCGCGCTCCATCGCCTCCAGAATCGTACTTTTTCCGTGATAACCACCACCGACAATCAGCGTGATGCCTTTTTTAATCGCCATGCCTTTTACCGGCTCTGTTCGATGCGGGATTTCAATCGCCACTTCATTTTCCTCAGGGCTCTGAAACGGAACCGCAGCTTTTAACGGCCGATGACTGATGCCACTTTCTCTTGGCAGGATGGAACCATTGGCAATGAATGAAATCCAGTTGTTTTGGCGCATTTCCGCTCGGATGGCTTCCTGCTGATCGGCCAATTGGACCGCGTTTTCAATCTCGTTATCGGTGATTGCGAAAATGGACTGTTTTAAAATATCAGGTATGGCATTGAAAAATAACTTCTCAGCTTCCTTGCCATTGATTTTCCGGCCGTTCGCCGGCAAGCCGACCGATATACAGACTGTAATCGAGGCGTCATCGGCCTGGACTGCACTCCGCTCGAGCACTTCCTGTCCCGGCCGGTCAAATTGAATACTGCCACTTTTTCCCGATCCTTTAATGGAAAAATGACCTTTGGCAATGGCCGTGCCTACTTTCCGGGCAAGGACGTCCTCTGTCGCCACTCTGCGCCTGGAGGATTCCAGCCAACTTGCCTGTAGTGAGCGTTTTTTGGTTGGTATAACAGCTCGTATTTTGGATGGTGACGCAAACGGGTCTCCCTGTACATAATCGATAAATAAATCAAAGTCGGAAAATTTGTAATGACCTTGAATACCTTTATACGCTTTATAACCTTTTCCATCAATCTGTTTTAATATCTGTCTTAATTGTTTCATATCATATCCCTCAACTATCTTAGTTTCAAATTCAGAATACATGGTTATTAAGACACATTCAAGTATAGCAAAGCAACGGTTATCCTATGAAAAAACGCAATGCTTCGTTATATGGCGAAACACTGCGTTGTGACATATGTGTATGGAGCGGGTGATGGGGATCGAACCCACGACATCAGCTTGGGAAGCTGAGATTTTACCACTAAACTACACCCGCATGGCATCCGAAATAATTTTTTGCTTATGAACTGTGAATATTTTTATAAGAATGTAATATATTATACCAACTCAACAAAGACGAATCAACCGTTTTTTAATTTTTCTAGCTTACTTCTGTTATGACTATAATCGAACCCACAACCAAAAAAGGGGCGTCCTAAAAAATTTTTTTCACGCCACCTTTTCCAGCCTCTATACGATTATAGTTATAAACAAGGGCTACAAGACGCAATTTTCGACACTGCATTGATGGCAGGCAAGCATCTTCCTGAAATAGGCCATGTCAATAACCTGAAAATGCTTGTCCCCACTGGAAATAACACCCATTTTTTTCCACTTATTAACGATCCGGCTAACAGTTTCACGGGAAACGGCGATATGTCTACTGATGTCCTGAATCATGATCGGCTCCGTAATCGAAATACCTTTGGGCGTTACGACCCCGTACATATTCGCATAACGGACAAAGACAGAAGCAACAGCACCTTCTGACCCGAAAGCGATATAGTCACGCATTTTAGCTTTGCTTGCTTCCAAAGATTCAGCAATCCAGCGGGTAAAGTGCAGACTGAGCCAGCCATTTTGTGATAAAATGTCAGTAATCGTTTCACGTTTGATCCTGTATAGCTCAGTATCCTGCATGGCTTTTGCCGAGTTTGAGTAGTTGACACCACCAAACACACCGATTTCACCAAATCCATCATTTGCACCGCGTGTAAAGATGGTCAAATCTTTGGCCGGTTCAATACTTTTAAAAATACGTACGCTCCCATTATGTATCAAATACAAATAATCAGCGCGTGCACCTTCTTTGAAAACAGAGGAATTTTTCGGCACATGCAGTCGATGTGAAGCGGCTATAAGGTTTTCACGTTCCTGATGATTTAACCGTTCCATTAATGGTTCCATTTCCGGTCCCCCCTATACGCTTGCATATACCACATTTTAGGGGATGTAAAACGATTATTCTGTGACGATTATCACGCTTTACAGAAAATAACTTTTTAAGGAGGCATATGAAGTGTCTGTTTATCCTATTATTCTATCACAAACTAGCTTTATCAGCCGTGACGATCTGACATACCCTTTTGAAGAACGAGGACTGCAGTTTGGCGACGGGGTCTATGAAGTCATCCGCATTTATCAAGGTTCCTATTATTTGCTCACCGAACATATCGATCGATTATTCCGGTCTGCTGATGCGATCAAAATTGAACTGCCATTTTCCAATCAAGAAATTACCAGCCTGTTACAGGAATTGCTGAGCAAGAACGCCATAACAGAAGACGGCATTGTCTATCTGCAGGCTACGCGTGGATCAGCCCCGCGCAATCATGCTTTTCCGGATGATACACCAGCTAATGTCTATGCTTATATCCGGGAGATGCCGCGTAAACTGCAACAACTGACAAACGGTGTCGCAGCTATTACCCATCGTGATACCCGTTGGGAAAACTGCTATATTAAAAGTCTGAACCTGCTGCCGAACGTACTTGCCAAACAGGAAGCACAAGAAAACGGCTGTTATGAAGCGATTCTACAAAAGGATGGCCTTGTCACTGAATGCAGTTCGTCAAATATTTACCTTGTCAAAGACGGCCATATTTACACACACCCAGCCACAAACCATATTCTGCACGGCTGTGTTCGTATGCGCGTTGAACAATTTGCTGCTGATTTGGAAATTCCGTTTATGGAAGAAGCTTTTTCCGTTGACGCGATCGCGGATGCTGATGAATTATTCCTGTCCAGCAGCACGTCTGAAGTTATGCCTGTCGTGGAAATTGACGGAGAACCGGTCGCCGATGGGAAACCAGGAAAAATAACCCGGCAAATTCAGGAAGTCTATGAAACAGATGCTAATCTCTCTGAAGTAAAACACTAGCCTTTTGACTTTTCAAAAGGCTTTTCTTTTTTCAGTAAAATACATTTGATTCGTCACCCGAAATAGTTTACTATGAAACAAATTCACATCTTAACAAGGAGGATCCATTATGAATGATAAGGCAAAGCAGGCATTGACGGCAAAAGACCTGAAAAAGATTAATGTTTATAGTGATCCGCAGTTCACACCCGATGGACACGGCTATACCTTTGTCTCCACCGCCGCAAACGATGACAACGATTATACGTCGCACGTGTTTTTTCAAGCGTTAAACGACCAAAAGGCGACACAATGGACATTTGCTGACGCTCAGAATAGTCACCCGCGTTTTTCGCCAGATGGCCAAAATGTTGTGTTTCAATCAACGCGCACTGGGATACCACAATTATGGCTGTTACATACGGATGGCGGTGAAGCGAAACAGCTGACAACCTTCAAACATGGTGCTGGTAACCCGGAATGGTCCAAGGATGGCCAATCTATCATTTTCAGCGCACCACTGGAAGAAGCGGACGACGCAAACGATCAACAAGAACCAAACGAAGAAGAACGCCAAAAAGAAAAAGAGAAAAAACGGAAACAGCCGCTAGTTATCAACCGGTTAAAGTATAAATCAGACGCCAGTGGATTCCACGATGCTAAACGTACACAGATTATCCGCTATGACGTTGCGAATGAAACGTTTGAACAGCTGACTTCAGCTTACACGGACCACCATTTCGAGGATATATCACCGGATGACCAACAGCTATTATTCAGTGCCAACCTCAGTGAAGACCGGGATTACGAACTGACCAATGACCTTTACCTCCTTGATCTGGCAACAAAGAACATCACGACTTTAACGAACGGTAAGGGCCAGTATGGAAACGCACGATTCTCACCAAGCGGCGGAAAAATCGCCTGCCTCGGCCATGATTTCGCCTACCAGGGGGCCACCTTGAATGAATTATTCGTATTTGATGCCGAAACAGGAGACCGGTCGTGCTTAAGCCATGTATGGGATATTCAGCTTGGTGATGCGATGATCGGTGATACCCGAATGGGACAATCCGAAAATGGCCCCGTTTGGCATGAAGACGAAGCACATTTATTTTTTATTGCGACTGATTTCGGGGCGACCGGTATTTACCAGGCCAGCCTTGATGGTGACTTAACAGTGATGTACAAGGAAAACAGCCATGTGTTTGGCTTTTCGTATCACGAAGGAACGTTTATTCTTGGCATCAGTACACCGACCAATCCGGGCAACTTCTATCAACTGGACAAAAAAGGACACATCAGTCGGTTAACAGATGCCAATAGGGCATTTTTGGATGAGGTCGCGTTGAGCGAGCCAGAAACACTGACATTCGAGGCAGACGACGGTTGGGAAATTCAGGGCTGGTTGCTACGGCCTTATGGGTTTGAAGAAGGCAAAAAATATCCATTTGTGCTGGAAGTGCACGGCGGACCGCATGCCATGTACGGACAGACATTTTTCCACGAAATGCAGCTGCTTGCTGCTAAAGGCTATGTTGTCCTGTACACCAATCCCCGCGGAAGCCACGGATACGGTCAAGCGTTTGTCGATGCCTGCCGTACAGATTATGGCGGTAAGGACTATACCGATTTGATGAGCGCTGTTGACGACGTGCTGGAAACATATGATTTCATTGATGAGGAACGTCTCGGCGTAACTGGCGGCAGTTATGGCGGGTTTATGACCAACTGGATTATCGGCCATACCAACCGGTTTAAAGCAGCGGTAACACAACGCTGTATCAGTAACTGGCTCAGTTTTTACGGTGTCAGCGATATTGGTTATTTCTTTACAAAGTGGGAACTGGGCAAAAACCTGCTGGAAGATCCTGCTCAACTGTGGGATTTCTCACCGCTGAAGTATGCCGAAAACATGGAAACACCTTTGTTGATTGTGCACGGGGAAAATGATTATCGCTGTCCGATCGAACAAAGTGAGCAACTATTTGTGACATTAAAACATATGAAGAAAGACGTTGAATTTGTCCGCTTCCCCGATGCCAATCATGAATTGAGCCGGAGCGGCAAGCCGGAAATGCGTATCGAACGCTTGAACCACATCACGCGCTGGTTTGAGCAATACTTGTAAAAAACAAAAAGCGGACGTTCCCACAAACGGGATACGTCCGCTTTTTTTAAAGATACAAAAGTATAACATTTCAGGTTAAGTCTATAATCGTGAAATCGGCTGGTTCGCCGATTTCTTCAAGTCTGACTTCCGGCCTCTGACCTCTGGAAAGACGAGGCGGAAGCCGAGTTTTTCTTATGGCCAATTCGCATACTCAGCCAAAAAGGTATTGAGCTTGTCAATGTATCTTTCTTTGGTAACGACAAATGACTCCCCGTGCCCGGCATTGTCTACTGTCATAAGCTGTGCTTCACTTTTCGTATTTTCATAGAGTGTTTGCGACATGGTGGCGGGCACAAACGTATCGGCGTTCCCATGAATATATAATATTGGAACATCCGCTTTTTTGACCTGCTTCAGAGCTGAGGCTTCTTTCAACGAATAGCCTGCCCTTAATTCCGTCACCACACTGGTAGATGGCAGAAATGGGAACGCCGGCAAATGAAACATCCGGTCCATCTGGTATGCGAACAAATCGTTCACACTCGTGTAGGGACTGTCAGCAATAACGGCTTTGACATTATCCGGGAGGTCTTCACCAGCAGTCATGAGTACGGTTGCCGCACCCATGGAGATTCCGTGCAGAATGATTTCTGTATCCTCCCCATAGGTGTCAATTATCTTATCAATCCAGTCCACATAATCCAGACGGTCATGCCAGCCGAAACCGATGTAATCACCACCGCTTGCACCATGGCCCCTGGCGTCTGCTGTAAACAGGTTATAGCCTTCCTGCTCATAATAATACTGACCGAACAACCCCATGTCCATCGCATTTCCAAGATACCCATGGGCCATGACGATAACTTTATTGGTCGGCTCTTCTGCTTCAAGAAAGTAGCCCGTCAATTCCAGCCCATCATCCGATGTCATTTCCCACTCGTCAAATGTCTGCTGATCAACCCATGTCCGCCAGTCACCTTCCAGCAGTTCTTCCATTGTTTCAGCCGATACTTCCAAATCCTCATTCCCCTGCAAAAAATCCTTCTGATTGCGGTCAATGGCCAGCTGATAGAAATAAAAACTGGCGATAATATCTATGATTAAAGCGACACTTACAATGCCGATAATAATTTTTAGCCATCGTTTTCGTTTCACATTTTCCCCTCTTTCCCAAAAAATCGTCTATCTGTATTATACAGGACTATACAAAGACCCGGGCTGTTTAGCGTATAGCAATTCATGGAATTTCATTGATAGTCAGTAAACAGAATTGTATCGCCGTATAGCAAAAACGGACAGAATGCTCTGTCCGCTGCATATGAGAACCGCCTCTTCAGTGGAATAAACCTGCTTCTCTGGATTTTTTCATCAGTTGTTCTGTCTGTTTGTTGAGCACGTTTTTTAACAATGCACCGAACAGCAGAAAGCCAATTCCGAATGATGCCAGGATGACCACATCGTGTATAACGGTCTCCCATATAATACCCCCGACTGCTTCCCGCATAAGATCAATAGCATAGGTGAATGGCAGGAATGGGTTGATTTTTTGGAAAAACTCCGGCAACAGCACAACCGGGTACGTTCCACCGGCTCCAGCAATCTGCAGAACCAGCAGGACGATCACCATTGCCTTCCCGACATCACCGAATAGGGAAACGAGTGTGTACGTAATAAGCATGAACACCAGACTGATGAACAGACCAAATATGACAAACCATACCGGGTGTACCATATTGATATCCAGAATGAATATATCACCCAGTGTCACAACAAGTGCCTGTAATAATCCGATGGTGCCAAATGTGAACAGTTTACCGAAATACCGTTCCCGGCCTGTCAACTCTTCCTTATGATGCACATCTGCAGCCAGCAGAGAAATCAGCAACAAGCCACCGACCCAAATGGCGAGCACCGTGTAAAATGGTGTCATCCCGGTGCCGTAATTCTGAATTGGAAAAACCTCATTCTTATTCAGTTTGACCGGTTCTTCAAAAAAACCGCGCTCTGCTTCCGGGTCGTTCCGTAATAACGCAATAATCTCGTTAATATCCGCTTCGTCCTGAATATCACGGATCTTGTCAGCAAGCTTATTAACTTTTTCATTGACGTAGGGATACTCACCAAGAATGGTATGAAGGTAATCCTGACCTTTCCCAATGTCCTCATCCGTATTGTTAAGAACGCGCTTCACTTCTGGTATGGTTGATTGAATCCCATTTAAAATCTCATTGGCATTCGATAACGTCTGCTGGGCATTACCTATTTTCTGTCTGACTTCGGGCTCAATATTTTCTTGATAATCTGCCAAAAAATCGCCAATTCGATTTGCCGTGTTGCCGGATAGGTCTTCAAGATCGGAAAGGATTGAATCCACTTCCTGTTGCTTATCGTTAATGAATGATGTGATTTGACCACCGTTCTGCTGTGCCTCTTCAAGGGCCTTGCGAAGTGTAACCAGCTGCTCTAACGCATCATCGATCACTTGATTCTGGTTGTTCGTATTCTGCGAAGCACTATCACCCTGATTGGAGGAGTCTCCTGGACCGTCCTGGCCACTATTGTCACTCCCCTCGCCATCACCGCCTGAAGGGTCACCATCCTGCTGGTTCCGATTCATTTCCTTCAGCTGCTGCAATGCTGCTTCGATGTCACCGATCCGGTTTGTGGCATCATCCAATGAGCCACTGATATTCTGCTCAAGCTCTTTGCCTCTGCTGAAATCAATGTCCTGTCCCTGGACATCCTGAAGCAGTTGATGAATATCTTCAGCTGTGGTTTGTGCTTTCTGCAAATCTTCCACAATCTGCGGCGCCAATTCATTCAAGCGATCCGCCGCTTTCGTTAATAAGCTAGATGTCTCCTTGACTGTTTCAAGACCACTGTTTGTTGTCTGCTCGGCCTCTGGAATCTTTTCCTGGGCTTCCTTAATGATGGCCTGAGCATTTTCTGTATCCTCAAGTCCGCTGGAGACCAAATCGTGAATCTCCGGCAGTTCGTCTTCCATCGTAAAGATATAATCCTCAAACTTTCGGATATCCGGCAGATTTTCATTTAATTCAATGCCGATTTCGTCAAACATATCAAAAATAACGCCATTCACCGTGGATATGAATTTGCTGGTGACCTGCTCGACAATCGTACCGGCGCCCTTATCCGTAATTTTAGGTGCTATGGCATTAATTTTTTCGTTTACATAGTATTCCATTTCACTTTTTTCCGGTTGATCCGAGATAACGGTTGTCAGTTTTTCCGAAAAATCTTCCGGAACGATAATGACAGCAAAATAATCACCATATTTCAGATTTTTCATAGCATCTTCACGGTTTGTGAAATGCCAGTCCATCGAGTCGTTATGTTTAAGGGTGTCCACAACATCATTACCGACATCGATGTCTTCACCACGTACCTCCGAACCTGTGTCTTCGTTCACCACGCCAATTGGGATCTGGTCTGTCTGGCCGTACGGATCCCAGGACGCTATGATATTGAACCAGGCATACAGCGATGGCAGTATAATCAGACCACCAATTAGAATCGCTGCAACCCAGTTTCTAGCAATATTGTTCATATCCCTTACGTAAATCATCCTGCTGTTTTTCATGGTTTTGCTCCTTGTTCCAATCTAGACACTTATATATTCTAGGTATTTGTCATAATGCCATATTTAAACATTATAGCATCAGCCCCAAAAAAGTCACATTAGAAAGAACATGTGCTTTGTTATCAAACTTTTTAAAACGGAGTTCATTGAAGGGCAGTCTTTCAAAAACCATTACGAGGAAACAAAATAGCACGCAGAGGAATTATAATTAACAGACTTATGAGAACAATTTACCATTTATTGAGAATTACAAGCTTTTCCAGTCCATATGTAGTATAATGAAAGGGACGGGTTATTCTGGAGTGTGCTTACGGAGAAAAAAGCAAGTGGGTTTTCCCTTGCTTGTCGGCTTCAAATCCCTTAAATGAAGGGGGTAGACGTAAGTGATTCCAATTGACAAGACCCTTGAGTTGATGCTCATGTTCGGCACGCTTGTATTGTTAATTGTTGATTCCAATGAAAAAAAGTAATCCCCCGTCGAATGATCAAGCTAAAATCCGGGGGCATTACTTTTTTCGGTCCCTGATCGAGGCCGCCACACTCATAGGATAACCGTCCGGGCCGCAAGTTGCCGCTTGCGGCCTGTTTACGGCCTTGTTAGATCACGTGGCTTATCGCCAAGCCAAATTTGCACATATGCAAAAGAAAGATTTATCTTTCTCATCCGCCAAAAAAACAGCCAATGTCATTTTATTTAGTTGGAGCGACCATTATTCATTAAAATGATATTTAAATTTTTTAGCCCACTTATACAATAAGTTCCAGTGCCACCTATAAAATCATACTTTTGTCTTAATTCAATTATACCATATTCGGATGCGGAATCCATCAAATAAAGTCTAAATTTGCTTCCAATCTTCACGTTTCCCGTTAAAACGTTTCGTATAACATCCAGGCACAGGGCTGGTGGATGGTAATTTAAAGATA
>NZ_JBHTNH010000009.1:0-13206 GCF_042679865.1 Lentibacillus salinarum | reverse complement strand
AGGTGGTGAATGCAGAGCGAAGCAATCGAATCCATTCCCTTGTCCGGTTTTTGGTTTTAACCGGTAAATAATAGATTGGATGTAGCTCTATTATACTGTTTTTTCCATATTAAATAGCGGAGAGCCCTATTTTGTAATCGGTTATGGTGGTGCCTTACATGTTCCGTCTTTGGACGTAATTAACAACGAGTTTAATATTATTGGAAATCTAGTAGGTAACTACACCGAGTTATATGAATTGATGCAACTTTACGCAAAAGGAAAGGTGGGATTGCATTCCACACATTATCCGCTGGATCAGGCAAATGATGTGTTGAAAATGTTAGATGAAGGAAGAGTGAATGGGCGAACTGTTTTGGTTCCTTAAGATAACATTTTATGGTGGACCCCATTGTCAAGACACTAATTTTCTTGACAATGGGGACCGCTAGCTCATCTTGCGGCAACCTAATAATAAAGACGATCTTTCCGTCGTAGATCACTATACGTATGCACTTGTGAGCGATGGTGGTCTTATGGTGAATAAAGACATGAGATAGAACCACCCTTGCCATGTTTTTGAGCCACTTATGACATAATTTTGAGGCAGGCCTGCCATAAACTGAACCATCTCCTATATAATGAATTTGCACAATCATGTGCAAATTCATTATATAGGAGGTTTTTTTGTGATTAAATATCGTGAAATCCTTAGAATGCATGCCCAAGGAGTGAGTTAAAGGGGGATCGCTTCGAGTTGTTCCAATTCAAGGAACACCATAAGTGACGTACTGAAAAGAGTGAAGACTCATGGTATTTCATGGCCCTTTGAGAAAGACATGTCGGATCCAGAACTCCAAGACCTTTTATTTCCAGAAAGGAATGCTTCATCTGATTTTAGAAGAATGCCAGACTGCGAACACATTCATAAAGAGTTGGCGAAGAGTGGCGTGCCTCTGTCTCTTTTATGGAATGAGTATTGTTTAAGTTGCAGGGTGAATCAGGAGATTCCTTATAGCTATCGTCAATTCTGTCGTTTTTATCATGATTATGCCACGAAGACAAACGTAAGCTTACAGAGGAATTAGGTGCGGATTCTTTTCATTACAAAGCTGATCACCTATTCTTGTTTATATTTGATAAAGAGAACTTAATAAAAAACCCCGATGTTTTCGCAAAATCATTTCATAGACAGCAAGAGTACTTTGGGAAAGAACTTGAAACAATCGTGGTTCAAGAAATTACATTCTTATTTGGTACTAGATTCTTCACCAATTGTTGGAGTTGATAAATGTTGAATGTGAAAAGGGTATATAAGGCACGTCCAAAAAGTAATTAGTCAACTTTTGTAAAAATATACAAAAATATCCCTTAACTATGTTTTAATTGTTAGTAACAACACAAACAAAAAACATAACAAAGGATACAGATAACATGATACAGAATCTATAAAAGACCCAATGTCAAAACCGAACCGGAAAATCCGACCGTCCGGGATTGCAGGGGCTACAGGAAACGTGATTCTATTGAATGCGCGCGCCTGTTTTCTACTCGACTTTCGCATTGACGAATAGCCAAATAGGCTTATCCTGTACATAATGCCCCTCGAGTATAATATTGGTGTAAACAATGGTATAGGGTTATTTGGTTAGTATAACAATGATTCATTTGACTAAATGGAACCATCGTATTCGGAATCCTACATAACCTGGTGGAGGGGGATAGGGAGAGTTTAGTCAACCTCTCCCTACTCAATTCCTATACCGTTTCTTTTTGTATTAGATTGTATATGTCATGCCAAGGTTTTATTCTCTCGAATGCGGCACTTGCTGCAAGTACATCTTCATCAGCGTATCTCTTACCGATAATTTGCATTCCAACTGGCATATTACTGTTTGAAAGTCCTGCAGGGATGGACGCTGAAGGATGTCCTGTAAAATTTGTAAAATATGTGAGACACCATCCAATTAAAGGATCTACCGCTTCACCATTGATTTGTGTAGGTCCTTTAGTGTTACCATTATCGGCGTTCTCTACAGGTAGGGATGCCAAAGTCGGAGTAATTAATAAATCATAATCCTCAAATATATCTTGAATCGCATCATATATCTCTGTTCTTATTTGTTGGTCCCTGATAATGTCATGTATATCCATGTTGTATCCCTTTTCCAGCCAACTGACATATTCCGGAGGGAGATCATTACGATAATCGTTTACAATGTCAAGACCGCCTTTTTTAAATTCTTCCAACGCTTCTATATTCGAAATAATCATCAATCTACACCAAAGATCACTCAATTCCTGTTGTGAGCGTTTAATCCCTAAATTAACCTTCTCAACGTGAGCACCCATATCTTCAAAAGCTTTTACAGAATTTGTTACAACGTTCTCAACTTCTTGATCTACAGGAAAGACATCAAAGTCTGGACTATAAGCAATTTTCCACCCTTTTATTGAGCGCCCCAATGTCTTGCTAAAATCATCATCCATATCAAGACTAAAAGGATCTCTCGGATGATAACCACTTAATGCATTTAATCCAATAGCCGCATCCTCCACATTTCTTGTTAATGTTCCTTCAAATAGAAAAATATTGCCAGCACCGAATGCATTAGGGCGAGATACGAAAGGAACTCTGCCAAAAGAAGCCTTATAGCCATATAATCCACACCATGACGCAGGGATTCGGATTGAACCGCCCCCATCTGTTCCTTCTGCTATCGGAACCAGTCCATCAGCCACAGCTGCCGCACCTCCACCGGATGATCCACCACTATTTTTTGTAAGATCAAACGGATTACGTGTTGGTCCGAATAAATAGTTGTCGGTAACTCCACGCAATCCCATTACAGGACTGTTAGTTTTCCCCATAAGAATGGCACCCGACTGTTCAATTCGCTCAGCATATACACAATGATTATCTGCTATATTATCTTTCAGGGCACGAATCCCGCCTAATGTTGAGGGCCATCCCGGGTAAAAATCAAATAAGTCTTTCATAGCAGTAGGGATGCCGTGCAGAGGTCCAATGGCCTCGCCTGACATTAAAGCCTTTTCAGCATTCTTTGCTTTCTGTCTTGCTTCATCAAAACCTAAATACACAAAAGCATTCAAACGATCATTTCTTTTTTCTATTTGTTCAATAGTAGACTCTATAATCTCGACAGGTGAAATCTCCCGGCGTCTTATTTTTAACGATAAATCAGCAACAGACATATAAGCTAAGTCTACGTTAGCCATTATAATCCCCTTCCTAAATTAGTTTTTATCATGCATTTAAATCTCTTGTATACACTTTCAAATGTAATTTTTCCTTGATCCTCAATAACCACCTCCCCTTTACAAACATTTGATAGTAATCCAACCATTAATTGAAACAATATTCTATATTTTCATATTAATCTATTTTGAAATTTCGTCAAGAGAGATTAAAATCTAATTTTGTCGAGGTTATTAGATGTGACACAGATATTACTTTCACAGAAACAGAACTTAATTGAATATACACATATGCAACCGTGAAAAAGCTTGTCTAACTGTAAAACTGTACTTAAAGGGAGTGGTTTTGTGGAGAAAGTGGAATCGATAAGGCAGAACTTTTTGAATGTATTACAGGAAAGCTTATTTTAACCGACATGAAAAGCCGGACCGTTCAAACGATTTGTTACTTAATTGATGACCGAATGTACACCAGGAATAATGCTGTCATTCCCCTTGCTGGAAGTAGTAGCATTGATCGAATTAGAAGAGAAAAAGATTATCCGATTGAGGCACAAAGATGTCCCATACCGCAGGTGGAGCACGTTTAACAAAAAGCACAATAACCGATTTTCCTTCCACTATACGCCCATTCATGCTTCCTGGGTCAACCAGGTGGAGACATTTTTTCTCCATTCTGCACAAACGCTGTCTGAAATGGAACAGTTTTCGTTCCGTGGGGGAATTAAAAGAAGCTGTCGTGGTTTTCACTGGGTAATGGAATCAGGAAGAAGCTCATCCATTAATTGGACATTTGGCGGATATCTGATGCAACATGAACTAAAGGCGGCGGCATAATATGACGCCCCCAAAGGATCGATACGTGTGGAAGATATCATCCTAGAACAGAAGGGCTTCATCCATTTAAACGTCCGCAAAGATAAGAGCCATCTCGAGTCATTTATTCGGTGGAAGACTGCGAAAAGGTGTACAGGGCCAGATTGACAAAGGTCGCAATTCCACTATTGCAGGTTTAAGGAGCCGCTCTTTTAAGAAGGGAGCGGCTTATGCCTACTTGTGCGAATCCTCGGAGTTACCGCCGCTTGTTTTATCAGTTTTATCATCATCACTCAGCAATTCACTCGTTGAATTTTTAAATTCGTGCAAGGTCTGTCCAGCAGCCTTGCCGATTTCGGGCAGCTTTTTGGGGCCAAAAATGATTAGTGCTACAATAATGATAAGAATTAAGCCAGGAAAACCGATTTGGGCTATTCCCAATGAAATCACCTCCTCATCCCCGATTCTGGACTTCTGTACTTCCGATTATTTTTGTTTAGCTTTCGAACATATATTACTTACTAAACACTTCTCCCAAACTAATAATCCTCCATCTTTTTTACTCATTGATGTTTTTAAAACTTCAATCAAACATTAAACTTCATTCGTTTGTTTTTCTTTGTTACTACTAACAAGAAGACCGCCTTCATTATCTAGATAATCAATAATCCCTTCAGATGCTCGGTAGGTTAAAGCTCCTACGGTTAGTGTCGGATTCGTGATGCCAAAGTGCGGAAAAGCTGAAGCACCACAGACAAACAGATTATCCATTTCCCACATTTGTGAGTAATTGTTTACAGCAGAGTTTTCTGGGCTGTCTCCCATGACCGCACCACCGCCGTTATGCTGGAAGAGAAAGCTACCATCAAAGTGGTCTGGCAATTTATGTTTTTCAATAATATCTGCTCCCATTTCTTCTAAAACTTCATAACATTTATTTTGCAAAAATTCACTTCGTGCATGGTAATCATCTGTGAAATCATACGTGCAGCGAATCAACGGATCACCTGCATCATCTTTATATGTCGGATCTAAATCCATATAATGGTCTTCATAAGGTAGTGTTGCCATCTTAAAGCTTACATCAAGATATCTATTATAGTATTTTAAAGATTGTTTTTTGAATTCTTCTCCCCAAGTAGGTGTTCCCTCGGGAACAGGATTGTTACTTATCGGACCATTCCCGCCGATTTGTATTTCAATTTGGCCTCCATGAAGAAAATTAACATCTGAATGATCAAAATGATCTGCGCCATAATCCGTAAAGCAGACACCAAGTCCCCCGGACCCAATATAATTATTAAATTTTTTGTCATCGAAAAATCCTCTAGTAATCGGTTCAAAATGGTGATCTGTAAAATGTTTACCAATAATTCCCTTTCCGTTTTTCGGATTGTAAGGCTCCCCGATTTCTGATAGAAGTAATAAGCGAACATTATTGAACACAAAGCTAGTCAACACTACTACATCTGCTGGCTGTTCATATTCCTGGCCGGTTCTAGTATCTGCATATAAAACACCAGTCGCCTTGTCGCCTTCATATAAGACACGTTTCACCTCAGAATGAGTGCGAAGTTCAAAGTTTCCAGTTTCTTGAGCTGTTGGAATTACTGTGATGATCGGATCTGCTTTGGCCCCCCAATCACAACCAAAGTTCGAGCAAAAGGCGCAATATTGACAGGCTTCAATCGTCTGGCCGTCCGGATTTTCATATTGTTCAGATGCAATCCCGGTAGGTCTGACGAAAGGATGATAACCAAGATTTTCAGCAGATTCACGAAATAGCTTCATAGATGGTGGTAGTTTATTTGGTGATGTCGGATAAGAGTCAGACCGTTCCTCTGCCAAGGGATCTTCCTCACCTGAAACACCCATCGTCTTTTCCATGCGATCATAGTAAGGCTCCAATTCATCGTAGGTAATGCCCCAGTCTTTCAGTATCATCCCTTTTGGTATTTTATCTTCTCCGTATTTTTCAATCATTTTATTCCGGATTTCAAAGTCATATCCGAAATAGCGATGTGTCTGGGCAGCCCAATGACTGCCTCCACCACCGACACTTGTTCCTAATACTAAAGAGTCCTTATTTCTGACCGGTTTAGCTTTCTGGTCTAAATTATTTCGATAAGTAATTGTATTATTATTTAAATCTTGCATCATTTCGCCTCTGGAGGAATACTTTAGTTCATTTCTATCATACAAGTAATCATTTATTGTTCTGTCATGCCCTTTTTCAAGTCCCACGACTTTATAACCAGCTTTCGTAAGTTCAGCAGCAATGATTCCTCCCGTCCAACCCACACCTACAGTCACAACATCCACTTTATCCATTTTTTTTACCATTTTAGCCCTCCCACAATATACTTAATTATCTCCAAAGTGCTCTCTTTTTCTTAGAGGTAAACATCCAGTTATCCAATTTTTGAGAGCCAGGGTCAGAGTAGGTTTCGGAATTTCCGATTTACTTCTGGTCATTCTAGCGGTTAAATTGGTCTTAACTCTACACAAATTCATATAAATGAAATGAACTTATAATCTTAATAACTTTATACTGATTCGTGATCTTTTAGACTTTTGGGCTCAATTACTACAAATTCTTCCTCTTCCAAAATATCCCGATGAGACATTTGAACACCTGGATATTCCTTCATTTTCCAACCTTCCATATTTTTATTTCCGCCATAGATGGGATCGGAATAACATCCTTCCATTACAGCGGTTTTAAGCATTTCAAAAAAATCAGCTGAACTGATTAATTCCATCTCTACCTTATCGTCTTCAAATAACTGCATGACTTCAATTTGTTTGTCTTTTTCCAGCTCATCAAAGTCATCATCAAATTGTTTTTGACTTTCTGCATTCATTTTACGTACACCTTTCAAAAACACCTGTTCCCTTTTCAAAGGTATTTCATTATCTTGGAATGGAGTTTTCATGTACATCTCCGTGTTTTTACCCCAGTCCCCCGCCAATTGTTTGTCAATGTAATAAGGAACACCTAACTTGATCGCACCAGGACCATTTTTATCTTCTGGAAATATACGCTCTGTTGCAATACTGAGAATATCAAAGTCTTTTTTTCGTTTGAAAAACATACGTGTTTCACTATAATCCACTACTTCTTTTTCCTCTCCTGGAGCAGTTGCCGTTTCGGATTGGAACTGATTAGTCAACAGCCCACCCAGCAGCGAACCACCTGCCAACCCACCAACTACCATACCCGTGTTTTTGACAAATCTACGTCGGCTTGGATCATGGTCCTGATTTGTATCGTTTTGGGACGTGCTATTTGTTGTTGTATTATCTGTTTTATTATTGTTGTTGTCAGTCACTTTACTTCCCCCTTCTTAAAATGTAAGCCCTTTTAAAGTGGCCTTATCTTTAATGAACTAACACACCCTTTTAAATAGAATATTTATCTCAAGGCGAGTCCACCAAAAGTTATTATAATGTTGAAAATTATTTACGTGTTTATAAATATTATATTCATGATTCAGTCGATTAGAACATGGCTAACGGAGTTAACAGATTTTCTAACACACACCATTTTGGAGAGTATTGTATATGAACCCCAGGGTGTATTAAAACTGGTGGCTTTTTGATCTGTGGTTTTGTTTCACTAACGCAAAAATTGAACCTTTCAGTTAAACCGGTATTTCCCAGGTTTTTTATAGTACCACCTAAACTTGGTTATAAACTGTCTCGTTCACCCCTATAATCGAAACGGACTTGAGAAAAGTGGCGTCTTCCATCCGATAAAATAAAAAATCGCATGCCCCCAACTTCTTAAATGTCTCGATTATAGTTATGAAGAGGAGTCGACTAAGCGTTGATGCTGACATTATGTGGGGAGAAGGATGGCAAATAACAAACTCACATTCGAGGGGATTTTCAAACAGAACGAGCGGGTGGATTTATTACCACATTCAAGACCCGCGTCAGGAGGAAAATCAGGAGACAAAAAACGGCCCGTTACGCAATGAAATATTGCATTCATATTGATGATGGCAATTGTTATCGGAAGAAGGGGATGGCTTACCCACTCGTCAAAAATGCCAGTAGCCTCGGTAGGTAATCGAACACGAGTTCCGGAAGGGGGATTTATCATTGGAACAAAGTACCGGTCCTCTGCACTTATCCTTTGATTTGATAGACACGCCATTGAAGCATAGAGAAGAAAACTGTCTACTGTCGCCGGTTTGCCAGTTATTTTTCAGCTTCTTTTTCATTCAAATGTGCGAAAACAGCACTAAATTTACTCAAACAACACTTTACATTAACGAACATTTGTTCTATTATACAAGTAATTACTATTGTTGATCGACCTCCAAGAAAGCTGCATGAAAATGATTACAGGCATTTGCCCTTTCATGCCACCATACACACACACGATCCGTAGTAATGAAAAGTGATGGTCTGAAGCGTGCAGTTTATTAGATGGAGGGGGAGCTTACAAATGGGGGAAAATGAGAAGAATAACGTAACGTTTGAAGATTTTTTCAAGCAGAATGAGCGGAGGTTTCGTTATCAACGCCACCGATTACGGGTAGAAGAACGACATCAAGATCTTTACCAGGACGGTTTGGGACCGATATGGAACTCCGACCGGAAATGTAAGCCGGATAAAGGACCAATGGCAACCTACTTCAACTATATGATCCGCAACCGTATAATTGACTTGATTCACAAAGAGACGAGCGACAAGAAGAAGCAGGCGATTGTTTGGCAGCAACAACGGCTGGAGCCGGAAGATGGGAATTATTATCGAAGCGGCAGCACGATTAATCGTCATGGCATGGCACAAGTTGCTGAAGATATGGGGATGTATAATAGTGATTGGAGGAGGAAGTGGTGACTATTTCATTAACGAGGACATGTCTGTTCAGGAGATTGTTGAGCAGGGAGGGTGTTTCGGAGGATACTGTGAAGGGCAACGATTAAACTGTTATGAGGGGACTGACTACCATCCATGAATTTAATTAGATGCCCAAGATGCCAATCCTATTTTCGCAACAAAGATCTCGTCGTCTTGGATATTATGAATACAATTACGCATTCGCGTTGTGTTAACAGAGAGACTTGCTTCCCAATTAAGGATTCCGGGACTTATGGGAGAATATTGAAGTTTTATCCTTTTTTTACGGAGCGTGTGGGGGAATAGTATTTAATGGAATCTTTGAAGACTGCTGGAATTTATAGTCGATAGAAAAAAGCCTATCTATGGCATTAAAAATGATATCCGATAAAAAGTCCCTTGCGTGTATAGACATTCAAGGGACTTTTGCAATTAATTATCATTATGTTCGGATTTGATAAATTTCCAGTATCGATACAGCCGTTCTGCATTTTCATTTGGCTGCTGGCTGATTTCACTGAGAAGGTTTAACTTTTTCATTTTCTTCAGTGTTAATATTTCTGATTCATTTAACGATAGATCTTCTGTAATCGAATAGTAGATAGGCGGATTAGGTGTGTCTATTAAGCCAAGTAAATAATCAGTAGATACTTTAAATGTATTAGCTATATTTTTAACGGTTTCTAACGAAGGTTCATTTCGACCTTGCTCGTAGTAACCATAACCGCTAGTGGTTACGTTAAGCTGTTTTGCGATTTCATCCTGCCGATAACCGTTATCTATACGAAGATCTTTTAAACGTTCGCTAAATTTGTGCATACGCAGTCCCCTTCTAAAGCATCTCACCAGAATTATACAATTAGAAATTGGACAAACCTTCTTAATACAATAAATTATTGTAAAAATTGTTTACAAACAACATTTTGTTGTGTATAATGAGTGAAAATGGTGAAAAGGGGGATTAGTTTAATTGCTTTGTGCTTGATTAATCGTTCGATCTTACGAGGGAGGTATATTATGACAGAGTTTTATCCTACTACAGGGATAAGTGATGCAATGAACAAAATGAACACTATGGATGTAGAGATAAAAGCAATTGCTTCTAATGTAAATTTAATGGGCCCCGCCTATACGGTGAAATGTTATCCAGGTGGCATTATCACATGTCATAAAGCTTTAGCTGAAGTACCAAGTGGGTATGTTCTGGTGGTAGAAGGTAATGGTAACTGCAACGAAGCTCTCTGGGGTGAACTAACTAGTATGGAGGCCATGCAGAGAGGAGTGAAGGGCATAGTGGTCGATGGTGCGGTTAGAGATGTTGCTGATATCCGTGAGCTAGGTTTTCCGACCTTTTCACGATATATTTCACCAAGGGTAGGAAGTAATAAAACATTGGGAACGACAGGTTCCCCGATTGTTTGTGGAGGGGTTACTGTAAATCAAGGTGATCTCATTGTTGGGGATGATAATGGGGTTGCTGTAGTTCCAAAAGGACAAATTGAGGAAATATTGGATAAAGCAGTGGCCATTGAAAAAAAGGAAGCCGCTATTGCCGAAAAAGTTAAAAATGGCGCACATATTGCAGATTTAATCGGTTTAAGTTCAATTATTAATGAGGCAGAGAAACAGTAAATACATGTCTTAAATAAATAGTAAGAGACAATCTTGAGATTCTATTATAAATATATGGAGGTTTAAAATAAATGATTAAAATTGGATCAGATTTTCCTCGAGTTGATAACGCGCTAATCGAGGGATTTAAAAAAACTACACCTGCAACAGTTGGGCATTATTTAAGAACAGGGTTTTGTGACCCAGGAATTAAACCGGTATTTCGAAATGCAAAATGTGTAGGGACCGCATTTACAGTTCAAATGATGGGGGAGGATATTGGAGCTATAAAAAAGGCATACGAATTAGTCCAAGAAGGCGATGTTTTAGTTGTGAGTGATGCAGATGGATCAACTTATGCATGTGCTGGTGAAGTAAGCACCTTTAAGTCTATTAGACTAGGCATTAATGGGCTTGTCGTTGACGGAGCAGTTACAGATTGTTTGGAGATGGAGGACATGGGGTTTTCTTGCTTTGCAAAATATATTAATGCATTAGTTGGTAAACCGGAAGGCAATCAAGGTGCAGTGAGGGTTCCCGTCAAAATAGGGGGAGTAGATGTGAATCCTGGGGATTTAGTTATAGCTGATGATAATGGAATCGCTTTCTTATACCCGGAAAAAGCTAAAGAAATTCTTCCTGAGATGTTACAAAAAGAAGAGGAGGAGAACATCCTTAGGGAGGAATTTTGGAATGAAATTGGCAAGCCAATGCCAAAATAAGGCGTCTAATTTTACAATACGAGGGGGTTTTATAATGAGGCTAGGTTTTAAAGTACCATCAATTATCTTAATATTTTGTATAGTATTTGTAGGTTGTTCGAATGAATCAACTACAAATGAATCTAACGCGAATGAAAATCAAGATACAAATTCGGAAGAACCGGTTGTGTTGAAATTTAATAATACTAGTACATCACAACCTCATCGGGATTTTGGAGAGCTGTTTGCAAGTTTAATTGAAGAAAAAACAGAAGGGAGAATTGAGGTTGAGACATATTTTGGTGATGCTATTGCAGAATATGGAATTCAACCGGTTCTTACTGGGACGGTAGATTTTAATCAAATAATTCCAAGTAATGCTGCTGATTTGTCGCCAAAACTTTCATTATTTGATGCACCCTATATTTATAATGATCTTGAACACGCCTTAAAGGCAGTTGATCCTCGGTCTCCAATCGTGGAAGAGGTTAATAAAGAAATTGAAGATGAGGGATTAAGGTTTATAACTGCTTATCCCATGGGTTTTAGACACATTACTTCAAACAAAGAAATCAAATCTGTTGATGATCTTAATGGTTTAAAAATACGCGTCGTTCCGTCAGAAATATATCAAGATACGATATCTGCGTTTGGTGCTGCACCGACACCGATGCCTTTTTCAGAGGTAGCTACATCATTAACCACAGGTGTTATCGATGGACAGGAAAACCCCTTATCAGCGGTTGTCCCTAACGGAATACATGAAATGCAAGATTATATAATTGAAACCGAACATCTAATGTCGCTTGCTGGTATTTTTATGAATAACGAAAAATATGAACAACTTTCATCTGAAGACCAAGATGCACTCTTAGATGCTGCTACAGAAGGAACGAATCAACTAGCAAATGATATAAAGGAACAGGAAAACCAATGGAGAAATGAAGCAGAAGAAGCAGGTGTGAATATAATTGGGGAAGACAATGGGCTTCAGCTTGAAGAATTCAAAGAAAAAGGTGATGAGGTAAATGAACAGTATAAAGATTCTTGGGGGGAGTTATACAACCAAATAATAGAAATGGGTGATTAACTACCATTCCTTGTCATTTGTCTAGATAAGTGATCCTATTGAATAGATCTGGGGAGAGTGTTTTCTTTCCCCGGACCAAAAGGAGGCTACAATGGAGAAACTATTTATATGGTCAGAAAAAGTTATTAATTTTGTTGGGATAACGATGATGTGTGGCATTGTCGCTAGTATAGTCTCCCAAATTGTCGCTAGAAATATTTTTAATTCAGCTTTAATATGGCCCGAAGAAATCAGCCAATTATTAATGATTTCGATGGTTTTTTTAGGGGCATGTCTAGTAGAAAAAACGGATGGTCAAATTAAAGTAGATATTATATACGCTATGTTACCAAATGCCAAGAAAATCGTAACGTTTATTGGGAAATTTATCACCTTGATATACACTGGATTATTATTAATAAGCGAGATTAATCTATTTCCAAGCGTAGTTTCATTAACAAGCTCTGCAGCAGGAATCCCATTGTCAATCATCCACGTTGTTATATTTATCGGTATTTTACTTTGGATAATCGTTTTATTGATACTTTTACAACATATCATATTTAAGTTTGGGGGGAGCGCTGGGTGTGTCAATAATCTTGTGTAAATGACCCTGNGGTAAAGCGTCATCATTAAGAGATTGCTCTGAGCCACAGCGCCAGCTGCTTGTCCTTGACCTTGTGCCTCTTCTTCGTGATCCGCTGTGTTGGGTTCAGGGACCCGGCCAGCGGGAACGTAGAAGAGATCGGTCGTGGTACGCTAGGTGTGCGGATGGTGTCCCTTTAGGGCTTTATTTTTCCCATCCGCCAAGATAACACCACCACGACCACAAACAAGGTCAAGGATGGCGGGTTATGTTTGAGCCTGACCTTCTAGTTCTTCAAACATGCGTACCAACTCTGGTTTTGCTTTTCCAAACCCTCGGTGACAGCGCATGCTGAACTTGTGATTATAGT